>JBBRZR010000048.1:0-17875 GCA_038236495.1 Burkholderiales bacterium
GGCAATGCCCGAAACCTTGGTGGCCGCTATCGCCGCGCCTTCGCCGATCTCGCCGCCGGCTGTCAGCCGGCCCTGGCCGCGACCCAGGAAGAAGTTGCCACCGCGGATGTCGCGGCCCGCCTGCACCTCGATGTCGCCGCCATTGCTCACCACCGGCAGCGCCGCAGCGGTGCCGGCATCCGACGAGACGGCGGCATTGGCCAAGGCCGAACTGGGGGCGACCACGCCCAGGTTGAGCACATCGCGGCCCGCGCTGACCTGCACCGACCCACCGCCAAACGATCCCACGCCCTGGCGGAAAGCATCAAACGCGCTCCACCATGCCACCGGCGCCGTGTCCACTGAGCCTGTGTGATAGAACCAGGCGCCAAACAACTGGGTGGCCGGTGCGCCGACCACATCACGGCCCGCGGCCAGCCGCACGGCGCCGCCTTGCTCGGTGAACTGCGGTGTCCAGGCCGAGCCCTGCAGTGTCAAGGTAGCGGCTGACGGCCGGCCAGCGACATAGACCACAGCCTGGTTGGCGCCGCCGCTGTCGGCGGCCAGCACGATGTCCCGTGCCGCTGCCAGGTCGATGCTGCCGGCGCTGGTGCGCAGCAGTTTGGTGGGCGCGATACGCAGATCACCCGTGCTGCCTTGCTGCACTGCCATCGGGTTGGCGGCGCCCAGGTCGGCACCGGCCACCAGCCGGAACGACCAGGCCGGCCCGGCCACCATGTCAGTGGGCGCCGACAGGTCGACGCCAGCGGGTCGGCTGGCGCTGACAAAGCCGTCGCTCAGTGAACCTGCCAACGTCAGGTTGCCTGCCGCGCGCAGCGTCAGGGCACCGACCTGGCCGTCGGCGCGGCCCGCCTGCCAGAGGTTGAAGTCGTCGGCGACCGTGAAGTTGCCGCTGGCCAGCACCTCGGCCGCGCTGCGCAGCGATGCCCGCGCGTCGCCGGCCAGGCCCAAGTTGCCCAGCAGGCTGGCGCCCTGCGCCGCAAATGCCTGGCTGTCCGCCAGCACCGTGGCCTGGCCAAGCTGGCTGCCGCCGCCCACACCGCTGACCAGGCTGGTAACGCCGCTGTAGCTGCGCACCGCCTCGATCGCCACATCGGCCGCCTGGATCTGGCGGCGGCTGTCAAAGCCCGGGGCGATCCGCAGCCGCACCGTGCCGGCGTCGTCGTCGCGCCCGGCGCGCAGCACCACCCGGCCGTCGCCAGCGTCGTCGCCGCCGGCATCGATACGCGCCGCAGCGCCCAGCGCCACGCTGCCACGGCCCGCCGACAGCAGCACCTCACCGCCGTTGCTGCCGCTTCGGCTGGCGGCGGCGTCGATGCTGCCGCCCAGCAGCACATCGTTGCCGGCAAACAGGCGCACCATGCCGCCTGCGGCCGCGCGGGCGTCGATCCGGCCATTGATCGCGACGCTGCCCTGATCGGCGCTCAGCGTGACCTGGTCGGCGCGCAGGCTGGCGCTCTCCAGCACCAGATCACCCTGGCGCACCCGCAGGTCCAGCGCCTGGTCGAAACCGGCGCCGGCCAAGGTGCCGGCCAGCGCATCGAGGTTGCCGCTGGCGCTGCCACTTTGGCGCAGCTGGCCGGCGTCGATGCGCAATACGCCACCGCGGCCTCCTAGGCCACCCCTGCCGCCGCCGGCCGCCAACTGTGCGCTGGCGGCGATGTCGACAGCGGCGCCCGGGTCGGTCGCATTGCCCGGCGCACGCAAACTCAGCTCGCCGCCGCTGGCCGTGCCGCTGGCAGACAGGTCGATGCGGCCGGCCACCAAGACAGACCCGGCCTCTGCGCTGACCGTCACCCGACCCGCATCACCGTAGACGGTCCAGGTCGGTGTGGCGGCTGCCTGGTAGCCGGCCACCGAGGTCACGGAGCCGGTGCCCAGCAGCACACCGGTCTGACCCGCCACGCCGCTGGCGGCCAGCTCTATCAGGCCTCCGGGCGCGTCGATGCGGCCCAGTTGCTCGATGCGCCGGGCGCCGAAGTGCAGTTGGGCGCCTTGGCCGGCGGCGGCTTGGGCGGTGGCTTGGGCGGTGGCTGCGGTGGGCACTGCGGCCTCGATCCGCAGCAGCGCGCCGGGCGCGCTCACGCCCTGGTCGGCACCGCTGGCGGCCGTCACGCGCACCGCGCGCAACGTGGCATCGCCCTGGGTCACGACACGGCCTGTGCCGGTGAAACGCAGGTCGCCGCTGCTGGCCAGCAGGGTCTGGCCGAAGCCCAGAAACTGGCTGTTGGCCGCAGCGCCCGCGCTGTTGGCGGAGGGCTTGGACCTGTTGGAGTCACCCACGATCAAAGCCGCTGTGCCGTCTGCCGCGCCGCTGGTGTTGTCGGCCTGCAACTCGAGCCGGCCCTGGCCCAGCAGCGTGGCGTCGCCGTCCTTGCCCGCGCTGTTGCGCAAGCCCAATTGCCGGGCCTGCAGCCGCACCAGCTGGCTGTCGCTGCCCAGGCCGCGCAGCTGGGGTGCATCCAGTGTCAGGGTGTCGAAGTGCAGGTCGCGGCTGCCGCTGAAGTCGATGCTGCTCAGGCTGGTCAGATCGACCCAGGGTGTCGCCGCCACGGCGGCCAGCAGCTTGCCGTCGATCACTGTCGCATCAGCCGCCGCAGTGGCGGGTGAGCCAACGGCGATGCGCTGGGTGGACAAGGCCAGGTGGTCGGTCGTGATGTTGGCGTCGGCAGACAAATTGATCGCCTTGGCCGCGTTGAACTGCAGCGTGGGGCCGGTCACCGTGGCAGCGGCGTTGACGTTCACCACGCCGGTTTGTCCGGGCGTGGCGCCGCCGGTGTAGCTGCGGGTCAACCGGGTATCGACCGCGGTAGACACCAACACAAACGCGCTGTCGCCGGCCAGTGCCAGGGTCCTGGGCGCTGTGTCGGTGGTGCCCTTGGCCTGCAGCGTGCTGCCGGCGGCAATGCTCACGCTGTCCCGGCCGGTGAGCATCAGCTCGGCGGCTGAGAGCGGCTGCTGCTGCGCGAGCAGGGCCACCGCGCTGCTGCGGCTGTCGACGCTGTTGCCATCGGCACTGCGCAGCCCGCCCACCAGCACGCTGCCAGCGCCACCTGCGCCCAGGGCAGCGGCGCTCAGCAGGCTCCAGCCGGTGGCCGCGCTGGCCGGCGGCGCAGCAACGTCATCGACGATGGCCAACTTGCCGCCGTCCACCGCGATGTCCAGCCGGCCGCCGGCGGCACTGCCAAACCCTTGCAATGCCACCGGGGTCGCCAAGCTGAACGCCTGCTGCGATTGCAACGCAACCTGGCCGGCGGCGCTGGGCAGCACCGGCGCGCTGCTGTCCAGGCGCTGCGACACAGCGGTGAGCAGCGTGCCGATATCGGTGACATCCAGGCGTGAACGTGCCAGCACGGTGGCCGCCGGCTCGACCAGGAACCGCTGCAGCGCCGAGGCCTGGGAGCCCAGCCCGGTCAGCGTGCCGGTGACCACCGCACTGCCGTCGTCATTCTGCAAGGCCGATGTCAACACGGCCTTGCCGCTGTCACCGGCCAGTGACACCAGCACGGCACCCGGCAACAAGGCATAGCGCGCCGGCAGCAAGGTGTAGCGGCCGGGGGCCAGGGCCGATCCGGCCAGCGTGATGTCGATCTGCGCACCCGGCTTGGGTGCCGCCGCACCCGCACTGGCCAGCACTTCGGCATCGCTGGGTGCAAACTCATAGGCCCGGTCGGGCAACACGGCGTACACACCGGCACGTGTCAGGGTGTCAGTTGACCCGCCGACACCGGCGACAAACTCCCAGGCCTTCAGGTTGCCGCCGCCGGCGGCGGACAGCCTGGCCGCCGGGTCGATCACCAGCGACTTGCCCTGGATCGACAAGCCCTTGGCCACTGGCAGCGCCCCCAGTGCCAGGATGTCGGGGTTGGACAAGGCGTCCAGCGACTTGGCCACGCCGTTGGCCTGGTACAGCCCATCGACCCTGTATTGCCACTGGCTGCCGTTGACGGTGGTGCCCACCAGGACTTCGTTGTGGGTGCCTGCCACCGACAGCTCGCTGCCGGCCAAAAGCTTGAGCGCATCGGCGTCCAGCGCCAGATTGCCAAACGGCTGGCGGACGACGCCGCCTATGTCGATGCGGCCTGCCCGCACGGCCAGCGATGCCAGCGCGGACAGCGGCGCAGCGCTGCTGCTGCCGCCCAGCGGCGGGTAGCTGCCAAAGTAGCTCGGGTTGCCGTTGGCATCGGCGTGACCGGTGAGGTTGAACTGGCTCAGCGTCGTCGCATAAAGCTGGCCGGCCGTGACCTGCAGTTCGCCGCTGAAGTCCAGCGAGCCCAGCGGCCGGGGACTCTGGCCACGGGCGCTGCCCACCAGGCGCACCTCACCGTCACTGCGGTTGTTGCCGCCCGACGGGTCGAGTGTGGCGTTGAGCGCCGCAAACTTGAAGCCCTGCAGCGCCGTATTGCCAAAGACCTCGACCAGGCCGCCACGCACGTCGAGCGCCGCGTTGCCGGTGGTGGCTGCCGGCAGGGTCTCGAACGGCGCGCGTTCGCTGCGGCGCTGGTCACCCAGTGCCACATAGGGTGCCTTGACCGTGACTTCAACGCCGCTGGCCCCCGCCAGCACACGCGAGTCCAAGGTCACCGACCTGTCGGCTGCCAGGGTCAGGTTGGCGTCGATGCTGATCTTGTCGTCCGCCTTGAGCGTGATTTGCGAGAAGCCGGCCGCCTGCAAGGTCTTGTTCGACAGGCTGCCGCTGCCGTTGCCCAGCCAGCTGCCGATGTTGCCGCCGGGCTGGTCCACGGTGGCCGCGGGCAGGCTGTCGCTGAGGTGCAACTCACGCCCGCCGGTCGGAAAGGCCAAACCGCCCGACTGCCGGTCCTTGCCGCCCAGCGAGATCGCCACCGACAAGCTGCCGCCATCGGCCTGGGCGTCGGCTGCGTTGGCCAGCACAGCGGCATCAAAGCGAAGGCCTTCAGGTGTGGTGATCGCCAGCATACCGCCGCCCTTGGACACCCGGATCGGTGCGGCTGCGGCAGTCGTCAGCAGCGTTGCCGCCGCGCCGCGCAGGTCCAGCGTGGCGCCGGACTCGGCCACGACATAACCGCGCTCGGCCGTCAGCGCAATCGTGCCGCCGCCGTACACCGTGCCCGTCTGCCGGCCCAGCCGGTCGGCCAGCAACTCGGTGGTGCCGGCCACCGACAAGCGGGCGCCGGGTGTCAGCCATACCGCCTGGTCGGCCAGAAACCCCACCGGGTCGTCGAACACGCTGGCGCTCTGCGAGCCGCCGCGGTTGCCGCGCAAGGCCAGCTCGATGGCGCCACCCGGCGCCGTCAGGCTGCCGCCCACGGTCAGCTCACGGCGTGCGCCCAGCTTCAGGCTGCCACCGGCCTCGGTGCTGATCTGCGCGCCGCTGTCCATCAGCAGGCTGGCGCCGCGCACGCCGGTGGTCAGGTTGGGCGCGGTTGCGGCTTGCAGCGACAGCGATACCGCCGCCCGCTGGCTGGCCACCGGCTTGATACCGACGCTGGCCAGCTTGCCCTCTGCCAAGGTGCTGCCGGCCGCCAGGTCGGGCAGGTAGTTGGCCAGCAGCAGGTCGAGCTTGAAGGTGTTGGCAATCTTCAGGTCGCCGATGCTGGACAGCGTGATCTGGCCAAAGCCGTTGCCGTTGAACCAGGCCGTGTTGAAGCGGCTGTCGGCCAGGCTGTTGCCGCCCAGTGTCAGGCCGGGCAGACCGCTGATGGCCAGGCTGCCGCCGTTGCCGAAGTCGTATCCCGCCAGGCTGGCTTGCCAGGCGTTGAAGTTGCCCTGCAACGGCAGGCTGGCATCGGCGCCGACGTTCAGCGCCAGCGTGATCGCACCCGCCTTGCCAGTGCTCAGTGCGCTGGCGCTGTTGCGGCGGGCGCCGGCCGACACGTCGATGCGCGCGCCAGGCGCCGCGATCAGGCTGGACGCCGCATTGAGCAGCACGCTGCCGCCGTTCAGCGCCAGCGGGCGGATGGCCTCGCTGGCGGACAGGCGGGAGTCGTCGATCCAGGTGCCGGCGGTATCGAGCAGTGCCTGGCTGCCCAGGCTCAGGTCATGGCGGGTCTGGGCGTCGCCCAGGGTGGTCAGCTCGATCCTGCCGGCCGGGGCGCTGAGGCTGCCGTTGATCAACAGGGTGCTGGCCTCGGCCCTGAACTGGCCGTTGTTGCCCAGCGCCAGTTGCGCGCCGGCTTGCAGGCTGACCTGGTCGGCGGCGTAGACCCGCAGTGCACCGATCCCGGTCTGGCCCAGCAGCGTGGTGGACAGCACGGTGCCGGCGGCCAGGTTGTCATCAACCGCAGCGGTCTCGGGTGCGTTGAACAGCCGGTCGGGCCGGGGCCCGGCGCCGGTCTGCAGCACGATGGCCTGCACCGAGCTGTCGGTCTGGCGCTGGCGGCCGAACACCAGCTCAGCCGCCACTGGCGGCGCATCGGGGCCACGCCCGGTCTGGCGCGGCCCGCTGACCACACTGCCGTCAACATCACCGGCAAAGTACAGCCGCCGCCCAGCCAACGTGGCCGACCCGGCATCGCTGCCCTGCACATAGCCCGGCACGGTGTCGGTGCGGAACACCGCGTTGCCAGCATCGCTGCGGGCCTTGCTGTTGCCCAGTTCGTCGTACTTCACCGACGCGCTGGCTTTGTCGATGGCCAGCCAGTTGTCGCCCTGGCGCAGCAAGCTGGTGCGGATCTGGCCGTCGCCGTAGCGCAGGCTGCCGCCCGACACGTCGATGCGGGCCCCCCGGTCCACCGCCAGGCCGCCGTCGGATTGCACCGACACCGTGCCGCCACGCACCGAATACTCTTCGGCGGTGCGGCCGATGGTGGTGTAGAAGCCGCTGACATTGGCGATCTTGGGCGGGTTGCGGGCATCGAAGAAAATCTCTTCGCGGTAGAGCGCGCCGTCGCGCTGCACCGGTGAATCGGCCAACTCGATCTGAAACAACCGGCCGCTGAGCTGGTTGCGGCTCATCGGCAGCTCGACATTGCGCAGCCCGGCGGCGCTGATCAGCGCGCCAGACTCGATGACGATCCGGCTGTCGTCGTTGGCATGGCTGCTGAGGTTGAAGTTGCCGACATCAAACGCCACCGACTGGTCGGGCTTGTTCGAGGCCAGCAGCTCGATATTGCCGCCCGGCGCCCGCACCTGGGCACCGGCCTGTACCAACACCCGCTCGCCCTCAACCCGGATGTGCGAGGCATTGAAGGTCTCGGCGTCGAGCTGGGTGGCGGCCTTGTCGCTGGCCGGCAGAACCTGGGTCACACTTGCCGGCCCCAGGGTGACGCTGCCCAGCTTGAGCGTGCGCGGCACGTTTACCAATTGGTTGCCCACCACCTGCAGCGCCGTCGGGTTGACGGCGGCCTGGGACAGCAGCTGGACCACGCCGTTTTCGCCCTTGACGGCGGTGGTGGCCTGCAGCAGGCCGTTTTGGCGGACCAGCAGCCCCACCAGGTTGATCGCGCCGCGTTCGGCCACGATGGCGTTGACCTGGCGCACCAGCCCGGCGGTGGCGTCGGGCGTGCTGTCAGCCACGGTCTGGCCGTTCACTGTCTTGTAGCCCAGGGATGCGGCCTGGGTCACGCTGTTCAGGTCGGTATCGCTGCTGACAAACGGCTGTATGCCAATGATCAGGCCGCGCTGCGTCGGGTCCACCGACGCGGCCATGTAGACCGTCTGGCCCGCGCCCAGCACGGTCTGGCCGCCGGGGGAAACGATGCGGCCCTCGTTGACCACCCGGGGCGCAAACACCAGCACGTCACCGCCAGCGGCGGTTCGGATCTCGGCGCCACGCTCGATGCTGACAAAGCCGTTGCGCTGGTTGTCGGCATTGCCGAGTGAGGCCGAGCCATCGGTTGCACCACGGATGCCGCGCCGGAAGGCGTCCTCGGCCACTTGCAAGGCGGTGGCGACAAAGCGGCCGGTCTCCACCCGCGCCGTCGGCCCGAAGATCAGGCCGTTGGTGTTTTGCAGGATCACCTCGCCGTTGGCCTCGATCCGGCCCAGCACCACGCTGGGGTTGGCGTCCCAGATGCGGTTCAGCGCCGAGCCCTTGGCGGGCTGCACAAATTGCACGGTGTTGCCGGCCGCAATGTCGAAGCTGTCCCAGTTGATGATCGCCTTGGTGCTGGTCTGGTTGACCACCAGGCGGTTGGCGCTGGGGTTGGCCAGGCTGAAGCTGCCCAGATCACCGGCGGTGCGCAAGCTGTCGCTGCTGCGCACCGGCAGGGCCACCCGGGGCGCTATCGCCGCTGCGCGTGGGATCGCGTCGGCCGCCTCGGCCGGGCTGATCAGCAGCAGGCCCAGGCTGAGCGTGGTCAAGGCCAGGCGGCTGCCGCTGGCCGGCGCGCCGGTTGAGTTGCCGGCCGATGTACCCGGCGCATTGCCGGACGCGGACTTGCGCGCACCCCGGGTGTGTTCGGATGCCGGCACGCACATGCCCAATCGGCGGTCGAAGACAAGGCGGAAGCAGCGCTGGTTCATGGTCGTGGGCTCCAGCCGGTGGCCGGCTGTTCAAAAAATGGGGGTCAAGAATCCGACTCAAAAAGCGTAGCGGGCTGACAAGTCAATACGCCGGCTGTTGGGCGAGTCACGCCCGCTGGCGGGCATTTTCTGGCCGTTGCTGTCGGCCTTGAGCGTGTCGACCAGCGGCAGCGAGACGTCCAGCCGCAGTTGCAGGCCGTCGCTGGTCTGGCCGCGCAGGCCAAAGCCCAGGCTGCCCATCTTGATGTCGGCCTGCTCGGCCGGCAGCGGCTGGTTGACCCGCAGCCGCGCCAGATCGCCAAACACCATGCCGGTCAGTGCAAACGGGCCCAGCGTGGCCAGCGGCGGGGAGCTCAACTCGCTGCGCAGCACCAGGCCCTGGTCGCCCACCTGCTCGAACTCGTAGTAACCCCGCACGCTGTCGATGCCACCCGCGCCGATCTGCTCGCTCGACACCAGCGGATCGCCGGCCAATTGCACTTGGAGCTTGAGGCCGGCCTCCCAGCCGTTGAAGACAGCCTGGCGGGTCTGCAGGTTCATCCGCAGCACCTGGAAGCCCGCCGACGCACCGGCGCGTTTGCACGCGAACTGGTCGATGCTGCGGCCGTTGCAATCGACCATGCGGCTGCCCACGCCCGACAACCCGCTGCTGAGCGAGACGTCGAAACTGGTCTGGCTGCCGGTCGAGCCGCTGCTGTACAGGTCATAGCCGATCGAGACCACCGGGTAACGCAGGTCGGGGTTCTGGGTTGAGCTGCCGGCCACGTTCTGGTTGCCGTCGCGGTTGTTCTTGACGTCCAGGCCCAGGCTCCAGCCGTGGCTGAACCCGGGCCCGGCGCCGCCGACAGGCTGTCGCCAGCGTGTGCCCAGCGTCTGGCCGTTGGTCACCGTGGCGCCGCCCAGGCTGGTGGGCGTGCTGCTGTCGGAGGTGACAAAAGTGGTGCTGAGCCGGCCGCCGGCCATTGCTGCGCCGTGGCTGAGCACCCAGGTGGACCCGCGCTCGGTGCCGCGCACCGGCACCAGCCAGGTCAGGCCCAAAGACTGCTGGCGCTGGAACAGGTTGTCGTAGTGCAGCCCGGCCTCCAACTTGCCGCGCTGGCCGTTGAAGGTCTGCTTGCTGTTGAGCTCCACCGACCCGTGCAGCGCCAGCTGGTCCTGTACTTTCAGCTCGACATCGAGCTTGCCAGCGTCTAACGCGGCCACCAGCACCGGCGTGATCTGCAGGTCGGCACCGGTCTGCACCTGGGCCAGATCGGCCTGCAGGGCGTTGAAGTCCGGCACCGTGCCGGGCGCCAGGCTGGGCGTGGCCGCGGCGATCAGGCTGGGCAGGTTGTACTGGGCGCCGGTGATGCGGCGGCTGCCGATGGCCGCCTCGACCACCCGCAGTTGCAGCTCGGCCTTGTCGATGGCCTGCGGTGGCAACAACACCGACACCGACAAAAAGCCGCGGGCCTGGTAAGCGCGCTCCAGCGCGGCGCGGGCGCGCTCGGCATCGGCGATGGATTTGTCCTCGCCGAGAAAGGGGTAGATCGCGGTTTCTATCTCGCCGGCCGACAGCACGCTGTTGCCGGTGACGTTGAAGGCGAAGATGTCGAAGCGGGGCGTGGCGGGCGTGGCGGGCGGGCGGCCGGGTGCGGCCGGTTTGACCACGGTCGGCTCTGCTGCAGGCGGCGCCGCCGGTGGCACACCTGCCTGGCCCCAGGCTGTGGTGGTGGTCAACAGGGCCATCAGCAACGCCGCCGCCTGCCACCCCGGATAGGGCCTGTTCAAGCGCTTGACTTCTGCGTGGGGCGGGGCGATCAAAGGGAATCCAATAAATGGAAAAGTCCCGCCGGGCGGGACTGAGGGGGCAAGCGCCGTGCAGGCCGCTGCCGGAAAGACCACCGCCGCGCACAGCGCACGGCGATGGTCGATCCAGGCGATTACTTCAGGACCAGCGGGCGGGCGGGCTTGTTCGAGCCGCGCAGGAACTTGGCTTCCGTCGTCAGGAAGATGCCAGGGCTGCCGTTGCCGGCAACGACGGTGTTGTTGATGGCGGTCAGGATCGGCGCGCAGGTGCCGCCGGGGCAGTAAATCGCGGTGTTGTAGACAAAGTCGTAGTTGCCGCGGATCGACTCCACCGTGTTCGAGTCGGTGGCGGAGGTGCCTTCCGTCCCCGAAACGCCGTTGATCTTGACCAGGCGGTAGGTGTCCGAACCACCGATGGGGTTGTTCTCCAACGACAACACACCGAAGGCATAGCCGGTGGCGGTGTTCATGCAGGCCCTGACGTCGCTGGTGCCGGTACGGGTGTCAATGACGAGCTTGACTTGGGTGACGACCGCCGAGGTGGCCGGCGGTGTCGGCACCGCATTGGATCCCGCCAGCGGCGCCGCGCCACCCAGTTCGCCTGAACCGGTCGGGCTGTTCAGGAAGTACAGCTGGGCCGAGGCCTGCGTGCCCGAGGTGTTCGGACGGCGGCAGTAGGTCACCGACGTGGCAGCGGCCGGTGCGCCAGTCCAGGTTGAATCCGTCTTCACCAGATTGGTGCCGCCGAACAGCATGCTCACACCCGCGGCGCGTGCATTGACGGCACCGGACATGTAAGACGCGATCTGGGCACGCGACAGCGAGGGCTGGCAAGCGGGGGTCGTCAGGTTGCTGGCCGTGAAGGTGGGTGAGGCGCCCGCGCAGGTCGAAGGCAACTGGCCAGTGGCGACCTGGTAGGACTGCAGCGCTGCGTACAGCGTGGGGCTGACGCCGACGCCGAAGGCTTGCTGGAAGGTCGATGCGACGTAGTCGGTGGCGTCGTTGACCGAGGCGGGGATGGTCAGGCCGTTGGCGCGGAAGACCGTGCCGTCCACGTCCATGAAGCCGCCTTCGGTGGTCTCGGACACGGTGCCGGTGGTGCCGCAGTTCTTCATTTCACCGGCGGCCAGGAACGACAGCACGCCGGTGCCGGCAGCCAGGACGCTGCAGGTGGCGGCAGCCGGGTTGACCAGCGTCGCTGGCACAGCACCACCAGCGGTGGCATTGAGCACGGCGCTGAGCGAACCGCCGCCGTTGTTGAACCGGACTTCGTCGGTCGCGCCGGTGAAATTGGCTGAGCAGGTGGCGGTCCAGATGTTGCCGGTGCTCGACAGCGACGACGACTGTTTGAACAGCGTGAAGGTGTTGGCGCCGCACAGGTTCTTCAAACCTTTGACAATGCCGACGGCAGTGGCCGACGCGCCGGACAGGCGCTCAATGCCGGCAAATGCGGTGCTGCCGGTGGCCAGAGCCAGCGCGGCGAGGGTGATGTGGGTCAGTTTCATGGTCATTTCCTCAGGGGTTCGGTTGGGGCGGTCATGGCTCCGCAATGCTTCGCTGGTGAGGCGCTGCGGAACCACGCCCGGGATGGGCGTGGCAGGGTCAGGCAGGGATCAGGACTGGCGGCGGCGACGCAGCAGGGCGAGGGCCAGCAGGCCGGCACCCATCAGTGCGTAGGTCGTGGGCTCCGGCACGACGGTCACTGCCTCGGCGCTAAGTCCGCCAGCGCTGTAGCTGAACTTGATGTTCTGCTGGATTGCACCTGGGGCGCTGTCGTCCATGGCCCAAAGCACGCTGCTGAAGGCGGCGCCTTCTTTGGTGTAGGCAGACCAGGCCAGGTAGTCCTGCCAGTTGCCCCGGGAGCCGAAGTTACCGCCCGCGCCCAGGTAGCCCGACGACGTGGTCGTCAAGCCGACAACGCTGCTGGCGCCGGTCGTGCCGTCAAGCTGCGTGCCCGCCGTGACGCCGGCCAGGTTGACAGTCTGGTTGCTGCGGGCGAGGGTGGGCTGGATGAGCGACAAGCCGGTGACACTGTTGACGTCCATGTTGGCCAACTGGGTGGCCGTCGGGGCGCCGGTGCTCAGGTAGTAGTTGGGGTAGCTTTCCGTCGTGGCAGCGATGACGGCCCACCGGGTCTCGGCGGCCTGGGCGTTGGCTTGGAACAGGGCGTAAGGTGCCGAGTAGGCGAAGCTGCCCGCTCGGGCAGGGCCGTTGTCGATCTTCAGCGTGTTGGCAGCAAAGTTCCACTGAACCTTGTGACCGGTGCTGACCAGCGCCAGCAGGCTGTTGGTCGAGAAGCCGTTGGCGAAGACTTCATTGCCGTCCAGCAGGAAGCCCAGGTCGACGACCATCGAGGTCGGTGTGCCTGTCGAGTCGATCGCCAGGAAGGCGTATGAGCCCAGCGAGTTAGTCGAGTCAGCCAGCTTGGCTTGGGCGCCCAGGCTGGTCAGGACCGCGAATGCCACTGCGGCCAGTTTCAATTGCTTCATCATTTACTCACTCCTAGAGGGGTTGGAATGGGGTGGTTTTCAGGCCATCCCCTGGTTTCAAAGTTTCGCCGTCGGCCATGACACTGGGCGTGCGTCCTAGCGCTAAGGCATGGTCCATACGGACTCCGAACCCCCCAAATGCGGGGGGTGGACGGGATCGCGCGCCTTGATGCGCGCTGAGCCCGACCCATACTTGCCGGCGCGGTCGCTTCCGAGGCTGCGATCCGGTCGGCCTGGTCTGCTGTCCAGCTCATGTGGCAGTTGCCCCAGTGGCACGGGCGCGCAGCGCTAGCCGCACGCCTGTCAAAGCCAAGCTGCCGGCCAACAGCAGCAACAGACCTCCGGGTTCTGGCACGGCCAGCGAAGCCAGGGGTGTGGCATTGCTCAGTTGCTGGGCGTATTGCCCACCATCGGTCGAAGTCCAGACGCTGGGGCTGTTGAGCAGGCTGCGGTATTGGTCGACTGACAGTGCTGCGCTGCGTGGGGCACTGAACTCGGCAAAGTCAGCGCCCGCTGCCAATTGCAATGCATTGCCACCCACCACCAGCCCGGTGCCGGCCAGCGTGCCCGCAGCCGCGCTGAAGTCGCCGTTCGAGATCGCGGTGATGAACACCGATGGCGTCACCGCGTTGCTGCCCTGGTAGGCGTAGAGCGTGCCGGTGGTCTGGCTGAGGTTGAGGTTGCTGCTGCCGGCCACGGCTTCGCGGGTCAGTGTGCCGCGCGAGGCCTGCAGCTTCCAGGCGTCATCGATGTAGTTGAACTGCACCACCGTGCCCGCCGTGACCGTGCTGCTGCCCGACACCCAGCGCTCAAACCCGCCGCCCGAGACGAACCCGCCGGCACGGGTCCAGGCGTTGTCGGTGAAGAAGACCTGGGTGCCCGGCGCCAGGTCGACCAGGGCCACCAGGGCCCAGCCGTCCTGGTCGGCATTGAAGGTGGTGAACGCCAGGTCACCCGGCTTGAGCGTTTGCGCCATCAAAGTCGATGACGCTGCCAGCGTCAACAGCAACACCCAGCCTTGCAGCCGGTCGTGCCAGGCCGGCGCAGCACTGCGCAGCCGGCCCGGCGGGCGGCGCGGCGTCAGCGCGGTGTTCATTCAGTTGCCCAGGCGACGGCGACCGACAAAGCCCAGCACCGCAACGCCGGCCAGTACCAGCAGGTAGCCGCTGGGCTCCGGCACCTGGGGCGTGGGTGTCAGGGCGGTCTGCCAAGTCAGCACACCGGCGTTGAAGCTGAGGGTGCCGGTCAGCTTGTCGATGCCGCCGTCATCATCATTCAATTGGTAGAGACCGATGCCTGAAGCATCGCCAGCGGTGAAGGCAGACCAGGCCAGGTTGGTTCTCCAGGTTCCGGCCTTGCCCATGATGCCGTTGGCGCCGACATAGCCAGAGGCCTGGGTTGATGTGCTCACCACTGCAATGGCGCCGTTGCCGGACAAGTCCAGCGTGCTGGTCGGCGAGCCGACCGGGTTGTTGCTGGCGTTGGTGATGGTGTTGACGAGCGACAAGGCGCCTGTGTCGTTTATAGCGAGCAACTGGCTTTGCAACTGGCCGGCGGTGGGTGAGCCGGTGGTGAGGTAGTAGTTGGGAAAGTCCGCCATGGCCCCGGCAATCACGCCCCAGTTTGTCGTGCCACCGGCGAGGCTGGACTGAAACTGCGCAAAGGGTGCGGACCAGTTGTTGGTCACAGACTGGGCTACGCCGTTCACCGTCAACCGGTCGGTATTGAAGTTCCAGACGACCGTGTTGTTGTCAGCACCAAACAGGTTGTTGAAGTTGGCCGACGGTGCGGTTGATCGGTTGTTTGGGCCGCTGGCGAAGTCAGACAGGAAATAGCCGAGATCGACCACCAGCGAGGCGGGCGTGGCCCCGGTGCTGACCGCGGTAAACAACAGCGAGCCGCCGTTGTCCAGGTAGGCCGGGTTCGAGCTGTAGTCGCCCGGGTCCATGCTGGTCACTTTGGCTTGCGCCGACAGCGCAGCGGCCAGCGCGATGGCACCAAGCGCCAGTTTCAAGGGAGGGCGGAATGTCATGGGATGGCCTGGTTTGGGCTGACTGTCCTGACACGCAACAGCATCGGTGGAGGGATCATGCTTGGCCTCGGTGACGCGACCGGTGCGCCCGGTGTTGCCACCGGTAGTCCATTCGGACCATCCTGTCGCCCACGGAACGGCGCCGCTTCCTTTGGCTCGGCTGTAAGGTTTCTTAGAAGATGATCTGAACAGCCGGGCATGTCATAAACATGACTTGAAAACGGCCTGCCGCATCCCTTCGGCCTACACCGCAGTCCGGGTGGACTACGCTGCAGCGCAGCATTTTTTTCAGTTCAGGTTGTTGGCCCTCGGCCCGGCGGCCTGTCAGGTCTGTCACGGCCGCGCCTGACTTGCCCTGGGATCGGCGGCCCCGCAACTCAAGCCGTTGGCGGTGGTGCCGAGAAAAAGCACATGAAGGCCTTTCATCTCTCGGGATTGCTGTTGCTGGCTGCGGCGGGCGTGTCTAGCGCTCAGATGCCCACCGGCGACGAATTGATTCGCGCCACGGCGTCGGCCCAAGCCAGTGCCCGGGCCGCCGGTTTGCAGCTGCGCAGTGGCAGCCTGTGGTTGACGGCGTTGCAGGCGCGCACGCCCATGGTGGTGGCCTATGGTGCCGGCGTCTGCCACCTGGGGTATGCGGCCTACACCCCAGGGCGCGACTACCGTTGGTTGTTCCCGCCCTTGCCGCCGCCGCAGCGGGAGCTTTGGTTGTCGGCCGTGGTGCACCATGAACTGGCGCACTGCGCGGAACAAGCCAGTGCAGCCGATCGCCAGCCTGACGCCCGCCAGGACGCGCTGGCCGAAGGCATCGGCAGCGCGCGTTGGCGCGAGGTGCTGGCGGATCTGGCGTTTGCGGTGCATTTGGACAGCCAAGGGGCGGGGGGCGAGCCCTTGATCCGGCAACTCGCGGCATTGCGGGCGGCGCACCGGGACCGCGATCCGGCGCATGACACGAAGGCCGAGTTGCTGTGCTGCCTGGCGTCGCGCAAGCCCGAAATTCGCAACGATCTGGACTGGCTGGAAATGCTAAAAACCTGGCGAGCACGCTGCTTCGAGACACGGGGCTGAGCGCATTTTTTTACCAGCGTGTTCGGACCATGGCGCCAAGTGAGCCACCGGGTTGGCGGCCAGCGCAGGGGTCAAAGCCCACGGCGCAGCGTCACCAAATTGCCACATCCCGCCGTCAAACTCCCATGATGCGAACAGGGTCATGAGAAAAATTGCGGAGGCGGCGTTGCCCGAGGCTTGGGACGTCAACGTGGTGACCGGTTTGATCGAGGAGCTCTTGGCGTTGCGCCGGTCGATGCTGGATCAGCAGACACGGCTGGCGCGGTGGCTGGCCAATGTGGACGCCGCGCACCGCCCCAGCGCAGTCAATCTTGCGCACTATCTGGCGATGCGTCAGGTGGACCTGCGGCACCTTCAGGAGCGGCTGGCCTGGATGGGGGTGTCGTCGCTGGGCCGGGCAGAAACCCACGTGCTGGCCAACGTCGACAAGGTGCTCGGCATCCTGCACCGCATTTCGGGTCTGCCCTGGACGCCGCTGTCGCCTGAGGAGCCGGCAGGCTTCGTCCGGGGCCGGGAGTTGCTGGCACAGCATGCCAAGCTGCTGTTCGGCGCCTCACCGCCAGAGCGTGACGTCAGGATCATGGTGACCTTGCCCAGCGAAGCGGCACAGGATGAGCGCTGGGTCGAGACCCTGGTGGCGGCCGGCATGGACATCGCCCGCATCAACTGCGCCCATGATGGCGCTGAACAGTGGGCGGCGATGGCCAAGAACGTGCGCCGGGCCGCCAAGCGCGTCGGGCGTCCGGTTCGGGTGCTGATGGACCTGGCGGGCCCGAAGTTGCGAACCGGTGCTGTGGCCGCCGGACCGGCGGTGCTGCGGATCAAGCCGACCCGCGATGCCTTTGGCCAGGTGACGGTGCCTGGCCGCCTCGGGCTGCGACCTGCCGGGTCCACGCTGCCGGTCCTGGGTGCCCGCCATTGCCTGGGCGTGGACGCCGACTGGCTGGGACAACTCATGGTCGGCAGCCATTTCAACCTGACCGATGTGCGCGCTGCCCGGCGCCGGATGACGGTGGTGGACTGTCAGGGCAACGGTGTGCTGGTCGAGTGCTCGCGCACCGCCTACCTGACGGCCGACACCAGCCTGCGCTTGCACCGCCGCGGCCAGGACGTGCTCAAGACACGTCTCTACGACGTTCCGCAGCCGCCCGGTGAACTTCGGCTGCAGCGGGGTGACCTGCTGCACTTGGTGCCGGAGGGCTTGGGGCATGACGCGCTGCCCGGGACAAAGGGCCTGCCCGGCAAGCCGGCGACCATTGCCTGCACCTTGCCCGAGGCGCTGGCGCGGGTTCGTAAAGGTGAGCGCATCTGGTTCGACGACGGGCGCGTCGGCGGTGTGGTGCGCCGTGCCACTGCCAGGCAGGTCGAGGTGGAGATCATCGAGGCGCGCGATGGCGGCGAGCATCTGGCGGCAGACAAGGGCATCAACTTTCCCGACACACGCCTCGATCTGCCGGCGCTCACGGCCAAGGACCTGGCCGATGTGCAGGTGGCTGCGCGCCTGGCCGACATCGTCGGCCTGTCGTTTGCCCAGTCGGCGTCGGACGTGACGGCCCTGCGCCAGTGCCTGGTCGAGCAGGGCGCCGGCCAGGTGGGCATCCTCCTCAAGATCGAGACCCGGCGTGGCTTTGAGCAGCTGCCCGAGATGCTGCTGGCCGCGATGGCCGGACCGGCTGCCGGCGTGATGATTGCGCGCGGTGATCTGGCGGTCGAATGCGGCTATGAGCGCCTGGCCGAAGTGCAGGAGGAAATCCTCTGGGCCTGCGAGGCGGCGCACATGCCGGTGGTCTGGGCCACGCAGGTGCTGGAGACACTGGCCAAGACGGGCCTGCCGTCCCGTGCCGAGATCACCGATGCCGCCATGGGCAGCCGCGCCGAATGCGTGATGCTGAACAAGGGGCCGCACATCCTGGACGCGATGCGCACCCTCAACAACATCCTTCAGCGCATGCAGTCCCACCAGTCGAAGAAGCGGACGCTGTTGCGTGCCTTGAAGGCGTGGGACGTGCCGGCCGCACCGGCAGGACAAAAGCCATCCGCCAAGTCAGATCCC
>JBBRZR010000049.1:0-17703 GCA_038236495.1 Burkholderiales bacterium
GGACTGGACCGACCGGCATTGCCGCTTTTTTCACCGGCTGATCACCCGGCGCACCCGGCTGTACACCGAGATGGTCACCACCGGTGCGCTGCTGCACGGTGACCTGCCCCGGCACCTGGATTTCGACGCCGCCGAGCACCCGCTGGCGTTGCAGGTCGGGGGCAGCGAGCCGGCCGACCTGGCCGCGGCTGCGCGGCTGGCGCGCCAGTGGGGCTACGACGAGATCAACCTGAATTGCGGCTGCCCCAGCGAGCGGGTGCAGCGCGGGGCTTTTGGCGCCTGCCTGATGGCCGAGGCGCCCTTGGTGCGTGACGGCGTGGCTGCGATGCGCGACGTGCTGGGCAACGATTTGCCGGTGACGGTCAAGCACCGCATCGGCATCGACCGCATCGAGCGCTACGACTTTGTGCGCGACTTCGTCGGCACCGTGGCCGAGGCGGGTTGCAGCGTGTTCATCGTGCATGCCCGCAATGCCTGGCTGCAGGGCTTGAGCCCCAAGGAAAACCGCGAACTGCCGCCGCTGCGCTATGAACTGGTGCACCGGCTGAAGCTGGACTTTCCGGCGCTGACCATCGCGATCAACGGCGGGTTCAACACCGGCGACCAGATCGCCGGGCAACTGCCGGCAGTCGACGGCGTGATGGTCGGCCGTGAGGCCTACCACCAGCCGGTGCTGATGGCGGACTGGGACGCCCGCTTCTGGGGCGACGGCCTGGCACCGGTGGTGGACGACGACTGGCGGCTGGCGGTTGAAGCGCAGATGCTGGCTTATATCGAGGCGCAACATGCAGCACACGGTACGCCGGCCTCGCACATCACCCGGCACATGCTGGGTTTGTGGAACGGCCAGCCCGGTGCCCGGCGCTGGCGCCAGGTGTGGAGCGACCACCGGCTCAAGACCTTGCAGGTGCGCGAGATCGCACGCCAGGCGCACGCCGCCCGGCAAGCCCTGGCCGCCGCTGCGCTGGCCGGTTGAAGCCGGGCCGGCGCAGCGCCGGCAACCCGGCCCGCGCTGACAATGCAAGCCTTGCTCTGAAGGATCCGCCATGCACACCAACGGCAACCCACCCGGCATCGAGGTCGCCGCCGACCCGGCACACACCGGTCCCGTCCCTACCGCACCCGCCAACGGCCTGCTCGCCATCATCGGCGGCAGTGGCCTCTACGACTTGCCCGGCCTGACCGACACCGCCTGGGTCGAGGTGGACACACCCTGGGGCGCGCCGTCGGACGCCATCTTCACCGGTACCCTGAGCACGGCCAACGGGCCGGCCCGGCTGGCCTTTTTGCCGCGCCACGGCCGCGGCCACCGCTTGCCGCCATCGGCAGTGAACTACCGCGCCAACATCGCCGCGCTCAAGCAACTGGGCGCCACCGACGTGGTCTCGCTCAGTGCGGTGGGTGGCCTGCGGGCCGACCTGCCACCGGGCACTTTCGTGCTGGTGGACCAGTTCATCGACCAGACTTTTGCCCGCGAGAAATCCTTCTTCGGTGCCGGCCTGGTGGCGCATGTGTCGATGGCGCATCCGGTGTGCCACCGGCTGGGCGATCACCTGCACGCGGCGCTGGTCGGCCTGGGCGTGCCGCAGGTGCGCGGCGGCACCTACCTGGCGATGGAGGGGCCGCAGTTCAGCACGCTGGCCGAATCCCGGCTGTACCGCAGCTGGAACTGCGATGTCATCGGCATGACCAACATGCCCGAGGCCAAGCTGGCCCGTGAGGCCGAGTTGTGTTACGCCTCGGTCGCGATGGTCACCGACTTCGACTGCTGGCACCCGGCGCACGACGATGTGACGGTCGAGGCCATCGTCGGCGTGCTGATGGCCAATGGCGACGCTGCGCGCACCCTGGTGGCGCGCAGTGCCGGTGCCGTGACGCACGACAGCACCGGCACGGCCTGCGCCTGCCGGCACGTGCTGGACCACGCGCTGATCACCGCGCCCGCCGCGCGCGACCCGGCGATGGTGGCGCGGCTGCGCGGCATTGCCGGGCGTGTGCTGTGAGGGTAGCCGGCCAGCCCAGGCGCAGCCTGTGGCCGGCCGCCGGCCGTGATGCGCTGCAAGTGATCGACCAGCGCCAGCTGCCGCATGCGCTGGTGATCGCCCGGCTGGACAGCGTGGCCCAGGTGCACACCGCGATTGCCGACATGTGGGTACGCGGCGCACCGCTGATCGGCGCCGCCGCGGCCTACGGCATGGCGTTGCAGGCCCGTCAAGCGCCCGACGACACAGCGCTGCTGCAGGCGCAATCGCTGCTGGACGGCGCCCGGCCAACGGCGGTAAACCTGGCTTGGGCCACCCGGCGCATGGTGCAGGCCTTGCTGCCGCTGCCGCTGGGCCAGCGTGCCGCCACCGCCTGGGCGCTGGCCGATGCCATCGCCGAGGAGGACGTGGGGGTCAACCGCAGCATCGGCCAGCACGGCCTGGCGCTGCTGCAAGCGCTGGCCGCCGCCAAGCCCGGCCGGCGACTGAATATGCTGACCCACTGCAACGCCGGCTGGCTGGCCACGGTGGATTGGGGCACGGCGCTGGCACCGGTGTATGCCGCCCAGGCCGCCGGGCTGGCGGTGCATGTCTGGGTGGACGAAACCCGGCCGCGCAACCAGGGCGCCAGCCTGACCGCCTGGGAGCTGGGCCAGCAAGGCGTGGCGCACACGGTGATCGCCGACAACACCGGCGGCCACCTGATGCAGCGTGGCGAGGTGGATGTGGTGATCGTCGGCGCCGACCGGGTCACCGCCCGCGGCGATGTCTGCAACAAGATCGGCACCTACCTCAAGGCGCTGGCGGCGGCGGACAACGGCGTGCCGTTTTACGTGGCGATGCCGTTTTCCACGCTGGACCTGAGCCTGGGCGATGGCCTGGCCGAAATCGCCATCGAGCACCGCTCGCCGCGTGAAGTGACCCACCTGAGCGGCCGCAATGCCGCCGGTGTGGTTTGCGAGCTGCAGCTGGTGCCCGACGGCAGCCCGGCGCTGAACCCGGCCTTCGACGTGACACCGGCGCGGCTGGTGACCGGCCTGATCACCGAACGCGGCGTCTTGCCGGCGCAGGAAGCCGCTTTGCGCGCCGCGGCGTGAGCCGGCGGTGGCACTGCGTATCAGTCGCTGCCATGCGCTGCGGCCGTTGCACCGACGGGCACCGGGTCGCGCAGCCGGCTCTGGGCCTGCTCGATCATCTGGTGCAGCGCCGCCACCTGCTCGCTGCCGAGCAACTGGTTGAGCGACAGCTGCGCCCGCTTCCAATGGTGTTTGGCTTCGGCATGTTTGGCCGTGCCGGCCGGCGTGATCTCGACCCGGCGGCCGCGCGCATCGGCGCCTGGCCCCTGCAGCACCCAGCCCTTGTCGATCAGCGGGCGCAGGTTGCGCGTCAGGGTGGACGCGTCCATGCCCATGCGGGTGGCCAGCGCCGACGGCGCAATCGGCCCCAACGTCAGCACATGGGACAGCAGCGAAAACTGCGAACCCTTGAGCCCTGCCAGCGCGATCTGGCCGTCGTACAGCCGGGACACGCTGCGCAACAACTGCCGCAGCTTGAAGTGGGTGCAGCCCTGCGGCTGCGCGTCGGTGGAATCCATGTCAAACTGGCTTCATGTGAATTGCATATGCAATCATTGCATATGCAGACAACCCTGCGCCGAGGATAGCACCCGTGAGCACCGCCACACTTGACCCGTCTCCTGCCGGACCGACCCGTGGCGCCGGCGCTGCGCCGGCTGCCGGCCGTGCGCCTCCCGACCCCTTGCTGACGGCACCGCTGCTGCCCACGCTGTTGCGATTTGCGCTGCCCAACCTGGGCGCGATGCTGGCCACCGCGCTGGCCGCCATTGCCGAGACGACCTACGTCGGCAGTTTTGGCGTGGCCTCGCTGGCCGGCATGGCGCTGGTGTTCCCGATGGTCATGTTCCAGATGATGCTGTCGGGCGGCGCGATGGGCGGTGGCGTGTCGTCGGCGGTGAGCCGGGCGTTTGGCGCGGGGGACACAGCCCGCGCCAGCGCCCTGGCGGTGCACGCCTTGTACATAGGCCTGACCGCCGGCATCGTCTTCATGGTGCTGATGTTGGCCTTTGCGCCGGCGCTGTTTGCCGCGCTGGGCGGCAGTGGCGAGGCCCTGAGCCAGGCGGTGGCCTATGCACGGGTGGCCTTTCTGGGGTCGATCTTCGTCTGGCTGGTCAATACCTTTGCGTCGGTGATCCGCGGCTCGGGCAACATGGCCGTGCCGTCGGCCACGTTTTTGGTGGTGGCGCTGTGTCAAGTGCTGGTCAGTGGTGCACTGGGCCTGGGCTGGGGCCCGCTGCCGCGCCTGGGCATGGCTGGCGTGGCGGCAGGGCAGGTGGTGGCTTATGGCGCAGGCGCGCTGTTCTTGTTTTTCTACCTGCGCTCGGGCCGCGCCCGGGTACAGCTGCGCTTGCGCGCCACCCGGCTGCAGTGGCCGCTGCTGCGCGACATCCTGCGGGTGGGCGCGCTGGCCTGCCTGTCGCCGCTGCAGACCGTGCTGACCATCCTGATCCTGACCCGGCTGGTGGCGCAGTTCGGCACCAACGCGCTGGCCGGCTACGGCATCGGTACCCGGCTGGAGTTTTTGCTGGTGCCGATCGGTTTTGCCATCGGCGTGGCGTCGGTGCCGCTGGTCGGCATGGCGATAGGCGCCGGCAAGGTGGCACGCGCCCGCCGCGCCGCCTGGACCGCCGCCGCACTGACCACCGTGGTGTTGGGCGGGCTGGGTGCGGTGCTGGCCCTGGTGCCGGACCTGTGGACCACCCGCTTCACCCAGGACCCGGCGGTGGTGGCCTCGGCGGCGCTGTACTTCCGTTGGGCCGGGCCGGCGTACGGGTTGTTCGGCCTGGGGCTGTGCCTGTACTTCTCGTCGCTGGGCGCGGGCAAGGTGGGTGGCCCGGTGCTGGCCGGCACGCTGCGGCTGGTGGTGGTGGCCCTGGGCGGGTCGCTGCTGGCCTGGTTGCAGACGCCCGCATGGACGATCTTTGCGCTGGCCGCGCTGGCGATGGCGGCCTACGGCCTGGCCACGGTGGCGGCGGTGCGTTTCACCTCGTGGGGCACCGAGCGCTGACCGGGCGCCCCGGTGTGCCTGGTTCAGTCGATCGGTAACCGGCGCTGCGCCGGCCAGGTCGCCAGCACCAGCCCCAGCAGTGCCAGCGCCAGGGCGACGACATGGCCGGCGCCAAAGGGCTCACCCAGCACCAGCACGCCCACCGCCGCCGCGGCGATCGGCAGCATCACGGTGAACACGCCGGCCTGGGGCGCTGGCACCTGCGCCAGGCCCTTCATCCACAGCCAGACCGTGGCCACGCTGGCGGCCAGCGAGTAGGCCACCAGCAAGGCCCACAGCGGCAGTTCAACCTGGCTGAAATCAAACTGCAGCGCCTGCCACAGCCCCAAGGGCGTGACCAGCACCAGACCCCACAGGTTGATCAGCGCGCTGATGCGGCGCGGCGACACCCTGCCCGTCAGCCGTTTGCCGATAACGACATAGGCCGCCTCGCAAAACACCGCGCCCAGCAGCAGGGCATGGCCGATCAGCGCAGCGTGTTGGCCGGCCCAGGTGGGTACGGCAGGCGGGCCGTCCACCGCGCCGGCCGCTTCACCCACAGCCGGCGAGCGGGCGAGCGCCAGCACCAAAATGCCCAATGCAGCGCAAACGATCGCCAAGCCGGTTCGGCGGTCTATGCGCTCGGCCAGCCACCACCGGCTGAGCAAAGCCACTGCGGCCGGTATGCCCGCCATCACCACACCGGCCGACAGGGCCGAGGTCAGCGCCACCCCCGACAGCATGCAGATAGAGAACAGGAAGTTGCCGAGAAAACTCTCCCAGAACAGCAGTTTCCGGTCGTGCGCCGACAGGGCCGGCTCGTCCGGTGCCCGCCGGACCCAGGGCAACATCGCCACCGCCGCGATGCCAAAACGCAGCCACGCCAGCAAGAACACCGGCAAGGTGGCCACCAGCAGGCGCGACGCACCCACATAGCTGCCCACCAGCATCATGCTGGCGGCCAGGCAGGCGTAGGCAAGCAGCGGCGGCCGCGGCGCCGTCATCCGGGCGGCCGGCGCACCCATGCCGGCCGATCAGAACGCGGCGGCATAGTGCTGGAGTTCCCAGTCGCTGACATGCCGTGCAAATGCGGTGAACTCCGCGCGCTTGAGCTGCAAGAACTGCTCGGTCAAGACCGGCCCGAGCGCACCGCTGACCACCGGGTCTGCCACCAGCGCGTCCAGCGCCGCACCCAGGTCTTGTGGCAACAGCGCGATAGCGCGCTCGTGGACCTGCGCCAGGCTGAGCGCAAACAGGTCGTCGCCAACGGCGGCGGGCAAGGACAGCTTGCGGTCGATGCCGTCCAGCCCGGCGGCGATCATCGCGGCGCTGGCCAGGTACGGGTTGGCGCTGGCGTCCGGCAGCCGCCACTCGAACCTGCCGTGCAAGGTGCGCAGCAGTGCCGTGCGGTTGTTGGGGCCATGGGCCACGTAGGCCGGGGCCCAGCTGGTGCCTGAGATCGACTCCCCCACCACCAGCCGCTTGTAGCTGTTGACCGTGGGGGCAGCCAGCGCACACAGCGCGGCCGAGTGTGCCAGCACGCCGGCAGCAAACTGCTCGCCCACGGGCGAAAGCGTGGTGGCGGTATCCACCGCACCGTCTTGCCGGTGCGGCACGAACAGGTTGCGTGAATTGCCATGGCGGTCGCGCTGCGTGCCCGACCACAACGAGACGTGGACATGCTGGCCGCTGCCGGGTTGGTTGGCAAAGGGCTTGGGCATCATCGAGAACACCATGCCGGCGCTCTCGGCCAGCGCGTGGGCGGCCTGCTTGAACAGCATCAGGTGGTCGGCACTGGCCAGCACCTCATCAAAACCGAAGTTGACCTCGTACTGGCCGTGGGCGTCCTCATGGTCGAGTTGCAGCACATCCAGCCCGCAGGCCTCCAGCGCCTGTTGCAGCGACTGCAAAAAAGCCCGCTGGCGTGGCAGGCTCTTCAGGTCGTAACTGGGTTTGTCCAGACGGTCGGCATCGTCGGCGGGCTGCCATTGGCCCGCCACCTGCTTGAGCAGAAAAAATTCAGGCTCGATGCCGGTGCGCAGATGCCAGCCTCTGGTGGCCAAACGGGCCACCTGGCGGCGCAGCACCTGACGCGGACAGGCCTCGAAGGGCTCACCCGCCACAAAACCGTCACAGACCACGCGGGCGTAGCCCGGCATCCAGGGCAAGGCGACGGCGGTGCTGGCGGCGCCCCGGGCCCAGTACTCCGAGCGTGGGCCGCAGCGGGGCAGGCCGGTACCCGCGATGGACGGGCCTGAAAACCCCATGCCCTCGGTCAGCAGGTCGTCCAGATGCGCCAGCGGCACGAACTTGCCACGTGCCACGCCGTGCAGGTCGGTGAACTGCGCGATCAGCGTGTGCACACCCTGGGCGGCCAGTCGTTCTCGCAGGTCTTTCATGGCGCTTCTCCGTTGTCAGCCCGGCCCCGCGACCGGCGCAACGCCGGTCAGAAGCTCACCACCACCGACGCGCCCAGCAACTGGTTGCTCTTGCGGTAGCCGCCGGTGGCCACGTCCAAGAATACCGGCTGCGACGCCTGGTCGAAGCGGTATTCGGTCTTGATCACGGTGTTGAGGTTGAGCAGGTAGTTCACACCCACGGCCAGCGCGGTGCGGTTGGCGCCCTTGTCGGGATCGATGAAGATCGGTGCGCCAGCGGCATCCAGCCCCGACACGCCTGGCCCGACGCCATTGCGAGGGTCAAACGCGGTATAGCCCAACAGCCCACCGCCGTTTTTGTCGTTCTTGATGTAGTCCAGCCGGGCGACCGCCTCCCAGCGCGGGATGAACTTGTAGGCCAGCAAGGTAGATACGCCGACCCAGCTCGAGTCCCGCAGCTCACCGGTAGTCGCGTCGGCGGTGATCGCCGCGCGCTTCTGGCCGCCAAAGCCGACCTGGCCCTGCCAGGTGAAGTCGCCCCGGATGAAGTAGGCATCGGCCTCGAACACATTGAGCATGGTGTTGGCGGTGCCGTAGGCCAGACCGGTGACCGGATTGACATCGGCCGCCCGGAAGTTGGCCACCTTGCCGTGCACCCCGGCAAATCCAAAGCCCTGGAACTCGCCCCGGGCATAGTCCACCCGGTAGGCCAGCACCGGCGTGCGTTCTGTCGCAGCCTGCTTGGTGCTGTTGAAGTTGGCCAGCAGCCACTTGATGTTCCACTTGTCGCGCACCAGCTCCATGCCGGCGCCGGTGTAGGCGGTGGGCTCGGTGAAGTCGAGCAGCAGGCCGCGTGTCACCAGCTTGGTCAAGGTGGGTTGCACATACTCGTAGCCCGACCAGTCGGGGATCTGGCCAGCGATGAAGCGGGTCTGCAAGTCACCCAGCGGCACCGACACCGAGGCCTCGTGCACGATCGAGTTGCCACCCGCATCCGCGATCGACCCCGCGCCCCGGTTGGGCATCAGTGTCAGCCGCCATTTGATGCCGCCCTCCATCTCCTTCTGGAAATCGATCGCGGCCAGACCGAAGTAGGAGTTGTCGTAGTTGTAGCCGTCGTCCGACACCCGGTTCAGCAACTGGAAGCCGGCACGCTGCTGGTTTTTGTTCCAGATGTAGCTGGGGTCGATGAAGCCGCTGATCTTCAGGGTCTTCAGGCCTTGCGATTCCACCGCGTCCTCCAGCGCTTCGGTCTTGACCGCGATGCGGTTGAAGTCCTGCACTTGCTGCGGAGTCATGCCCCATTCGGCGCCGGCCGCGGCACCTGCGGCACCGGCGGCGGCACCACCGGGCTTGGCGGCCGGCGTGGTCTTGAGCTTGGTCTCCAGATCGTCCACCCGCTGGCGCAGCGCACGCAACTCCTTGAGCAGGTCCTCGTTGCTTTGGGCCATCGCGGCGGGCGCCAGCGCCAGCAGCGCAGTGGCCACGGCCAGCGCGCAGGGGGTGAGCTTGTTGTGGGTCATCGTCAAATCCTGTCGTGGAATGTTGGGTTGTTGGGGTTGTTGGGGGTGTTGTGGGCGTTTGGGGGCGTTTGGGGCGTTTGAGGCGTTTGAGGCGTTTGGGGCGTTTGAGGCGTTTGGGGCGTGGCGTTGCGGTGTGGTGGGGGTCTTCCGGATCAACCGCCGCCGCGCTGCGCGGCGTTGATCTCGGCCGCGCGGCGGCGCTCGGCCCGGGCAATCAGCACGCTGCCCACCGTGACACACACGGCCACCACCGCGATGATCACCGTGGCCACGGCATTGACGCTGGGGTTCAGACCCAGCCGGGCGCGCGAGAAGATCACCAGCGGCATGGTGGTGGACCCGGGCCCGGACAAAAAGGCCGAGATCACGACGTCGTCGAGTGACAGGCTGAAGGTCAGCAGCCAGGCCGAGGCCAGTGCCTGCAGGATCAGCGGCAGCGTGATCAGCGCAAACACCTGAAACGGCTTGGCGCCCAGGTCCATCGCCGCTTCTTCGAGTTGCGGGTTCAGGTCGATCAGCCGGGCCTGGATCACGACCGTGGCGTAAGCCATGCCCAGCAGCAAATGGCCCAGCCAGATCGTCATCATCCCGCGGTCGAACAGGTCGGACCCGGTGGCGCGCTGCACCGCCACCAGCATCAGCAACAAGGCCAGGCCGATGATCACTTCGGGCATCACCAGCGGCGCGCTGACCATGCCCGAGAACAGCGTACGGCCGCCAAAGCGCCGGTACTTGACCAGCGCATAGGCCGCCAACGTGCCCAGCACCACCGACGCACTGGCCGACAGGAAGGCAATCTTGAGCGACAGCCACAGGCCGCTGAGGATCTCGCGGTCGCTGGCCAGCTTGACGTACCAGTTCAGGGTGAAGCCGCCCCAGACCGTGGGCAGCGGCGAGTTGTTGAACGAGTAGGCGACCAGCGTGACGATCGGCAAATACAGGAAAAAGAACCCCGCCAGCAACCAGCCGCGGCCGAAGTTGCGGGCAAAGCGCGCGCCGAAGAGGGAGCGGCTGTCGGCCTTCACCGTCCGCGCTCCTGGGCTTCGGCCTGGTACTTGTTGAAGATCGCCAGCGGCACGACGATCAACAGTACCAGCACCACCGCCACGGTGGACGCCATCGGCCAGTCGTTGTTGCTGAAAAACTCGTCCCACAACACCCGACCGATCATCAAGGTCTGCGGCCCGCCCAGCAGCTCGGGGATCACATATTCACCCACGCAGGGGATGAACACCAGCATCGCGCCGGCGATGATGCCGGCCCTTGAGAGCGGCACGGTGATCAGCCAGAAGGCCTTGAAGCGGGAAGCGCCCAGGTCGGCCGCGGCCTCCAGCAGGCGCAGGTCCATCTTGGCCAGGTTGGCGTACAGCGGCAGGATCATGAACGGCAGGTAGGTGTAAGCCATGCCGATCACCAGTGAAAACGGCGTGTTCATGAACTTGCCGGGCGTGCCGATCATGCCGCTGGCCGCCATCAGCCCGTCCAGGCCGGTGGCCAGCAAAAAATCCGACACCAGGCCGCCCTCGTCGAGCAGGCCCTTCCAGGCATAGACCCTCAGCAGGAAGGAGGTCCAGAACGGCAGCATCACGCCCATCAGCAGCGCGGGTTGCAAAGCCGGCTTGGCACGGGCCATGAAGTAGGCAAACGGGTAGCCCAGCACCAGGCAGACCACCGTGGTGATGGCGGCGTACTTGAGGCTGGAGAGGTAGGCCTTGACGTACAGCACGTCGTCAAAGATCGCCAGGTAGTTGCCGAACTTGATCGACAGCTTGATCACCCCGTCACCCAGGGTGACGATGTTCTCGGGCCGCACCGCCCCCATCTCGGAGATGCTGTAGTTCAGCACGATCAGGAATGGCGCCAGGAAAAACGCCAGCAGCCAGCCGTAGGGCAGGCCGATGACCGCGCTGCGACCGCGCGTCAAGCCATGCAGCAGGCCGCGCAGCCTGCCGGCCAGGCCTTTGCGCGGCGGGGTGGCGGCAGGCATCACTGCGTCAGCACCACATGGGCGTTGCTCGACCAGTGGGCCCAGACGGTGTCGCCAGCGACGATCTCATCGTCGCGGTGCCGCTGGGTGTTGTTGACACTGACCTTGAGCGACGCGCCGCTGGCCAGCGCCAGGTGGTAGACCGTGAAGCTGCCGAAGTAGGCCATTGCCTTGACGGTGCCCGGCGCGCGGTTGAATTCGTCAGCGGGCGCCTGGCGGCTGAGGAGGATTTTTTCGGGCCGGATCGCGACCGACACCGTCATGCCCTCGGTGCCGGTGATGCCGTGGCCGACATAGTGCTTGCAATCGGCGCACTCGATCACGCAGTGGTCGGCCTGGTCCACCGTCAGCGTGCCGTCCATCAGGTTGACGTTGCCGATGAAGTCGGCCACGAAGCGGGTGGCCGGGGTCTCGTAGACCTCGGCCGGTGCGCCCACCTGCAGGATGCGGCCCTCGCTCATCACCGCGATGCGGGTGGCCATGGTCATGGCCTCTTCCTGGTCGTGGGTGACCATCACGCAGGTCACGCCGACATCCCGGATGATGTTCGTCAGCTCGATCTGGGTTTCTTCGCGCAGCTTCTTGTCCAGCGCGCCCAGCGGCTCGTCCAGCAACAGCAGCTGCGGCGCCTTGGCCAGGCTGCGTGCCAGCGCCACCCGCTGCTGCTGGCCGCCGGACAGCTGGTGCGGCTTGCGCTGGGCGTAAGCGCCCAGCTGCACCAGTTTGAGCATGGCGTCCACCCGCTCGGCAATCTTGGGCTTGGCCATGCCCTCACGCTTCAGGCCGAAGGCGATGTTCTCCCAGACCGATAGGTGCGGGAACAGCGCATACGACTGGAACATCATGTTGATCGGCCGGGAGTACGGCTCCATCTCGGCCAGGTCGGTGCCGTCCAGCACGATGCGGCCCGAGGTCGGGGCCTCGAAGCCCGCCAGCATGCGCAGCAGGGTGGTCTTGCCGCAGCCCGACGAGCCCAGCAGCGCAAAGATCTCGCCCTTGTGGATGTCCAGGCTGACGTGGTTGACAGCCAGGGCGCCGGAGAAATCCTTGACGACGTCCTCGACCGACAGGTAGGCCGCCATGCTCTAAACGCCGGTCTTGAATGCCGTGTAGATGCGCGTCATCGAGCGCCGCACGTCGTTGGTCACCGCGTCGGGCAGGGCCATGCGCTTCATGTCGGCCTCGGGCGGAAACACCGTGGGGTTGTTGGCCACCTCGGGCTTGATGAATTTGCGCGATTCCTTGTTGGGGTTGGCGTAAAACACCTTGTTGGTCAGGGCCGCATGTATCTCGGGCCGCAGGATGAAGTTGATGAACTTGTGGGCGTTGTCGGGGTGGGGCGCATCGATCGGGATCACCATCGTGTCGAAGAACAGCACACCGCCGGTCTTGGGGATCAGCGCCTGGATGTTCTGGCCGGTCTTGCCGTCGATCGCGCGCTGGCGGGCGATGTTGATGTCGCCCGACCAGCCCAGCGCCACGCAGATCGAGCCATTGGCCATGTCGTTGATGTAGCCCGACGAGCTGAACAGCGTGATGTACGGTCGCACTGCCTTGAGCAACCCGGGCACGGCCTGGAAGTCGGCCTGGTTCTTGGTGAACGGCGGCTTGCCCAGGTAGTGCAGCGCGGCCGGGACGACATCGGTGGGCGAGTCGAGGTAGGACACGCCGCAGCTCTTCAACTTGGCCATGTACTCGGGCTTGAAGACCAGGTCCCAGGCGTTGTCGGGCATCGGCAGCGTGCCCAGCGCGGCCTTGACCTTGTCGACGTTGATGCCCACCGTGGTGTAACCCCACAGCCAATCGACCATGAACTGGTTACCCGGGTCGAGCTTGGCCAAGGTCGCTTCGATCTCGGGGTCGAGGTTTTTAAGGTTGGGGATCTTGCTCTTGTCGATCTTGCGCAGCAGGCCGCCGTCGGCCTGCAGCTTGGCCCAGTAGCTGGAGGGCACCACCACGTCGTAGCCGGTCTTGCCCGCCACCAGCTTGGCATGCAGGATCTCGTTGTTGTCGTAGTTGTCGTAGCGGACCTTGATGCCGGTCTCTTTCTCGAAGGTCTTGATCGTCTCCTCGGCGATGTAGTCTGACCAGTTGTAGACGTTGAGGACTTTTTCTTCCTCCTGCGCCAGCGCCGGTACCTGCATCAACAGCGAGGCGGCCAAGACGGTCAGGCCAAGGGATGGACGGGACAACTTCATGAAACAACCTCCGCTGTGAGATTCAAGGTGTCGGCGGGTGGCAGGTCTTGCCTACCGGACCGACGCAGTCTACCCAGGCCGCACTGTCAAAGTGACAGCCCCGTTGATTGGGACAATCCCCCGGTTGCCGGCGAACGACAGTGCAACCAGAGCACTTGTCAAAGCCATTTTTCGCGCGTTGCATCAGCCAGGGTCAGGTCCAGGCAACGGCGGATCAGGCCGGTCAACTCGTCGATCTGCGCCCGGGTGATCACCAGGGGTGGCGCGATGATCATCCGGTTGCCCACCGCCCGCATGATCAGCCCGTTGGCAAAACAATGGCCGCGGCAGACCATGCCGATGTTCGCCGCCGGATCGAATGGCTGCAGTCCGGCCTTGTCCTTGACGAGCAGGATCGCCCCCATCAGGCCGCAGGTTTCGGCGTCTCCCACCAGCGGGTGGTCCCGCAGGCTGGCAAAAGCTTTTGCAAGATATGGGCCCACCTCGTCATGCACGTGGCCCACCAGGTCAAGCTGTTGGATCAGCCGGATGTTGGCCAGCGCCACCGCGCAGGCCACCGGATGGCCCGAGTAGGTGTAGCCGTGCTCGAACTCGCCGCCTTGCTCGATCAGCACCCGGGCGATGCGCTCACCCACCATCACGCCGCCCAGCGGCACGTAGCCGCTGGTCACGCCCTTGGCAAAGGTCATCAAATCGGGCTTGAAGCCGAAGGTCTCGCAGCCGAACCAGTGGCCGGTGCGGCCAAAGCCGCAGATCACCTCGTCGGACGCCAGCAGGATGCCGTACTTGTCGCAGATGCGCTGGATCTCGGGCCAGTAGGTGGCGGGCGGGATGATCACGCCGCCCGCGCCCTGGATCGGCTCGCCGATGAAGGCGGCCACCTTGTCGGCGCCGATCGCCAGGATGCGCTCCTCCAGCCAACCCGCGGCCTTGAGGCCGAAGGCGTCCCGGCTCATCCCTTGACCCAATGCGGCCCAATACGGCTGCTCGATGTGCACGATATTGGGGATGGGCAGGCCGCCCTGGGCGTGCATGCCGCTCATGCCGCCCAGCGAGGCACCGGCCATGGTCGAGCCGTGGTAGGCGTTGTTGCGGCTGATGATGACCTGGCGCTGCGGCTGGCCCAGGATGTCCCAGTAGCGGCGCACCATGCGCACCACCGTGTCGTTGCCCTCCGAGCCCGAGCCGGTGAAAAACACGTGCTGGAACTGCGGCGGCGTGACGGCAGACAGCAACTCGGCCAGTTCGATCGCGGGCGGTGTGGCGGTCTGGAAAAACGCGTTGTAAAACGGCAGTTGCTTCATCTGCTGGGCCGCGGCGTCCACCAGCGCTTGCTGGCCGTAGCCCACGTTGACACACCACAGCCCGCTCATCGCGTCCAGCAGCTTGTGGCCGTCCGAGTCCCAGAGGTAGATGCCCTCGGCACGGGTGATGATGCGCGCGCCCTTTTTAGCCAGCGACTGGAAGTCGGTGAACGGATGCAGAAAGTGGGCCGAGTCGGCGGCTTGCCAGCTTTCAGTCGTGCGGGGCGCGGGGGTTTGGCTCAATGTCGGGGCGAATGCAGTGCTCATCTCGGACTCCATGCAGATTTCAGGGACGCCTGGCGGTTGACATCAGCCACGTCAAACATGCAGCAGCAGGTGCTCACGTTCCCAGGGCGAGATCACTTTCATGAACTCGGCGTACTCGATCTCCTTGACCTCGGTGTAGACGGTGATGAAGGACGCGCCCAGCACCTCGTGCAGATCGGTCTCGTCGCGCAGCAGTTGCAGCGCTTCGCCCAGGCTGCGCGGCAGCTGGTAGTCGCCCAGGTAGGCGTCGCCCTTGCATTCGGGCGCGGGCTCGATCTTTTTCTCGATGCCGATGTAACCGCAGGCCATGGTGGCGGCCAGCGCAACGTAGGGGTTGGCGTCGGCGCCGATCACCCGGTTCTCGATGCGCCGGGCCTGGGTGGACGCAATCGGGCTGCGGATGCCCACGGTGCGGTTGTCGGTGCCCCACTGGATATTGATCGGTGCTGCAGTGTGGCGCGACAAGCGGCGGTAGCTGTTGACGTAGGGCGCAAACAGCGCCATGGCCGCCGGGATGTAGCGCTGCAGGCCGCCGATGAACCAGAAAAACTCCTGGCTGGGGCTGCCGTCCGGGTTGCTGAAGATGTTCAAGCCGGTTTCGGCATCCAGCACGCTCTGGTGGATATGCATCGCGCTGCCCGGCTCACCGGCAATCGGCTTGGCCATGAAGGTGGCGTACATGTCATGGCGCAACGCCGCCTCGCGCACCGTGCGCTTGAACAAGAACACCTCGTCGGCCAAGCCCAGCGGAGCGTCGTGGAAGAAGTTGATCTCCATCTGGCCGGCGCCCACCTCATGGATCAGCGTGTCCACGTTCAGCCCCATCTTGGCGCAGTAGGCGTAGACATCCTCGAACAACGGGTCGAACTCGTTGACCGCGTCGATCGAGTACGCCTGGCGCGATGTTTCGGCCCGACCCGACCTGCCGATAGGTGGCTTGAGCGGCATGTCCGGGTCGGTGTTGCGCGCCACCAGGTAAAACTCCAGCTCGGGCGCCACCACCGGCTTCCAACCCTTGGCGGCGTACAGGTCGCACACCCGGCGCAGCACCGAGCGTGGCGCAAAAGGCACCAGCTGGTTGTCCTTGTCGTAGCAGTCGTGGATGACTTGCGCGGTGGGGTCGACCGCCCAGGGCACGATGCGGGCGGTGGTCGGGTCGGGCCGCAAGTGCATGTCCTTGTCGGTCGGGCTGATGACGTCGTAGTACGGGCCCTCTTCGGGGAATTCACCCGTCACACCCATCGCCACCACCGCCTCGGGCAGGCGCATGCCGCGGTCTTCGGTGAACTTTTCGCGCGGCAGGATCTTGCCGCGTGCCACGCCGGTCAGGTCGGGCACCAGGCATTCGATCTCGGTCACACGCTGCTCATTGAGCCAGTTTTCAAGATCGGCAAAACTGAAGTTGTCTCGGTTGACCATGGGGGTCCTTGGGGTCTTGGGTACTTGGATTGGTGGGGCAATCTCGATGCGGCGCGGCGGTCGCCTCGCCGGGTCAGGCCAGTGTGCGGCCCAAGCCGGGGTTGCGCCGGTCGCGGTAGTCCATCGCCGCCTGGCCAAAGGCTTTCAGCAGCTGCATCGACACCGGGTTGTCGGCGGCTTGCCATTCGGGGTGCCACTGCACACAGAGGTTGAAGCCGGTGGCCTCGGTGAAGGAAAACGCCTCGACCACGCCGTCGGGTGCACGCGCCTCGACCCGCAGCCCGGGGGCCAGCCGGTTGACGGCCTGGCCATGGGCTGAATTGACCTGAAAACGTGGTGCACCGACGATGCCCGCCAGCACTCCGCCCGGCACCACCACCACCTCGTGGGCATCGGCATAGGTCACGTCGCCAGGCTGGCCGACGGGCGCACGGTGGTCGATGTGCGGCGCCACCTCGTGCACGGCCTGGTGCAAGGACCCGCCCAGCGCCACGTTGGCCTCCTGGGTGCCGCGGCAGATGGTGAACAGCGGCATGCCCAGCGCGATGGCCTTGGGGATCAACGGCAAGGTCCAGGCGTCGCGGTCCGGGTCCAACGGCAGCGAGGTGTCGTAGACATCCTCGTCGAAGTTGCTGGGGTGTACGTTGGACGGCGAGCCGGTCAGCAGCACCGCATCGACCATCGCCAACAGCGTGTTCAGCTCATCGGCCTGGGCGACCGGCACGATCAGCGGCATGCAGCCGGCCAGACGCACCGCGTCGGTGTACTTCTTGCCGACGGTGTGATAGCGGTGGTGGCCCAGCTGCACATTGCAGGCGGGCACCAGCACCACGGGTTTGCGGGGGATTGCGGTCATGCGAGTGCGTCCTTCATGCGGTACCAGGCCATGCCCAGCACCAGTGCGGGGGTGCGCAGCCAGCGGCCGCCCGGAAACGGGCGGTGCTTGAGGCGCGCAAAAACATCGAAGCGTTGGCTGTCTCCGGCCATGGCCTCGGCCACCAACTGGCCGGCCAGGCCAGTCAACGCCAGGCCGTGGCCCGAGAAGCCTTGCAAGTAATACACCTGCGGCATGTCCGTCAGGCGGCCAAAGTCGGGCGCCCGGTTCATCGAGATATCGACAAAGCCGCCCCAGGCGTGGGTGATCGCTGTTGCGGCCAGTTGGGGGAAGCTCTGCACCATCCGGCTGCGCAGGCTCTCGGCCAGGTCGCCGGGCGTGGCGGTGCTGTAGCTGACCCGGCCACCAAACAGCATCCGGTGGTCGGCGCTGAGGCGGAAGTAGTCGAGCACGAAGTTGTTGTCGCAGACCGCCGCGCCGCAAGGGATCAGTTGCCGGGCCAGATCAGCGCCCAGCGGCTCGCTGGCAACGATGTAGGTGCCCACCGGCATGATGCGGCCCGCCAAGCGCGGCGCCAGGCCCTGCAGGTAGGCGTTGCCCGCCAAGAGCACCTGGCGGGCGCTGAGCCGGCCTTGGGCGGTGTGCAGCACGGTGAGCCCGCCCGGGTTGGCTGCCGGCGTGATTGCAGTGGCCGCTGTTTGTTCGTGGATGATCACACCCAGGCCGGCGGCGGCGCGGGCCAGGCCC
>JBBRZR010000050.1:0-17492 GCA_038236495.1 Burkholderiales bacterium
CCATAGCTGCGCACAAGTGCGCAGGCCGGGCCGGCCGCTGATGCTGCCGTGCGCAGGGCCGGCGGCGCTGCGGTATACCTCCGGGTTGTGACCTGATCCTGTGTCGGCGCCAGCCCGGTGTCCGCCTGGGGTCAACAGGTTCAACCGGCTGCCAGTGACCATGTGGGACCCTTCGACCATCGCCGTTGAATTGAGCGAGCTGACGCTGTTCCAGAGCCTGGACGGGCCGGAGCGCCAGCGTTGTTGCCTCGTCGTTTACAGCGGCCCGGATCTGGGGCGGCAGATCGTGCTGGACGAAGGGTTGTGCACGCTGGGCCGCTCGGCCGCCACCCAGCTGCAGATCGGCGGCCCGGGCATCAGCCGGCTGCACGCCGAAATCTGCGTGACCGGATCCTCGGCCACGCTGCGCGACCTGGGCTCGGCCAACGGCAGTTTTGTCGGCGATACCCGCCTGACCGACCAGCCGCAGTGGCTCAAGGACGGCGACCTGGTGCGCCTGGGCAGCGTGGCGCTGAAGTTCTATGCCCACCAGAGCCTGGACGCCGCGCTGCACGACCGGGTCTTGCGGCTGGCCACGGTGGATGCCGGTACCGGCCTGTTCAACCGGCGCTACCTGATGGACACGCTCCGGCGCGAGTGCCGCACCGCCCGCCAGACCGGCCGCCCGCTGTGCCTGGTGATGCTGGACCTGGACCACTTCAAGCGGGTCAACGACGGCCACGGCCACGCCGCTGGTGACCTGGTGCTGCGCGAATGCGCAGCCATCGCCAGCCTGGTGGTGGGCCAGGCGGGTGTGCTGGGCCGCATCGGCGGCGAGGAGTTTTTGGTGCTGCTGCCCGATACCGGCCTGGCCGCGGCCCTGGCGCTGGCCGAGAGCCTGCGCGCGGCGGTGGCCGGGCACGGTTTCGAGTTGCCTGCAGGTGATGCGCCCGGCGTGCTCGGCGGTGGCCGGGTGCTGCACCGCCAGACCGTCTCGTTGGGTGTGGCCGCTTGGGTCGACACCATGACCGACGTCAGCCAGCTGATGGCCGAGGCCGACCGTGGGCTGTACCTGTCCAAGCGCAGCGGCCGCAACCGCGTCAGCGGCTGAGGTCGGGTCAGTCCCGCAACGGCCCGGCCAGCAGCGGAATCGCGCCGTCCGAGTTGGCGCCGAGCAGCCCGACCTGGCTGTAGATACCCAGCTTTTGCCGCGTGTCCTGGATGTCGAGGTTGCGCATCGTCAGCTGGCCGATACGGTCGGCCGGGGTAAAAGCCCCTTCGCCGCTTTCCATCGTCAGGCGCTCGGGGTGGTAGGTCAGGTTGGGGCTGACCGTGTCCATGATCGAGTAGTCGTTGCCGCGGCGCAGCTGCAGCGTCACCTCGCCGGTGATGGCGCGCGCCACCCAGCGCTGGGCGGTCTCGCGCAGCATCAGGCACTGTGGGTCGAACCAGCGGCCCTGGTAGAGCAGCTTGCCCAGGCGCCGGCCGTTGGCGCGGTACTGCTCGATGGTGTCTTCGTTGTGGATGCCGGTGACCAGGCGCTCGTAGGCGATGTGCAGCAGCGCCATGCCCGGCGCCTCGTAGATGCCGCGGCTCTTGGCCTCGATGATGCGGTTCTCGATCTGGTCGCACATCCCTAAGCCGTGGCGGCCGCCGATGCGGTTGGCTTCTTCGAACAGCTCGACGGCGTTGCCGAAGGAAAAGCCGTTCAGCGCGACCGGCTGGCCTTCTTCGAAGCGCACCGTCACCGTCTCGGCCAGGACCGGCACATCGTCGCGCCAGAACGCCACGCCCATGATCGGCTTGACGATGTGCATGCCGGCGTTCAAGAACTCCAGGTCCTTGGCCTCGTGCGTGGCGCCCAGCATGTTGCTGTCGGTCGAGTAGGCTTTTTCGACGCTCATCTTGTAGTCGAAACCGGCCGCCAGCAGGTACTCGCTCATCTCCTTGCGGCCGCCCAACTCGTCGATGAAGCGCTGGTCCAGCCAGGGCTTGTAGATGCGCAGGCCGGGGTTGGCGAGCAGGCCGTAGCGGTAGAAGCGCTCGATGTCGTTGCCCTTGTAGGTGCTGCCGTCGCCCCAGATGTTGACGTCGTCATCGCGCATCGCCACCACCAGCGCGGTGCCGGTCACGGCGCGGCCCAGCGGCGTGGTGTTGAAGTAGGTCGCGCCACCGGTGCTGATGTGGAAGGCGGCGCACTGGATCGCGGCGATGCCCTCGGCCACCAGTTGGGCGCGGCAGTCGATCAGTCGGGCGGTTTCGGCACCGTAGGCCAGGGCCTTGCGCGGGATTTCGCCGTAGTCGGCCTCGTCGGGCTGGCCCAGGTTGGCGGTGTACGCACACGGGATGGCGCCCTTGGCGCGCATCCAGTGCACGGCGGCGCTGGTGTCCAGGCCCCCCGAGAAGGCGATGCCGACACGTTCGCCGGCGGGAAGCTGCTGAAGGATGTTGGCGCCCACGGGATCTCGCTGCGTTGGAGTAAACCGCGGATTTTAGGTGCTGGCCTCAGGTGGGCCGGGGCGGGCTTGGCAAACGCCGGCGTGGCAGCAGCCCCAGCACTAGCGCGGTGCCGGCCAGGATCACCGCGCCGCCGATCAGCATCGGCACAGTCACCCGCTCGCCCAGTAGCGTGGCACCAAAAACGATGGCAAACACCGGTACCAGAAAAGTGACAGATGACGCCTGGGTTGGCCCGACCCGGGTGATCAACCTGAAGTAGAGGATGTAGGCCACACCCGAGGCCAACACGGCCAGCGCGGCGGCCATCAGCCAGTCGGTGGCCACCGGCATCACTGCGGGCCAGGTCAGCGCGGCGGGCAACGCCAGCGCGACCGTTGCGGCGATCTGGCTGCCGGCGGCCATCACCATGGCCGGCACGCCGGGCAGGTAGCGCTTGGCATAGCTGGCCGCATGGCCATACATCAGGCTGCCGGCCAGGCAGGCGGCGATCGCCAGCGCACTGTGGCTGTCGAACTGCAGGGCTTGCAGGTTGTCCGAGACCAGCGACTTGTAGCCTGCCAGCCCGGCCACGCCGGCAAAGCCCAGCGCCAGCCCCAGGCTGCGCCAGCGGGTCAGTGGGTCGCCCAGCCAAGCCCGGGCGATCAGCGCGGCGAACAGCGGCGTGGCGGCATTGAAGGTTGCCGTCAGCCCGGCCGGCAAGGTGGTGACAGCGTAGCCAAAACACAAAAAAGGCAGGGCTGAATTGGTCAGGCCCAAGATGACCATGGCCCGCCAGTGGCGGCGCAGCACCGGCCATTCACCGCGCAGCAGCAGGATCGGCAGCAGGAACAGCGACGCCCCGGCCACCCGCACAAAGGCCAGCGCCACCGGCCCGAAGCTGGGCACCAGCAAGCGCATGAACAAAAACGAGCTGCCCCAGATGGCTGCCAGCAGGATCAGTTCACTCAGGTCACGGGGTTTCATCCTTTGATGATGCCTTCAGCCCGCAGCAGCGCCTGTTTGCGGTGCAGGCCGCCGGCATAACCGGTCAGCGCGCCGCCTTTGCCCAACACCCGGTGGCAGGGCACCAGGATGGATACCGGGTTGCGGCCGATGGCAGCACCTGTGGCCCGCACCGCGGCGGGTGAGCCCACGCCGGCCGCGATCTGGCCGTAGGTGGCGGTGGCGCCCCGGGGCAAGGCCTGCAGCGCGCGCCACACCGCCAGTTGGAACGGCGTGCCGTGCAGGTCCAGCGGCACCTGGCGAAGCGGTTCGGTGTCCCCGTTGAAGTAGGCCGACACTGCACTGGTGGCCGCTGCCAGCACCGGATGGCGGGCGTCCGCAGGCACGGCCAGCGGGCCGGGGTGGTGGGCCTGGTCGTCGAACCACAGGCCCGCCAGGCCCAGGTCGGTGGCGGCGGCGGTGAGCCGGCCCAGCGGGGTGTCGATGCGGGTCTGGGCGACCAGGCGCGGATGGGGTTGGGTCATGGGGTGTCCTGCAGAGGTTCGGGCGATGGGGTGGTGACCTCGTCCGGGCCGGCAGCAGGCGGCAACGGCCGGGTGCGGCGCGGTGTACGGGCCTGGGCCTGGGCCGGCGTCGCGAGGTCTGCCGTGGGCTTTTCTTCCTGGGTTTGCCACAGCTTCATCACGGCGTAGGCGCGCCACGGCCGCCAGCGCTCGGCATGGGCGGCGGCCAACGCGGCGTCGCGCTGGCCGCCGGTGTGCTCGCGCAGCGCGTTGAGCACCGCAATGTCGGTCGCGGGCCAGGCGTCGGGCCAGGCGAGGGCGCGCATCGCGATCAGCTGCGCGCTCCAGTCGCCGATGCCGGGCAGCGCGCGCAGCGCGTCCAGCGTGGCTTGCAAGGGCGCTGCGCGGTGCAGGGCTATTCGGCCGGCGGCCACCTCGGCCGCCAGGGCGCGCAGTGCGCCCACCCGCTGGCGCACGATGCCCAGCGTGCCGATGGCCTCGGGTGTGGCTGCGGCGATCGCCTCGGCAGACGGGAACAACCGGTCCAGGCCGGCCCAGGGCGTGGCCACCGGCTCGCCGAAGCGCTGCACCAGCCGCAAGGTCAGGGTGCGGGCGGCGGCGACAGTGACCTGCTGGCCCAGGATCACCCGGGTCGCGATCTCGAAGCCGTCCAGCCCGCCCAGCAAGCGCACACCAGGCGCGCAGTGGCCGGCACCGATGTCGGCCAGCACCGGCTCGATCAGCGCCGGGTCGGCGTCCAGGTCGAGCGCCTGGCGGACCCGGGCCAGCAGACCACCCAGCGCCGGCAGCAGCGAGGTCGAGACCGTCATCGCCACCTCGCAGCGCTCGGGCACAAAACGCAAACACAACCAGCCGGCCAGCGGCTGGCCACGCCAGCGCAGCGCCAGTGTGCGGCGCAGCGTCAGGCCTTCAACAGCCTCCACGCCGGGCACCGCCCGTTTGGCAAAAAAGCCCAGCACGCTGTCCAGGTCGTAGGGCGGCCGCCAGGCCAGGCGCAACACCGGCTCGGGCGCCGGCCCGCGCACCGGTTCGTCGGGCCGGCCCTTGCGCAGCGCGCTGGGGCTCATGCGGTAGTTGTCGGCAAAAGCCGCGTTGAAGCGCCGCAAGCTGGCGTAGCCGGCGGCCAGCGCCACTTCAGTCACCGGCAGCCGGGTGTCGGTCAACAGCTGCTTGGCCAGCAGCAAGCGCTGGGTGCTGAGGTAGGCCAGCGGCGACACGCCGTGCACCTGGTTGAAGATGCGCCGCAGGTGGCGGTCGGTCACGCCCAGCCGGGCGGCCAGCGTCGGCAGCGACGGGTCCAGCCCTTCGTGCGCGGCCTGGCCCAGCAGCAATGCGGCGCGCCCTGCCAGCGCCTGCGATGAGTCCATCAGCGACAGCCCCGGCGCCTGCTCGGGCCGGCAGCGCAGGCAGGGCCGGAAGCCCTGTTGCTCGGCGCTGGCGGCGTTGCCGAAGTAGCGGCAGTTTTCGCGCTTGGGCAGCCGCACCCGGCACACCGGCCGGCAATAGATGCGGGTGGACGTGACGCCGACAAACAGCCGGCCATCGAAGCGTGCGTCGCGGGTCTGCAGCACACGGTAGGCGGCAGCGGCATCGAGCGGTGGAAGGGGTGCGTCCATGCCCGGCATCATAGGCAGGCCCGGCGACAGTACTCGCCGTTTTCGGACCTGTGCACCGCGGTCGTTACTGGCCTGACCATGGGTCATGGTGTGTGACCCTGTGCCTGACCGACAAGTGGCCCAAACCCGCCTTCGTAGAATGAGCAGCAGATCCCTCCACCTCGTCAGGACAACCGCCCCATGCAAGTGCAAGCCTCGGCCTTCAAGGCCTATGACATCCGCGGCGTTGTCGGCGCCGGGTTCGACGAGACCTTTGCCGAACACCTGGGCCGGGCCTTTGGCAGCGAGGCGGTGGCCGCTGGCGAGAAGGCCGTGGTGGTCGGCCGCGACGGCCGGCTGTCGGGCCCCAAGCTGGTGGCGGCGCTGATCCGCGGTCTGGCCTCGACCGGCCTGGACGTGGTCGACATCGGCGCGGTGACCACACCGATGCTGTACTACGTGGCCGCCACCCGCGGCAAGTACGGTTGCAGCTCGGGCATCCAGGTCACGGGCAGCCACAACCCCAAGGATTACAACGGCTTCAAGATGGTGCTGGCCGGCCGCGCGATCTATGGCGACGACATCCAGAAGCTGCGCCAGCGCATGGAGACCGAGACCTACACCGCCAAGCGCGGCCGCAAGGCCAAGATGGACATAAGCGCCGAGTACAGCGCCCGCATCGTCGGCGACGCCAAGCTGGCCCGGCCGATGAAGATCGTCGTCGACTGCGGCAACGGCATCCCTGGTGCCAGCGCACCCGGCATCCTGCGTGCGCTGGGTTGCGAGGTGATCGACCTGTACAGCAAGGTGGACGGTGACTTCCCCAATCACCACCCGGACCCGAGCAAGCCCGAAAACCTGGCTGATTTGATCAAGGTGGTGCATGCCACCGGCGCCGAGCTGGGCCTGGCGTTTGATGGGGATGGCGACCGGCTGGGTGTGGTCACCCGGGACGGCCACGTCATCTACCCCGATCGCCAGCTGATGCTGCTGGCGCGCGACGTGCTGTCGCGCAACAAGGGCGCGACCATCATCTTCGACGTCAAGTGCTCGCAGCGCCTGGCCCCGGTGATCAAGAAGGCCGGCGGCAAGCCCGTGATGTACAAGACCGGTCACTCGCTGATCAAGGCCAAGATGAAAGAAGTGGGCGCGCCGCTGTCAGGCGAGATGAGCGGCCATATCTTCTTCGGCGAGCGCTGGTACGGCTTCGATGACGCCACCTACACCGCTGCCCGCATGCTGGAGATCCTGTCGCGCAGCAAGGACCCGAGCGCCGTGCTGGACGCCTTGCCGACCTCGTTCTCCACGCCCGAGCTCAATGTCGCCTGCGCCGAGGGCGAGCCGCCCCAGGTGGTGGCCGCACTGCAGGCCAGCGCCAGCTTTCCGGGGGCGGTGATCAGCACCATCGACGGCCTGCGTGCCGACTACCCGGACGGCTTTGGTCTGGTACGGGCGTCCAACACGACGCCGGTGCTGGTGCTGCGTTTCGAGGGCCACACGCCCGAGTCACTGGCCCGCATCGAGCACGACTTCATGGCCGCGCTGCGGGTGGTCAAGCCTGATGCCCAGGTGGCCCAGGCCGCACACTGAGGCCCCGGCCCTGACACCGCGCACACCTTTGCTGCCGCGCCGGTGCCCATGAAGCGGCCATGAAGCGACTTTTGCAGGCGCTGGTGCTTGCGCTGTACGGCCTGGTGCTGCGCCTGGCCACACCGATCTATTTGCTGCGGCTATGGCGGCGTGGCGCAACCGAGCCAGGTTACCGGTTCCGGCTGCGCGAGCGCCTGGGTTTTTACCCCGGTCGCCCGCCCATGCCGGGTGCCTTGTGGCTGCATGCCGTCTCGCTGGGCGAAACACGTGCCGCCGTGCCTTTGATCGACGCCTTGCGCGCTGCCCGGCCGGAGTTGCGGCTGTTGTTGACCCACGGCACGGCCACCGGCCGCGCCGCCGGCCGCAAACTTCTGCAGGACGTCGACGGACAGTATTGGCTGCCGTACGACACGCCGGGAGCAACCCGTCGTTTTTTGCGCCATTTCCAGCCCAGTGTGGGCGTGTTGATGGAAACCGAACTGTGGCCCAGCCTGATGCGCGAGGCCGAGCAAGCTGGCGTTCCGATGGTGATGGCCAACGCCCGCCTGAGCGAGCGCAGCGCTGCCAAGGGCGCACGCTTGGCGGCGCTGATGCACCCGGCTGCAGCGCGCCTGGCCCTGGTGCTGGCGCAAACCGTTGATGACGCCCGCCGCTTGCGCGAGGCGGGTGCGCCGCGGGTGATGGTCAGCGGCAACCTCAAGTTCGACATGACGCCGCCTGCCAAGCTGACGGCGCTGGGCCTGCAATGGCGCCAGGCCTTGAACCGTCCGGTGGTGCTGGCCGCCAGTACCCGCGAGGGTGAGGAGGGCGCGTTGCTGGCCGCCTGGGCGGCACTGCCGGCGCCGCGCCCGCTGCTGCTGCTGGTGCCACGCCATCCGCAGCGCTTCGAGGAAGTGGCCGCTCTGGTGCATATGCAGGGGCTGTCGCTGCTGTGCCGCAGTGAATGGGACGACTTGCCGCCGCCGGAGGCTGCTGCGGTCGATGTCTGGCTGGGGGACTCGATGGGTGAAATGCCGGTCTACTACGCTTGCGCCGACGTGGCCCTGCTGGGCGGCAGCTTTGCACCGCTGGGCGGCCAGAACCTGATCGAAGCGGCCGCCTGCGGCTGCCCGGTGGTGATGGGGCCACACACCTTCAACTTTGCCCAGGCCTCCAAGCAGGCCTTGCTGGCCCGGGCGGCCGTCCGGGTGGACGACATCGTGGCCGGCGTGGCCGCCGCGGCCAACCTGGCCCGCGCCCCGGACCGCAACGCCTGGGTTCAACGCGCACTGGACTTTGCCACCGCCCACCGCGGTGCAGCCGCGGTCATGGCCCAGAAAGTGCTGCAACTGAGCCAACCCAGCGGCGAATTTTGATACGGATCTGGCGGCGTTGGCGTTGGTCTGAGGGTCGGTTGTCGGCTCTGAGCTGTCTTTCGATTGGCCAGGATGTTGACGTTCGACGTGTGGCGCGAGGCAACCAAGGCCGTTGGGTAACCGCCTCCGTGAATGTCCTCCATGCCGGCCGGTTGGCCGGCATTTCCCCCTTTATTTCACTGCGCCGGTCACCCAACGCCCTTGGCCGCCGGCACCTTTTCCGCGTGCGTTGGCTTTAAAACCCAGCGCGCGCAGCAGTTGGATTAGCGCCGGGTCGGGCTGGCGTGTCCCGCGCAGGTAAAGAAGGGAGGGCCGGTGCTTTTCCGGCCCGGAATGACACGGAGCGGGGCACGCCAGCCCGGCGCGGTGCGGTCGCACAGCACCCACGAACGGCAAGCCGCAGGCGTAAAAACGAAGGTCAGCAACGAGCCGTTTACCGCCTTCAAATGCTCTTACACGACCGCCGAAACGACAAGCGTCAATCCGGCTTGACCTTGGCGCGCGCCAGCACGGGCTTCCAGCGCTTTTGTTCGTCGGCGATGAATCGCGTGAACTCGGCCGGCGTGCCGCCCACTGCGATCGCTGCATCGGTCTGCAAACGGGCCAGTGATTCGGGGGTGTGAACAGCTTTGGCGGTGGCCACGGCCAGTTTTTCGGCCGCGGCAGCGGGCAGACTGGCCGGTGCCAACAGGCCGTACCACTGCGTCATCTCGAAGCCAGGGTAGCCCTGCTCGGCCACCGTCGCCACGTCGGGCAACTGCGCGAGGCGCTGGGTGCTGCCGGTCGCGATGCAGCGCAGTTTGCCACCCTTGATGTGCTGCAGGATGGCCGGTGCACCCACTGCTGCCACGTCCAGCCGGCCGGCCAGCAGGTCGGTCAGTTGCGGACCGGTGCCGCGATACGGCACGTGCAGGATGAAGGTGTCGCTGACCATTTTCAGGTACTCCATCGCCAGGTGGCCGGCGCTGCCGTTGCCGGCCGAGCCGTAGTTCAGCCGGCCCGGCTTGCTCTTGGCCAGCGCAATGAAGTCCTTCAGGTTCTTCACCGGCAGGTCGGCCGGCACCACGTACAGGCTGGGTACCTTGGCCAGCAGGCTGATGGCACGGAAGTCCTTGACCGGGTCGTAGGGAAGCTTTTCGAAAATGAAGGGGTTTACCGCCAGCGTGCCGATGTGACCCAGGATCAGCGTGTGCTGGTCGTCCGCCCGGGCCACCTCACCCATCGCCACATTGCCGCCGCCGCCGGGCTTGTTGTCGACGTAAACCGTCTGGCCCAGGATCTTGGTCAACTCGGCCGCCGTGGCACGGGCCACGATCTCGGAGCTGCCACCGGGGGCAAACGGCACCACCAGCCGGATCGGCTTGGACGGCCAGGCCTGGGCCCGCGCCGATGGGGGCCACAGTGCGGTGGCGCCAGTGGCGCCCAGGGCAGCCAGCGCGCTGCGGCGGGTGTGGCGGGTGTCGAGGGGCGAGGTCATGCGGGGCTCCGGGCAAAAGGGGGCGGGAGAAAATAGCAGCCGACACCGCCTGGTAGGGACACCCGCTGAGCAGCGCCGCGGCCATGCCGGCCAGCCACGCGCGGCGAGCCACCGACGGCGAATCATTGACCGGACGCAGTGTGCACCACCGCACCATTGGGCAACGGCTGCGCGGCTTGGCTCGCAGAATTGTGCGGGTTGGTGCCGACAATGGCATCGGACTGTTGGGGGTCGCCGGGCACCCGGGCTCAACCCCGCCAGGCTGCGGCCGATATGCTGAGGCAACGACCTGTTGCCGCCGCTGTCCGTCGTCCACCGCCCATACTGCAAGCTCCGCCATGGCTCCTGCCCGCTACCTGCCCCTTTTGCACGGCCCGCACACCTGATGCGTTGGCCACGCCTGTCCATACGCGCCACCCTGGCGCTGGCCATCGCCGGTGCCGTGCTGCTGCCGACAGCGGTGTTGTGGCAGGCCGACCAGCAACTGACACGCGCCACCCATGAGCCGCTGATCGCGCAAGGCCGGCAGGCGGCGCTGGTCACGGCGGCAGCCACGCTGGCCGCGCCGCTGTGGTTGATCGATGAAGGGCTGACACGCGCCGCGGCTCAAAAGGTGCTGGACGATGCGACCGTGCTGCGCCTGACGCTGGTCGAGAACCGGCCCAACACCGCATCGCTGTTGCTCTCTCGCCCGGGTGTCTCGGCGGGCGCGGGCACACGCCTGACGACCCTGGTCCGGCACGAAGACGTGGTGTTGGGCGAACTGACGCTGGAGTTCGACCCCGCGCAGATCGACCGGGTGCTGGCCCAACGCGGCACTGCCGCACTGCAACTGGCCGGGCTGCAGATCCTGCTCAGCCTGGCGCTGCTGCTGCCGGTGATGGCCCGGCGGCTGCTGCGGCCGATTGCCCGGCTCAAATCCCAGGCCAGCGCCATGGCCAGCAGCACCGCTGTTGCGCCGCCATTTTGGGACCGGCGCGACGAGCTGGGTGAGCTGGGCCACCACCTCAATGAGGTGCACGGCCAGATCGCAACGCTGTTCGAGCAGGCCGAGGTCCAGCAGGCCGAGCTGCTCAAGATCGCCCGCCACGATGGGCTCACCGGCCTGCCCAACCGCCGCCTGTTTGCCGAGCTGACGCAGTCCGCCGTGGCCTCGGCGCAGCGCGACGGCAGCCGGCTGGCGTTGCTGTTCATCGACGTCGACCGTTTCAAGTCCATCAACGACAACCACGGCCACGCCACCGGCGACAAGGTGCTGCAGGTGCTGGCCAGCCGGCTGCGCGCCACCGTGCGCCAGGGTGACGTGGTGTGCCGCCACAGCGGCGACGAGTTCACCGTGCTGTTGCGCGGATTCAAGCAATGGGACGAGGTGGCCGGCCTCGCCGACCGGTTGCTCAAGGAGGCCGAAGTGCCGGTACAGACCGCCCTGCGCGAGGTGGCTGTGTCAGCCAGCATCGGCATCGCGCTGTACCCCGACGACGCCTTGACCCACGAAGCCCTGGTTGGCCACGCCGACACCGCGATGTACGCCGCCAAGAGCCTGGGCCGCGCCCGCTACAGCTTTTACCGGGCCGACCTGAACAGCCAGTTGATGGCGCAGGCCGAGATGGAGCAAGCGCTGGTGCAGGGGCTGCGTGAGGGCGAGTTCTTGCTTCACTACCAGCCGCTGCTGCGGGCGGTGGACGGTGAGTTGGTGGGCTGCGAGGCCCTGCTGCGTTGGCAGCACCCGCAGCGCGGCATGGTCAGCCCGGCCGAGTTCATTCCCGCGGCCGAGCAGTGCGGCCTGATCAGCGAGCTGGGCGCGTTTGCGGTGCGCAGCGCCTGCCAGCAGATCGCCCGATGGAAGGCGGACGGCCTGCGCTTCGGCACGGTGGCGGTGAATGTCTCGGCGCTGGAGTTCCGCCACCACCGGCTGATCGACAACCTGGTGCAGTCGATGACCGACTTCGGCGTGCAGCCGCACGAGCTGGAGATCGAATTGACCGAGAGCGTGCTGATGACCGACACCGACAACACCCAGCGCATCATCGGCCGGCTGCAGGACCTGGGCCTGGCGATGTCGGTGGACGACTTCGGCACCGGCTACTCGTCGCTGGCCTACCTGAAGCGGCTGCGCCCGTCCAAGATAAAGATCGACCGCAGCTTTGTGCGTGACCTGCCGGGCGATGCCGACGACCGGGTGCTGGTGCCGGCCATCGTGCAACTGGCGCATTCGATCGGCATCACCGTGGTGGCCGAGGGGGTCGAGACCGAGGCCCAGCGCCGGTTCCTCCAAGACTGCGGCTGCGACATCCTGCAGGGCTTTTTGTTGAGCCGGCCGCAGCCGGCCGACGGCTTTGCGCGATTTGTGCAGCAGGCGCAAGCCCTGCCCGCCTGAGCGTACCGGGTCGGGCCGCCGCGCACCCGCCGGTGCCAAATCCAGCAGGCCGCGCCACTAAGATGGGTGCATGCCCAGCCCACAACGCAGCCTGCTGATCAACGATGCCGCGGTGATCGCCACGATGGACGACCAGCGGCGCGAACTGCGTGGCGCCAGCCTGCTGGTGCGCGGCGCGCAGATCGAGGCGATCTGGCCCGCAGGCGCACGCCCGCCGGGCACCACCGCCGACGAGGTGATCAACGCCCGCGGCCACGCGGTGCTGCCCGGCCTGGTCAACACGCACCACCACATGTTCCAGTCGCTGACGCGGGCGGTACCCGCGGCGCAGAACGCCGAGTTGTTCGGCTGGCTCAGGACGCTCTACCCGATCTGGGCCGGCCTGACCCCCGAAATGGTGCGCATCAGCACCCAGGTGGCGATGGCCGAACTGCTGCTGTCGGGCTGCACCACCAGCTCAGACCACCTCTACCTCTACCCCAACGGCGTGCGGCTGGACGACAGCATTGACGGCGCCCGCGAGATCGGCATGCGTTTTCATGCCGCACGCGGCAGCATGAGCGTGGGTGAGAGCGACGGCGGCCTGCCGCCTGACGCGCTGGTCGAGCGCGAGCCGGTCATCCTGGCCGACACCCAGCGTGCCATCGAGCAGCACCACGACCCTGGCCGCTACGCGATGCTGCGGGTGGTGGCGGCCCCGTGCTCGCCGTTTTCGGTCAGCCGGGAATTGATGCGCGACTCCGCCGTGTTGGCACGCGCGCTGGGCACCCGGTTGCACACCCATCTGGCCGAAAACGACCACGACATTGCCTACAGCCGAGCCAAGTTCGGTATGACGCCCGCCGAGTACGCCGACAGCGTGGGCTGGCTGGGCGGCGATGTCTGGCACGCGCACTGCGTCAAGCTGGACGCCGCCGGCATCGCGCGCTTTGCCGCCACCGGCACCGGCGTGGCGCACTGCCCGTGCAGCAACATGCGGTTGGCCTCCGGCATTGCGCCGGTGCGCAAGCTGCTGGACGCCGGCGTGCCGGTGGGCCTGGGCGTGGACGGCAGCGCCAGCAACGACGGCGCGCACCTGCTGGGCGAGGCCCGCACCGCGATGCTGCTGGCGCGGGTCGGCAAATCGCTGGAGCCGCTGGGCTGCGACACCGGCCCGGCCGAGATGACGGCGCGCAACATGCTGGAGGTGGCCACCCGCGGCGGCGCCCGCGTGCTGGGCCGCGACGACATCGGCCACCTGGCGCCCGGCATGGCCGCCGATCTGGCGCTGTTCGATCTGCGGGGCCTGGGCTTTGCCGGCGGGGCGGTGCATGATCCGGTGGCTTCGCTGCTGCTGTGTGCACCGGCGCAAGCCGCCTACACCATCGTCAACGGCCGGGTGGTGGTGCGTGAGGGTCAGCTGACCACACTGGATCTCGGCCCGCTGGTCGAACACCACAACCGGCTGGCGGCACAGCTTGTCGGCGCTTGAACCCGGCCCACCTTGACCCGAAAGGCATCGCCATGACATCCCCATACGCTCCGCTGCGTGCCACGCTGATCCGCAGGACGGCCACGCTGGCCATGGTCGCACTGGCCGCGGCCCCGGCTGCAGCCTGGAACGCTGCCGGGCATGAGTCGGTCGGCGGCATTGCCGACCAGTTGATCAAGGGCACGCCCACCGCCAAACGTGTCACGGCGATCCTGGGCGGCACGCTGCAGAACGCCGCTATCTGGGCCGACTGCGCCAAGTCGGTGAAGCAGGTCAACGGCGTCTGGATCTTCGATATGGCTGACAAGTGGCGGGCCAAGGACTGCGACCTGTTTGCCGCCGCTCCGAACAACAAGGCGCTGATCGGATTTGTCAGCCGCAATAGCGCGGTCTGTGAAGCGCAGGCACCGCACGGCAAGTGCGGCCACACGAACTTCCACTACACCGACATTTCGGTGGCCAAGCCGCACTACGATCCGGCGCTGCCAGGCGCCAGCCGGATCGACCTGCTGCACGCCATCGACGCCGCGGTGGCGGTGATCAAGAACGGCAAGGCCAGCGCCAAGTCGCCCGCGCCGTTCAACATCAGCGGCCAGCGCGAGGCCTTGCGGCTGCTGGCGCACTACATCGGCGATCTGCACCAGCCGCTGCACGTCGGCTCGATCTACCTCAATGACGCCGGCCAGCCTGTCGACCCGGCCACCAAAGCGGATGCCGATGCCCATGACAACGCCGGCGGCAACGCCCTGATGCTCGAAGGCAGCAAACTGCACGAGTTGTGGGACACGGTCACAACCACGCAGCGGACCCGGGCGCTGGACGGCTCCGGCGCGACCGAAGCCCGCCAACTGCCCGCCCCCACGGGCAGCGCAGACACCTGGCCGCTGGCCTGGACCAACGACACCCTGGACGGGGCCCGAAAGGCTTTCGAGCCGCTCAAGTTCGGCCCCAAGTCCCCCGGCGTCAAGCCCGACCAGTGGCCCGCCACCGCCGCCGAGCCCGCCTACAAGCAGGCCCGCGCGGCCCTGCAGCACGAGCAGATCGTCAAGGGCGGTGCACGTCTGGCCCGCCTGCTGACCGAACTGCTGCCCTGAACACCCGCCTGACAAACCCGGAGCCCCCGAGATGAAAATTGATTTTGTGTCCGACGTATCCTGCCCCTGGTGCGCGATCGGCCTGAACGCCCTGGAACAGGCGCTGGCCCGCGTGGCGCCTGAGATCCAGGCCAGCCTGCACTTCCAGCCCTTCGAGCTGAACCCGAAGATGGCGATCGAAGGCCAGGAGATCGTTGAACACCTGGGCCAGAAGTACGGCATCGATGCCCAGCAGATCGCGGCCAACACCGAGGCCATCCGCCAGCGCGGCGCCTCGGTCGGCTTTAGCTTTGGCGTCGGCAAGCGCAGCCGCATCTACAACACCTTCGACGCCCACCGCCTGCTGCACTGGGCGGGGTTGCAGAGCGACGCGGCGCAGCGTGCGCTCAAGCATGCGCTACTCAAGGCCTATTTCACCGATGGTCAGAACCCGTCGGACCCGGCTGTGCTGGTGGCTGCCGTAGCCGCAGCCGGGCTCGACACCGAGGCCGCCCGCAGCGTGCTGGCCGGCGATGACTTTGCTGCCGAGGTGCGCCGGGCCGAGACTTTTTACCAGCAGCACGGCATCTCGTCGGTGCCGGCGGTGATCATCAACGACCAGCATTTGATCTCCGGCGGCCAGCCGGTCGAGGTGTTCGAGCAGGCACTGCGCCAGATCGCGGCGGCGGCATGACGGCCCAAACACCGGGCAACACGCTCAACGATCTTGGCTTGATCGGCTTGGCTGTGATGGGCCAGAACCTGGTGCTCAACATCGAGAGCCGGGGGTTTCGTGTCAGCGTCTACAACCGCAGCCCGGCCGTGACCGAGGCCTTTGTCGCGGCCCAACCGGACAAGCGCCTGAGCGCCTTCACCACGTTGCCCGCCTTTGTACAAAGCCTGGCCCTGCCACGCAAGGTGATGCTGATGGTCAAGGCCGGCGCGGCGGTGGACGCGGTGATCGAGCAGCTGATCCCGCTGCTGTCAGCCGGCGACATCATCATCGACGGCGGCAACAGCCTGTACTCGGATACCGAGCGGCGCGACGCCTGGTTGACCCCGCTGGGCCTGCGCTTCGTGGGCGCCGGGGTGTCGGGCGGTGAAGAAGGCGCCCGCAAGGGCCCGTCCATCATGCCCGGCGGCCCGCCGTCCACCTGGGCTGTGCTGCAGCCGATCTTCGAGGCCATCGCGGCCAAGGTCGACGGTGCGCCCTGCGTGGTGCACATCGGCCCGGGCGGCGCCGGCCATTACGTCAAGATGATCCACAACGGCATCGAGTACGGCGACATGCAGCTGATCTGCGAGGCCTACAGCCTGCTGAAAGCGGCGGGCTTGTCGTCCGACGAAATGGCGTCGGTGTTTGCCGACTGGAACGTCGGCGATCTGCAAAGCTACCTGATCCAGATCACCGCAGTGGTGCTGGCCCAGCGTGACCCGGACACCGGCGCGCCGCTGGTCGAACTGATCCAGGACAAGGCCGGCCAAAAAGGCACCGGCCAGTGGACCCAACTGAGCGCGGCCGAAAACGCGGTGGTCATCAGCACCATCAACGCCGCGGTCGAGGCCAGGGTGCTGTCGTCGCAAAAAGCACAGCGTGTGGCGGCCAGTACGCTGCTGCACGGCCCCGAGCCGGTGCTGACCATCGACCGGGCCACGCTGGTGGCGCAAGTGCACGACGCGCTGTATGCCAGCAAGATCGTCAGTTATGCCCAGGGCCTGGACCTGATGCGCACCATGAGCGACAAGAAGCAGTGGTCGCTGGACCTGGGCGCGATTGCCGGCATCTGGCGCGGCGGCTGCATCATCCGGGCGCGCTTCCTCAACCGCATCACCGAGGCCTACGCTGCCGACCCGGGCTTGTCCAACCTGATGCTGGCGCCGTTTTTCCAACAGGTACTCAACGGCAGCCAATCGGCCTGGCGCGCAGTGGTGGCGCAGGCGGTGCTGCACGGCATCCCGGTGCCGGCGTTCAGTGCGTCGCTGGCCTACTACGACAGCCTGCGCAGCGCGCGCCTGTCGGCCAACCTGTTGCAGGCACAGCGCGACTTTTTCGGTGCCCACACCTACGAGCGCATCGACCGGCCGGCAGGTGAGTGGTTCCACACTGCCTGGCCCGAGGTGATCGGCTAAAGCCAGCGGGCGGGCCAAAGCTGGCCGTCGGGCGGGCCTGCCGGGCTCCATGCAGATGGGCCCGGCCGTTGCCGGCCTGGTGCTGGGCGGTTGGCGCGATGGCGATGGCGATACACGAGCTGTTCTCGGTGCTGGAGCGGCGCCTGACCGACTGGGCGCATCGCGGATCAAACGCGCACTGAGGGCGTTTATCGGCTCGTTGCTGACCTTCGTTTTTACGCCTGCGACTTGCCGTTCGTGGGTGCTGTGTGACCGCACCGCGCCGGACTGGCGTGCCCCGCTCCGTGTCATTCCGGGCCGGAAAAGCACCGGCCCTCCCTTCTTTACCTGCGCGGGACACGCCAGCCCGACACGGCGCTACTCCGCCAGTGGTGTCTGCGGAGTTTCCCAGCCAACGCACGCGGCAACGGTGCCAGCGGCCAAGGGCGTTGGGTGACCGGCGCAGTGAAATAAAGGGGGAAATGCCGGCCAACCGGCCGGCATGGAGGAGTGTGTCTGGCATGACCAGTGAACAGGAGG
>JBBRZR010000051.1:0-17417 GCA_038236495.1 Burkholderiales bacterium
GCTGTTGTCGGCATCGGTGGCGAACCAGCCGGTGTAGTCGTTCAAGCCCTGGCGCGCACCGTGGGCCGCGGCCGGTCCGGGCTTGCCACGCACCGTGAAGCCGCGGCTCCACTCGCCCTCGGCAAACGCGGTGATGGCCGGTGGCAGGTCGACCAGCAGCCAGTGCACGAAGTCCACCCGCGGCAGGTCAGCCGGCACCTCGCGGTCAGGCCGGTTGACGTCGTCACCGACGCTGGGCACGTCGAAGTCATGGCAGACCAGCACCAGCGAGCGGGTGCCCTCGGGCAGGTCGCTCCAGGCCAGCGGCGGGCTCAGGTTGTCGGCAAAGCCGACGCCCTCGGCCGTCAGGCGGCCAGCGGCGTAACGCTCGGGGATGGCCTCGCCGTTGGTCCAGGCGTCGCTCCAGAACTTCATGCGCTACTCCGTTGCAGGCAGGCCGTGGGTGGGCAGACGGGCGCCAGCCTGGCATCGGCCGTCGCTCAGACGCCCCAGACCACCGGCACCCCGGCGGCGGCGGCGCGCTTGAGCTGGTCGACCATCGGCCACAGCCGCTGTCGCAGCGCGATGCCGTCGCGGGCCGGCAGCTTGACGCCGTTGGCGGCGGCCTCAGCCTCGGCCTCGGCGCGGGCGGCTTCATCAGCGACCACGGCCTGTTCGATCGCGGTCAACGCGGCGGCCATCGCAGCCGGCTCGATGATGCCCTCGCTGGCGGGCTCACGGCCGATGGCACGCAGCAGCGCATCGCCGTTGGGCTGCAGCATGATGACGTCGCCGCTGGCCTTGCTCTTGAACTTGTAGATCATCTGCGCACCCCAAAATCGCCCGGAAAGACCGGCATGCGGCAGATTGTGCACCTGGGCAGCGCGCAGCCGACTGACAAGCGCCTAGCGCACGACCAGGCTCAAGCGCGGGCGGTTGCCACGCTCCCGGCTGCCGCGCACCCGCTCCTCGAAGCTCAGCGCGTCCAGCGCCGGGGCAAACAGAAAGCCCTGAAACTCGTCGCAGCCCAGCTCCAGCAGGAAGTTGCGCTGCGGTTCGGTCTCCACGCCCTCGGCAATCACTTTCATGCCGAGCGCCTGGGCCAGTTGCACGATGGCCCGCACGATGGCGCAGTCGCTGTCGTCGGCCGGCACGCCCTTGATGAAGCTGCGGTCGATCTTGAGCCGGTCGATCGGGAAGCGCTTGAGGTAGGCCAGGCTGGAGTAGCCGGTGCCGAAGTCGTCGATCGCCAGCCGCACGCCCAGCGTGGACAGCTGCGACAGCCGGGCCAGCGCGTCGTTGGCGTCGTGCACCAGGATCGATTCGGTCAGCTCGAGCTCCAGCAACTCACCGGCCAGGCTGTGCTCGCGCAACACGCTGGCCACCCGGGCGTTGAAGTCGGCCTGCTGGAACTGCAGCGCCGAGACGTTGACCGAGACCGGCATCACCAGCCCCTGGTCGCGCCAGGTGGCGGCCTGGCGCACCGCCTGCTCCAGCACCCAGTCGCCGATGGCGATGATGAAACCGGTCTGCTCGGCCACCGGGATGAAGGTGGCCGGCGAGATCTCGCCCAACTCCGGGTCGCGCCAGCGGATCAACGCCTCGGCACCGATCACCGCGCCGGTGCGCAAATCGATCTGCGGCTGGTAGTGCAGGCGGAAGCGCTGGCTGGCCAGCGCCTGGCGCATGGCATGGTCGATGCGCATGCGCTGCCGCATGTCGGCGTCCTCAAACGGCTGGTGGAAGCGGAAACAGGCGCGCCCACCACTCTTGGCGCTTTGCATCGCGGATTCCGCATGGCGGCTCAGCTGCTCGCCGTCCAGCCCGTCGGCCGGGAACAGCGCCACGCCGACGCTGCAGGTCAGCGTGAACTGCAACCCGTCCACCTGGCAGGGGTGCGACACGGCCGCCAGCACCCGGCGTGCGGTCGATTCGGCGGCGGCCGTGTCGGCCTCGTGTACCAACAGCGCAAACTGGTCGCCACCGATGCGCGCCACCACGTCGCCCTGGCGCATGCAGGCGCGGATGCGGTCGGCGCAGTCCAGCAGCACCTGGTCGGCGTCGGCCTGGCCCAGGCTGTCGTTGATCTGCTTGAAGCGGTCCAGGTCGAGCACCAGCAGGGCCAGCGAGCCGGCACTGCGCCGGGTCTGGCGGATGGCCTCGGCCAGGGTCCGGCCAAACTGGACCCGGTTGCTCAGGCCGGTGAGCGTGTCGGTGGACGACAGCGTCTCGATACGCGCGCCGGCGCTGACCAGTTCGGTGTGGTCGCGGAACGACCAGACCCGGCCGCAGGGCCGGCCGTTGCACTGCTGCGGCTGCGTCACCCGTTCGATCACCTGCCCCGAATGCAGCGTGAAGCGCTCGCTGGCCTGGGTCAGCGTGGCCTCGCTGATCACGGCCAGGCGCCGGGTGTAGCCCTCCGGGTCGACCACGCTGCGGCGCATCCAGTCGTACACCGCGTCGTCCTGGCGCTGGGTCAACAGTGCCTCGGGCAGGCTCCAGATCTGGGCAAAGCGGCGGTTGAAGGCCCGGATGTGGCCGGCCAGGTCGGTGACCAGAATGCCGTCGGCGGTCGATTCCAGCGTGGCCTGCAGCTCCGACAACAGCAGCTCGCGCTCGTCGGTCTCACGCTGTTGGGCGCTGCGGTCGTGCAGGGTCACCAGGTAGGGCGACGCGTCGGCCCCTGCAGCCGGCGCCAGCCGACGGATGCGGCGTGTCACCTGCACCAGCGTGCCGCGGGCGTCGACCAGCACCGTGTCGGACAACAAGGGCGGCGGGCTGCCGTGCGCGGCTTCGTCCCAGAACGCCATGTCCTCCGGCGTGGCGATCAGGCCATCGGCGGGCTGGTCCAGCACGGCTGCCTCGGTCAGGGCCAGCAGCGCCAGGGCTTCGGCATTGATGGCCAGCACCACGCCGCGCCGGGCACAGACCAGCCAGGCCGGCTCGCCCAGCGCGGCCAGCACGGCGCGCCAGGCCGGCAGCGCATCGGGGATGCGCTCGGCAATCACCTGGGTGCCCCCGTTTGCACCGGGCATGCCGCCCGCCCACTGCGCCGTGTCATGCCGCCAACTCTTCCATCGCATCGGCCGCATCCACCTGCACCGGCTCGAAGAAGTACACCATGCGCGGGCGCGGCGATAGGTAGTCGCGCACCGCGGCGGGCAGCTGGGTGGGTTTGAGGCTGCGCCGGATGCCGATGTCGGCCAGGCCGTCCAGGTTCAGCAGCGTGGCCTCGTCCACCGGGATGCGGGTGTCGCACACCAGCACCCGCGGCTTGAGCGGCCGCGACGAGTTGACGCTGACGACCGACGCGTAACGGTCATCGGTCAGCTGCACCACCGAGCCTGGCGGGTAGACACCCATCATGCGGATGAAGGCATTGAGCATGGTGGCGTCGAACTTGGTGCGCGTCTGCGCAAAGATCAGCGACAACGCCTCGTGTGGCGTCAGCGACTGTGCGGCCTGCGGCGGGTTGCACAGGTTGTCGTAGCGGTTGACCAGCGAGACGATGCGCGCCGCGGTGCTCATGCGGTCGACGTTGAGCCGGCCCGGAAACCCGCTGCCGTCCACCATCTCATGGTGCTGGGCCAGCACCGTCATCGCACCCTCGCTCAGGCCCATGCGGCGGCCGTGGGCAACGCCGTGGGCGACGTGGTCTCGGTACTGCCTCATCTCGGACGGGCTGAGGTGGGTGTCGCCGAAGTGCACCCGGTCCGGCAGGTCGAGCTTGCCGATATCGTGCAGCAGCGCGCCCATGCCCATGTCCATCAGCTCGGGCTCGGCAAAGCCGAACACCCGCGCCATCAACAGCGAGATCACGGTCACGTTCAGCGCATGGCCGGAGACCCGGTCACCGCCCACATCGTTGAGTACCCGCACACACATTTCGCGGTCGACCATCAGTTTGTCGAGCAGCGCGCGGGTCAGGCCCTCGGTCACCGTCAACGCCTGCTCGGGCTGGCGCGGCACCAGGCGCTGGGCCTCGTTCCAGGCGCATCCCGCCTCCGAATACTGCTGCTCGCACAGTTGCTGGGCCGCACGCTGCGTGGCCAGCGCGCTGCGCGGCCGCAGGGTTTGCGGCGCGGCGGCCGGGCCCGCTGCCGCGCCCGGGTCGCCTGGCGCGGCGTCAGGCGCAGCCGTGGCCTCGGCCTCGCCGGCAGCGGCGGCTGGCGCGGCGGCTTCAACGCCGGGGTCGGCCTCCACACCCGCATCCGGCAAATGGCCGGCCGGGTCGGCAGCGGCTTGCGCCGCCACCGCGGGGTCAACCACCGCCGCGCCGTCGGCCAACGGGTCGTCGAGCCGGCTCTTCTCCGGGCTCCAGCGCAGTTTTTTCAGACCCAGGCCGCGGATGGTGGTGAGCTGCTCGGGCGTGGTGACCAGAAAGCTCGACAGCGCAAACGGATGGGCCCACCACCCCAGGTCGAGATGCACGAACATCCCGACCCGCAACTCCTGGATTCCGACGGTTACCGACATGGCTTGTGTTCTTTCGACTAGGGCGTGCAGCTGAGGCAGCGCAGGCAAATCGCCCACATGTCCTGGCATTTCGGCATCCCGCGTGCCGAACTTGACCCGGCCACGGCCCGCAGGGTGGTCTCGATGGCACCCGGCCGCATCCGCCGGGCGGCGCGGCGTGACATGTGTCACGCCCGCGTTTCTGCCCGGGACGGTGGCCGGTCCGCCCGGCGCCGCAGAGCTAACGCGCCGTCAGCGCACGCCAGGCCGTTGGCGTGTGCCCGGTCTGGCGCAGGAAGAACCGGGTGAAGTAAGCCGCGTCGGCAAACCCCAGGCTGCCGCCAATCTGCTTGACGCTCTGGGTGGTGTAGGCCAGGTCGCGCTGGGCCTCCAGCACCAGCCGGCCATGCAACACCCCCAGTGCCGAATGGCCCAGCACCTGGTGGCACAGCCGGTTGAGCTGGGTCGGCGTGATGCCCAGGCCCCGCGACAGCAGGGCCAAGGTGGGCTGCTGGCGAAACTGCAGGTCCACCAGATCCCGGTAGCGGCGCACATGGCCCAGCGCGCGTGCGCCGCTGGCGGCAGCTGTTGCACCGCCACCGGGCCGGTCGGCGGCCGGCAGCAGCCGCCCCAGCACCACGGCCAAGTGCAGCAGTGCGGCGTCCAGTGCCAGGTCGCGCCAGGCGCCGGTGTCGGCAAAGGCCGCGCGCAGCCGGGCCACGGCGTCGTCCACCCCGGCGGCCTCGGCGGCAGCCGCCGGCCATTGCAGCAGCGCCGGCTGCATCAGCAAGGCCACCAGCGGCGCTGCGCCCTGCAACAAACGGCGCCAGTGGTGCTCCAGCACGGTCACCACCGTGCCCTCGACCTCGGGCGAAAAGACAAAACCATGCGGCACCAGCGCGGGCATCAACAGCACACAAGGCCCCGTCAGGGCCTGGCTGCCCGACTCCAGCCAGGCCGTGGCCGAGCCCCGCTGCAGGTGCAGAATTTGATAGAGCGACTCATGCCGGTGCGGCCGGATCTCCCAGTCATGGCGCTGGCTGCGCTCGGCAATGCGCTCGCAGTGCAGCCCCTCGGTGGCCTGGGTCCGGCCCTGTTCGCCGTACAGCGCGTAAGTTGGCAAGGCGCCCGGCGCTGCGGCCGGCCGTGCCCTGGGATCAGATTCAGGCATGTTCGAATTGTGCAAGTGATCGCCACATCCGTCCCTTGAGTCCATCGACCTGCGGCCCTAGGCTGCGTCTCCACCCAAAACACACGGAGACCCGCATGAAAACCCAGGTTGCCATCATCGGCGCCGGCCCGTCGGGCCTGCTGCTGGGCCAGTTGCTGGCCCGATCGGGCATCACCAACGTCGTGATCGAGCAGCGCAGCCCCGATTACGTGCTGGGCCGCATCCGCGCCGGCGTGCTGGAGCAAACCACGGTCGACCTGCTGGAGACCGCCGGTGTGGCCGCCCGCATGCACCAGGAGGGCCTGCCGCACGACGGCGTGGAGCTGTGTTTTGGCGGCCAGCGCCACCGCATCGACCTGCTGGGCCTGACCGGCAAGCGGGTGATGGTGTATGGCCAGACCGAGGTCACCCGCGACCTGATGGCCGCCCGCAGCGCCGCCGGCCTGCCCACGGTGTACGGGGCCGACGAGGTGGCAGTGCAAGGTTTCGACAGCCCCACGCCCAGCGTCAGCTACCTGAAAAACGGCGTGCGCCACGAGGTGCAGGCCGATTTCATCGCCGGCTGCGACGGCTTCCACGGTGTGTGCCGCGCCAGCGTGCCGGCGGGCGCCATCACCCTGCATGAAAAGGTCTACCCCTTCGGCTGGCTGGGTGTGCTGGCCGACGTGCCGCCGGTGTCGGACGAGTTGATCTATGTGCACCACGACCGCGGTTTTGCACTGTGCAGCCAGCGCAGCAAGGTGCGCAGCCGCTACTACCTGCAGTGCGCGCTGGACGACGCCCTCTCGGCCTGGACCGACGAGACCTTCTGGGCTGAGTTGAAACGCCGCCTGCCGGCCGCGACCGCGGCGCAGCTGGTCACCGGCGCCTCGATCGAGAAGAGCATCGCGCCGCTGCGCAGCTTCGTGGCCGAGCCGATGCGCTTCGGCGCGCTGTTCCTGGTGGGCGACGCCGCCCACATCGTGCCGCCCACCGGCGCCAAGGGCCTGAACCTGGCCGCCAGCGATGTGGCCTACCTGTGGCAGGCGTTCACCAGCTTCTACGCTGGCAGCCCTGCCGAGATCGAGCACTACTCGGCCCGGGCGCTGGGCCGGATCTGGAAGGCCGAGCGCTTCTCGTGGTGGATGACCTCGCTGATGCACCGGTTTCCCGCGTCCGGCAGCTTCAACCACAAGATGCAGCTGGCCGAGCTGGACTACCTGTTCGGCTCGCAGGCCGCGATGACGGTGCTGGCCGAGAACTACGTCGGCCTGCCGCTGGGTTGAGCGCCAGGCGGGGCAGTCCAGGCGCCGGGCCGGGCAGTCCAGGCACCGGGCCGGGTCGCTGGGCTTATGCTGCTGCACCGGTGCTGAATCGGCCCGCTCCCCGCCTGCCGCACGATGTCCACGCCCCCTGCCCCAAACGGCGCGCTGTTGCCGCCCGACCACCCCGACCGCGCGCAGTTGGCTGCCGAGGTGCATGCCCGGCCGCCCGAACCGCTGACGGCACCGCGCCGCGCCAGCTATGTGGCGGTGCGCATCGAGGCGGACGCCCGCGACCGCGAACTGGCCCACATCAGCGCGCTGTGCTGCCAGCACGGCGTGGCGCCGCCACCGGGCGGTGGTACGCAGTGGGCCGCCGACCTGGGGCCGCTGCGCTTCAAATGGGAGCGGCACGGTGAGTTCTCCAGCTACACCTTGTTTGCGCCCGGCCTGGGCAGCACACCGTTTGCCGAGCCCGCCGCGTTGAGCCTGCCGGCAGGCTGGCTGGCGGCCGTGCCCGGGCTGACGGTGTTCGCCGCGCATGCTGAACTGGCCAACGCCGTGCCGGGTGTTGGCCAGCCGCTGGGCGCCAGCCCAGGCGCCGCCACCGCCGACCCCACCCCGGACGATGCGCCGGACGGCCTGCCGTCCGCCGGGCAACTGGCCGCGGCTTTCGAGGCCAACGTGGTCGTGGGCGCCGGCATCGGCGACGGCGCCGGCGTGGCCCTGACCGATTTCGTCATCCACGCCGACGGTTTTGCGCGCTTTATGCTGCTCAACCGCGAGATGACCAGTCGCCAGGCCGGCCGCATGCTGCAGCGGCTGTTCGAGATCGAGGCCTACCGCATGATGGCCTTGCTGGCGCTGCCGGTGGCACGCGGGCTCTGGACCCGGCTGCAGGTGACCGAGCGCACGCTGGCCGAGCTGACCTCGCGGATTGCGCGCAGCGACACCGGCAACCTGTCCGACGCCGGGCCCATCGACAGCGTGCATGCCGACGACGCCCTGCTGCAGCAGCTGATGGCGCTGGCCGCCGAGGTGGAGAGCGCGCTGGCCGGCAGCCAGGCCCGCTTCAGTGCCAGCCGGGCCTACCACGCGCTGGTGACCACCCGGATCGGTGAGTTGCGCGAGCAGCGCATCCGCGGCCTGCAGACGATCGACGAGTTCATGGCACGCCGGCTCAGCCCGGCCATGGCCACCTGCGCCACGGTATCGCAGCGGCTGCACGACCTGTCGGAGCGGGTGGCGCAGGCCAGCAGCCTGCTGTCGACCCGGGTCGACATCGCCCGCCAGCAGCAGAACCAGGCCCTGCTGGCCGCCACCGCGCGCCGCGCCAAGCTGCAGCTGCGGCTGCAGCAGACGGTGGAGGGCCTGTCGGTGGCCGCCATCGTTTACTACCTGACCGGCCTGGTGGGCTATGGCGCCAAGGCGCTCAAGGCGGCGGGCGTGGGCCTGTCGCCGGACCTGGTGACCGGCATCGCCGTGCCGGTGCTGGGCGTGGGGGCCTGGTGGGTGCTGCGCCGGGTGCACCGGCGCATCGCCAATGAGGACCGGCCGGGCGGCAGCCGCAGTTTCTAGCGGGCGCGGGCGGCGGCCACGGCCTGGCCCAGCTCGATCACCGCCAGCGCGTAGTAACTGGACCAGTTGTAGCGTGTGAGCGCGTAGAAATTTTGCGTGCCGGCCACGAAGCTGGGCGCCGCGTCGCCGTTTTGCAGCTCCACCAGCGCCAGCAGGCCGGGGTGCAGCAAGGCCGCCGGCTCCAGCACCGCGCCGGCATCGGTCAGCTGTGCGGGCGTGAAGCTGGGCAGGATGTCGGGCACCAGCAAAGTGGCCCGGGCGGCGCTGTCCACCGGCGGCTTGACCGCAAAGTGGCTGGGCCAGCCGCGCTGCCAGCCGTGCTCGGCCAGGTAGTGCGCCACGCTGCCGATCACGTCGGCTGCGCTGTCCGTCATGTCGATATGCCCGTTGCCGTCGAAATCGACCGCAAACCGGTTGATGCTGCCCGGCATGAATTGGCCCAGGCCGATGGCGCCGGCAAATGAGCCCTTGACGGCTGCCGTGGGCAGTTGCTCGGTCATCGCCAGCCGCAGGAACTGGCCGAGCTCGTCCTTGAAAAACGCGCTGCGGTCACGGCGGCCGGTGGGGAAGTCCAGGCTCAGCGTGGCCAGCGCGTCCAGCACCCGGTAGTTGCCGGTGACCCGGCCATAGAACGTCTCCACGCCGATGATGCCCACCACCATCGCGGCCGGCACGCCGTAGCGTTGCTCGGCCGCGTCCAGCCACTCACTGTGGGCGGCCCAGAAGGCCGTACCGGCGCGCACCCGGTCGGGTTCGATGAAGCGCGCGCGGTAGGCAGCCCAGTTCTTGGCGGTGCCGGCCGGCGGCGGCATGATCAGCCGCGCCACCGAGGGCACAAACCGCGCCTGCGCCAGCTGGGCCCGGGCCCAGGCCGGGTCCAGGCCGTGGCGCTCGGCCAGCAGGTCGGCCAGCGCCACGGCATCGGCGCGGCTGCCGTAGATCACGGCATCGGACTCACTGTCGCTGCGCACCGCGGATCGGGTCTTTTTTGCCGCGTGTTGGGGCTGGTGTTTGTTCGAGGCTCTGGCCGCTGGCTTGCTGCGGGTCTGGGCCGCCGGCTTGGCGGTCGGCACGGCAGCCCCACCCGCGGCAGCGGCGTTGACCGGGGCCAGCGCGCTGCCCCACAACAGCGTGGTGGCAAGGCCGCAAGCCAGGCAGCGTGTCAGGGCCGGGATCGATGGGCGCATCACCCGGATTATCCCGGCGCCGGGCTTGGGGCCGGCCGTGGCGCCTTCAAGCGTCCCGCCTCACGCGCGACCTGGGCCCACCAACCCCGCTCGGGCAGCCGGGCCCCGCCCGGGCCGTAGCGGCGGCGGTCCAGCCCGTCCAGCAACAACGCCAGCGCCTCGCCGGCGGCGCCGTGGCGCTGGCGCACCATCGCCGCCAGCGTGCGCGGCGGGTGGTGCGGCAGCGCCGGCACACCGGCAGCCCGCAACCGGCTGCCGACGCGGCCCTGCAGGCGGGTCCAGGGGTCTTGGCGGTGGCGGTCGCGCCAGGCCCACAGCGCACCGGCGCCGGCCACCGCCGACACGGCGATCACCAGCACCCGCGCCACATCGGCCCAGTCCGGCGACTGAACCCCCAGCTCGCGCAGCAGGTTGAATTGCCGGGTGCGCGAGTAGCCCATCACCCACTGGTTCCAGCGGTTGTCCAGCCGCTCCCAGGCATGGCGCAGCCGGTTGGCCAGCTCGGGGTTCATGGTGTTGAGCGCACCCGCCACCAGGCCGGGCTGCGGCGGCAAGGACCGGCTGGCGCGCACCCGGTCGGGCGAGACCGCCGCCGTCGGGTCGGCGCGCACCCAGCCGGCGTCAGGCGACCAGTACTCGGCCCAGGCGTGGGCATGGCTTTGCCGCACCACCCGGAAGCCGTCGGCGTCCGGCGGCTCCGCGCCCTGGTAGCCGGTGACCACCCGCGCCGGCACGCCCATCGCCCGCATCAGCACCACGAAGCTGGTGGCGTAGTGCTCGCAAAAACCCTCGCGCCGGTCCAGCCAGAACTCGTCGATCGCGTCACTGCCGTAGCTGCCGGGTTGCAGGGTGTAGACAAAATCGGCCTGGCGCACATAGGCCATCAAGGCGCCGGCCAGGGTGCGGGCGTCGGCATCGCCCAGCCGGGCGCGCACCTGCTGGGCCCAAGCGATGCTGCGCGGGTTGAAGCCGGGCGGCAGCGAGCGCATCGAGTTCAGCTCGTCCTCTTCGATCTGGCGGCCGTGCTCGAACCGGGTCCAGGCTTCGGCCTTCAGCCGCAGGCGTTCGCCGACCAGGCGGTCGGTGTGCCATTGCAGGTCGTGGCCCAGCCAGGGCTGCCAATCGACCAGCAGCGGCGCACCGCCGGCCGGCGCGGGCGTGGCCTCCAGCATCGGCAGCAGCGCCAGGCGGATCGGCTCCAGCAGCATCTCGTAGTGCACCGGCGCGCCCGAGGTGCGCAAATCCAGCAGGCGCGGTGCGGCCCGCGCCATGGCAAAGATCGACGGCTGCCACTCCACCCCGTCAAAGCGCGACAGCACCGGGCCGCGAAAGTACAGCGCCTCGGGCCGCGGTGCGGCGCCGTCGAAGCGGATGCGGAAGGCAATCGTGTCGTCGTTGGCCAGGTCGGCCACGCCACCCAGGCGCAGCGAGCCCGACAGCCCGGTGCGGCCCACACCGTCCGGCGGCAGGCCCCAGAGCGGGCCGAAGCGGGGGAACAGCAAAAACAGCATCGCCATCAGCGGCAGCCCCAGCAGCGCCGAGCGGGCCGCCACCGCACCGGCACGCCGCAGCGGCGGGCGGCCCACCGGCATGTTGGCCAGCACCAGCGCGGTCAGCAGGCCCCAGGTCGAGACCAGCATCGACAACGCGGTGAGCAGCGACTGCGAGTACAGGCAGTGCGTCAGCACCAGGAAAAAACCCAGGAAAAACACCACCATCGCGTCGCGCCGGGCGCGCAACTCCAGCGTCTTCAGCGCCACCAGCACCACCAGCATCATCACGCCGGCCTCGCGGCCCAGCAGGGTGCGCTCGCTCCAGGCGGTCAGGCCGACGGCCACCACCAGCACCGCCAAGACCTTCCAGCGCGCCGGCAGCGGGCCGTTGCCCAGCGCCAGCAAGGCGCGCCAGACCAGCACCACCGCCGTCAGCGCGCCGCACCAGAACGGCAAATGGCCCCAGTGCGGCACCAATGTCCAGCCGATCACCGCCAGCTGGAACAAGGTGTCACGGGTGTCGCGGGGCCACTGGCGCCAGGCCAGCGCACGGTCGCGGATCGAGGCCGCGGGTGGCGGGCTGGCCATCGGGGGCGACACGGACGTCATGTCGCCTGCCACAAGGCCAGCGCCTCCAGCGCGTTGCGGCGGTGGGCCTCGCCGCTGGCCGGCATCAGGTCCAGCCCTGGCAGGCGCAGGCCATAGCCCAGGCCGGCGCGGTCGGCGGCCAGCACCCAGGCCACCAGCCGCGACAAGCGGGCCTCGCCCGCGGCCCCGCCGGCGGCGCTGAAGTCCAGCAGCAAGGCCTGGGACGCGCTGGCGCTGGTGTCGCGGCTGACCATCTCGCCGGTGCGGGCCACCTTCTTCCAGGCCAGCTGGCGCAGCGGATCACCCCGGCGGTAGGCGCGCACGCCTTCAAATTCACCGCCGGCGCCGCTGCGCGCCTGCTGCTCGCCACTGCCACTGGGCAGGCTGGGCGGCAGTGGCTGGGCCGGTTGCTCGGGCGCCGGGTAGACCAGCACCTCGGCCGCCGGGCGCCAGACCGTCCAGGCGCGGAACAGACCCAGCGGAAAGTGCGTCTCCACCAGCAGCGTGGGCAGCCCGTGCCGGCCACGCTGCCCGGGCGTGAAGCGCAGCCGCAGCGCGCTGCTGCCCATCGCCGGCACGTCGCAAAACGTCATGCCGCCGCGCCGGGCCGCGTACAGGCCCATGCCCACGCCGTGGCGCTCGTGGCCGGGGTTGTCGAGCACGATTTCGACCGTGGCGGCGTCACCGGCAAACACCGGCGCCGGCGCCTTGACCCGCAGCATCAGCCGGCGCAGGTTGCCGTGGGTTTGGTGCATCGACACCAGCGCCGCGCCGCCCAGCAAGAAGGTCAGCGCGTAGCCCAGGTTGAGCTGGTAGTTGATCGAGGCCAGCAGCATCACCGCCAGCGTCAGGCAAAAGCCCCAACCCGCCTTGGTCGGCAGGATGTAGAGGTTGCGCTGGGTCAGCGTCCAGTTGTCGCTGCGCGCCAGCCGGTTTTCGAACCAGGCGCGAACCCACCCAGTGATCACGGCAGCCCCACCGCCTCCACCATCGCCCGCACCTGCTCGATGCGGCCGCGCCCGGCGCTGGCCACCGGCACCAGGCGGTGCGCCGCGGTCTGCGGCAGGATGGCCTGGATGTCGTCCGGCGCCACGTAATCACGCTGGGCCAGCAGCGCACGGGCGCGGGCGGCGCGCAGCACGCCGATACCGGCGCGTGGGCTCAGGCCCTCGGCAAACCACTGGCCGGACCGGGTGGCGGCGATCAGCGCCTGCAAATAGTCCAGCAGCGACTCGGACGCATGCACCTGCAGCACGGCGTCTTGCGCGACCAGCAACTCGGCCGGGGTCATTACCGCGCCCAGCCGCTCGACCAGGTGGCGGCGGTCCTCGCCGGCCAGCAGCGCGCGCTCGGCAGCGCGGTCGGGGTAGCCCAGCGTGATGCACATCAAAAAGCGGTCGAGCTGGCTTTCGGGCAGCGGGTAGGTGCCCAGCTGGTCGCTGGGGTTTTGGGTGGCGATGACGAAGAACGGCCGCGGCAGGCGGCGGGTCTGGTTGTCCACCGTGACCTGCTGCTCCTCCATCGCTTCGAGCAGCGCGCTCTGGGTCTTGGGGCCGGCGCGGTTGATCTCGTCGGCCAACAGCACCTGGGTGAACACCGGACCTTGATGAAAGGCAAAGGCTTCGGTGCTGCGTTCATAGACACTGACCCCGACCAGATCGGATGGCATCAAGTCAGCGGTGAACTGCACACGTGAGAACTTCAACCCCAGCGAGACCGCCAGCGCATGCGCCAGGGTGGTCTTGCCGACGCCGGGCACGTCCTCGATCAGCAAATGACCGCCGGCCAGCATGCAGGCGATGCAGTCGTCGATCTGCGAGTGCTTGCCGACGATGACCGTGCTAATCTGGGCTGAGAGTTTGGAAAGACGCTGCGCAAGGTTGGCATCAGGCATGCGCGGCACCATACCGGAAAACAATTCGAGACCCGCATGGCCACAGCCTTCTACAGCCACCCCGAGTGCCGTTTGCACGATATGGGGGAAGGCCACCCCGAGTGCCCGCAACGGCTGGACGCCATCGCCGATCAACTGCTGGCCTCGGGCCTGGACATCGCGCTGCAGCACCGCGAGGCACCGCTCGCCACGCTGGCGCAGATCGAGCGCGCCCACACCGCCAATTACGTGCTGCAGCTGCGCGAGTTCATGCAGCAGGTGCAGCAAAGCGGCGAGTCGCGCCATCTCGACCCGGACACCGTCGTCTGCCCCGGCACCTGGCGCGCGGCCTTGCGCGCGGCCGGCGCCGCGGTGGCGGCGACCGAGGCGGTGGTGCGCGGCGAAGTTGAAAACGCCTTCTGCTCGGTGCGCCCGCCTGGCCACCACGCCACCCGCAGCGAGACCATGGGCTTTTGCTTTTTCAACAACGTGGCCATCGGTGCCCGCCATGCGCTGGACGTGCTGGGGCTGCAGCGGGTGGCGATCATCGACTTCGACGTGCACCACGGCAACGGCACCGAGGACATCATCGCCGGCGACGACCGGGTGCTGATGGCCAGCATCTTCCAGCACCCGCTCTACCCCAACAGCGGCGCGGTGCCGATGGGCACCAACATGGTCAACGTGCCGATCCCGCCCTACACCCGCGGCATGGCCGTGCGCGACATCATCGATGCGATGTGGATGCCGCGGCTGGAGGAGTTTGCACCCCAGATGCTTTTCATCAGCGCCGGCTTTGATGCCCACCGCGAGGACGACATGGGCCAGCTCGGCCTGGTCGAGGCCGACTACGAGTGGATCACCCGCCGGCTCAAGGACATTGCGGACCGGCATTGCGGCGGCCGCATCGTGTCCTGCCTGGAGGGCGGCTACGCGCTGTCGGCGCTGGCGCGCAGCGTGGTGACGCATTTGCGCGTGCTGGCCGACGTCTAGCCGGCGCGCAGGCGACGCTGGGCGCTGCGCCGCTGGCGCTGGGCGCGTCAGCAGCCCCGGGCCGGTCGTGCCTGGACGCCCTGGCCGGCCGATGTGGGCTGAGACAATCCGGCCACATGAGCGAGATCAATACTTTCCCCGAATTGCTGGCCGCCCTGATCCACCCGACCGCCTTGCTGGAGCTGGCGGTGCTGCTGGGCTGCCTGGGGCTGGCCTGGCTGGCCACCGCGTGGCTGCGGCCCCGCACCGACGAGGACGGTCTCTGGTTCGGCCGCCGCGGCTACGACGGGGTGTTGTTCCCGCTGCTGGCGCTGGCGCTGGCCTTGCTGGCCAGGCTGCTGCTGCGTGGCCACCTGCCGGTGGCGGTGTTCAAGCTGGCGGTGCCGGTGCTGGTCAGCCTGGCGCTGATCCGCGTCTCGGTGCGGGTGCTGCATGTGGCGTTTCCCAACTCGCTGCTGATGCGGGCGCTGGAGCGATCGCTGAGCTGGGCGGTCTGGATAGGCGCGGTGTTGTGGATCACCGGCACGCTGCCGGTGATGCTGTCCGAGGCCGAGGCGCTCAGCTGGACGATTGGCGGCAGCCCGGTGTCGCTGCGCAGTTTGATCGAAGGCAGCCTGAGTGCGGTGGCGGTGATGCTGGTGATGTTGTGGCTGTCGGCCACGCTGGAGGCGCGGATGCTGCGCGCGTCCAGCGTCAACCTGAGTGTGCGCAAGATGGCGGCCAACGCCACCCGCGCCATCCTGCTGCTGGTCGGCATCCTGATCGCGATGTCGACCGCCGGCATCCCGCTGGGCGCGCTCAGCGTGCTGGGTGGCGCGGTGGGCGTGGGCATCGGCCTGGGCTTGCAAAAGCTGGCGGCCAATTACGTCTCGGGCTTTGTCATCCTGGCCGAGCGCTCGCTGCGCATCGGCGACGTGGTCAAGGTCGACAACTTCGAGGGCCGCATCAGCGACATCAGCGCCCGCTACACCGTGATCCGCGCCCCCAACGGGCGCGAGTCGATCGTGCCCAACGAGATGATGATCACCCAGCGGGTCGAAAACTGCTCATTTGCCGACCCGCAAGTGGCGCTGAACAGCCTGGTGCAGGTGGCCTACGGCACCGACCTGGACGCCTTGATACCCCGGCTGGTGGAGGCGATTGCGGCCGTTCCCCGGGTGCTGTCCGATCCCGGCCCGGGCGTGCAGTTGTCCAACTTTGCCGCCGACGGGCTGGAGCTGACCCTGATCTTCTGGATCGCCGACATGGAAAACGGCACGGGCAATGTGCGCAGCGCGGTCAATCTGGCGGTGCTGCGCTTGCTCAACGCGGCCGGGGTGGAGATCCCGTTCCCGCAGCGGGTGATGCACGGGCTGCCGGCACCGGCTACCGACCCTGGCAACGTCGCGGCCAAACCGACCGGCACCGAAGGCGCCGTGCCGGCCTGAAGCCTGCGGTCAGGCCGCGTCGAACACGATCACCGAGCGCGCCAGCTCACCGCGCTTCAACTCGGCCAGCGCCTCGTTGACCTGGGCCAGCTCAACCCGTTGCGAGATCAGCGCGTCCAACTGCAACCGGCCCTGCAGGTACAGATCGACCAGCCGCGGCATGTCCACCGGAAAGCGGTTGCTGCCCATCAGTGAGCCCTGGATGCGCTTTTCACCCAGAAAATCGCTGCCCCGCAACTCGATATTGACCCCCGGCGGGATCATGCCGATGACGTTGGCGGTGCCACCCCGGCGCAACATGCCCCAGGCCTGCTCGGCCGTGACCTTGAGGCCGATCGCCTCGAAGCTGTGGTGCACCCCACCGCCGGTCAGCTCCAGCACCTGGGCCACCGGGTCGCCGGCACTGGCGTCCACCGTGTCGGTGGCGCCAAAGGTGCGGGCCAGCGCCAGCTTGGACGCCAGGCGGTCGATCGCGATGATGCGGCCGGCGCCGGCCACCAGTGCCGCGTTGATCACCGACAGCCCGATGCCGCCGCAGCCGATCACCGCCACGGTGTCGCCCGGCCGCACGTTGGACGTGTGGGTGACGGCGCCGTAGCCCGTCATCACCGCGCAGCCGATCAGCGCGGCGCGGTCCAGCGGCATGTCGCGGCGGACGCTTACGCAGCCGTGCTCGTGCACCAGCATCTGCTCGGCAAACGCCCCCAGGCCCACCAGCTGCTGCACCGGCAGCTCGTTTTGGCTCAGGCGCGGTGCGTCACCCTTGCCGCGCTTGGTTTCGGGGCTGACGCAGCGCGACAAATGGCCGGTGAGGCAGTGCTCACAATGGCCGCAGAAGATCGACAGGCAGGTGATGACATGGTCGCCGGGCTTGACGGTGCGCACCTCGGGGCCGACGGCCTCGACGATGCCAGCAGCCTCGTGCCCCGGCACAAACGGCGCCGGGTAGGGGTAGGTGCCGTCGATGAAGTGCAGGTCGGAGTGGCAGACGCCCACGGCGGCGGTGCGGATCAGCACCTCGCGGGATTTGGGTTTGTCGATGGCCAGCGTCTCGATACTGAGCGGCTGGCCGGCTTGGCGGAGGATGGCGGCTTTCATGGCGCCATGCTCGCCGCAAGTGGCGGCCGGGTCAATCGGGGGTGGCGCCACGGCGGGCGATTTAGGGCAGCGGCTGACCGTCATTCCGCAGGTCCCGGGTGCGCGCCCAGGTCGGCGAGCCCAAATTGACCAGCGCAATCAAGTCCTTGTTGCGAGCCGAAGCTGTTCTGGTTGCCGCACGGCGCAGGAGGCGCGCCCCATTCGAGGCCATCCGTGCGCGACAGCACAGGCGTTGGGTCGAACTGCACGCCACAGCGCGGTTGCGGCGGTCGGGGATGCTGCCGCGCAGGGTTACCGGCACATTGGGACCCTCGGCTGCCTCTCGGGCTGAAGC
>JBBRZR010000052.1:0-16643 GCA_038236495.1 Burkholderiales bacterium
ATCGGACCGATGCTGCGCGGGCGCGGGCTGATCGACTGATCCATGGCCTGCTGCGCCCCTTTGAGCGTGATGAGCGGGCATGAACGAAAGACGCTCAGGCGCTCAGTCCGGCGCGGGGCCGAACAACCGGTCCATCGCCCGTAGAAAGGCGCGCAGGTCCAGCGGCTTGGTCCAGTAGTCCTCGAAGCCGGCCTCTCGGGCGCGCCGGATGTCGTCCGGCATCGCATTGGCGCTCAACGCGATGCAGCGGATGCCGGCCGTGACCGGGTTGGCGCGCAGTTGACGCAGCACTGCGTGACCGTCCATGTCGGGCAGGTGCATGTCCAGCAGGATCAGCGCGGGCGTCTGGGCCTGCGCGCAGGCCAGGCCGCTGGCGCCATCGGCCGCCGAGAGGAACTCGATATCGCTGCGGCTGCGCACCAGCTCGCTGACGATCAACAGGTTGACCTCGTTGTCCTCGATGTAGAGCAGGCGCTTGCTGGCCGGCGGCGGGGCGGCGACTGGGCGGGTGGGTGCGGGTTCGACCGGAACGGCGGCCGGGGTGGCGGGTGGAGCGGCGGGTGGGGTGGCTGGGGCCCGCGCCTGCTGCAGGCTCAGCTCGAAACAGCTGCCCTGGCCTGGCACGCTGCGCACCCGCACCGTGCCGCCCATGTGCTGCATCGAGGCCTGCACGATGGCCAGCCCGATGCCGGTGCCGGCAATGCCCTCGCGCTCCATGCCCAGCCGGTTGAAGGGCTCGAACAGGTGGCTGATCTGCGCGGCGTCCAGCCCGCGCCCGGTGTCTTCCACCTGCAGCAGCAGCCAGCCCGCATCCGCCGTGGCGCTGACGGTGACGCTGCCGCCGGGCCGGTTGTATTTGATCGCGTTGCTCAGCAGATTGAGCAGTACCTGGCGCAGCCGCACCGGGTCGGCCAGCGCCCAGCCGTCCAGCGGGCCCAGGACTAGGCTGACACCGTGGTCACGCGCCAGCAGCTCGACCAGCGGCAGGCTGGTCTGGGCCAGCGGCGCCAGCGCCACCGGCTGCAAGGACAAGGGCAGCTCGCCCGACTGCAGGCTGGACAGGTCCAGCACATCGTCGATCAGCGCCAGCAGGTGCTCACCCGAGGCCTGGATGTGCGCCACCCGCCGGCGCCAGGTGGCCGGGTCGGGGCCGGCGCCTTCGGCCAGCAGCAATTGCGAAAAACCCAGCACGGCGTTGAGCGGGGTGCGCAGCTCATGGCTGATGCGCGCCAGGAAGCGCGATTTGGCCTGGCTCTCGCGTTGCGCCAGCAAGCGCTCCTCACGCACCGCGGCGGCGTTGCGCACGTCGGTGATGTCCCAGTTGATGCCGATGCGGCGCACGGTACGGCCCTGCTCGTCGCGCACCGGCGTTGATCGCGAGGCCAGCCAGCGCAGGCTGCCGTCGGGCAGCACGACCCGAAATTCGATGTTGATGGGTGCATCCTGGTCCAGCGCCGCCTGCACGGCGTGCCTGTACAGGTCGTGGTCGGCCGGATGCAGCCAGGCCATCATCTGGTCGGTGCGCACCGGGCCGGACTGGGGCTCGCGCCCGCGCAGCCGGAACATCTGCGCGTCCCACCAGCCCACCGACGCCAGGGCATCGGACTCCCAGGTGCCGATACCGGCACCGCGGGCCGCCAGCGCGGCGCGCTCGTTGGCCTGGCGCAACTGGTCCTCGGTGCTGTGGCGCTCGGTCACGTCCAGCATCACGCCGTGCAAATGGCGCTGGCCGGCGGGACCGCTGACGCTGGACCGGGTGGCCAGCCGCCGCACCCGGCCGTCGGGGCGCAGGATGCGCAGGTCCAGGTCCAGCAAACCCTCGCGGCGCTGCAGCAGTGTGGCCATGCTCTCGGTCACGCTGGCGCGGTCGGCCTCCAGCACCCACCGGGCGATGTAGGCCGGCAGGTCAGGCGCCGGGGTGTCGGCGTCTAGGCCGTGCAGTGAACGCATCTGCTCGTCCCAGTGCACCGGGTCGGGTTCACCCGCAGGGCTGCCCAGCTCGACGCTCCAGATGCCCACGCCGGCAGCGGCGGTGGCCATCTCCAGCCGCTGGGCCAGGGCCAGCGCCAATTGCTGCTGGTCGAAGCGGTCGCTCAGGTCCAGCACCACGCCGACGTGGCCGAGCAGTTGCCCGTCGTCGTCGCGGCGCGCCACCCGGCGTGTCAGCAGGTAGCGCCAGCGGCCGTCGCTGTGGCGGCAGCGGGCGCCCAGTTCGACCGGTCCTTCGCGTGCCTGGGCCGGCGCCGTACCGGCCGCCGTGCTGCTGCCCGGCGGGGCGGATGGCGGCGGGTTGGCCAACTGGGCCATGACGGCGGCCAGGTCTTCGGGGTGCAGCCGGCTGGCCAGTGCGCCCAGCGCCAGGCCATCGGGTTGGGCCGGCAGGCCCAACAGCGACCAGCCCAGCCGGTTGCAGTGCAGCAGGCCGGTGGCGGTATCGTGCTGCCAGATGCCGATGCCCGCCAGCGTGCTGGCCATGTCGAAGCGTGCCTGGGCGGTGTCCAGCGGGTAGGGCGTGTCGAGCGCACCGGGCGGCGGCGCGCTGTCCGGCACCACCGGCCCGGTCAGCGCACCGCGGATGCCGTCGCGCAGCGCCCGCAGATCCCAGAACCGCGACGGCTGCGCCAGCGTTGCCGGCGACGGCCCGGGCTGCAGGGTGACGATGCACAAGCCCGCCTGGCAGCGTTGGCCCAGCAGGCCGATCAGCGGCAGGCCTTGGGCGTCGCGGCCTGCAAACGGCAACGGCGCGAAGTCGAGACCGCTGGCCAGGCCGTGCGCCAGCGTCGGATCGCTGCCGGTGTGGTCAAGGCCCAGCAGGTCGGTCAGGCGCTGGGCCTGCAGCCTGTCGGCGCGGTGTCCGGTGGCGGCCTCGAAAGCCGGGTTGGCGCCCAGCAACCGGCCCTGCAGATCGGTCCAGGCCACCGGCAGGTCCAGCCAGTGGTAGGCCGAGGTGTCCGGACGCAGGCCCGCCAATGCCGCCGGGGCGGGTGGCGTCGAGGGCGGGACGGGGGGGTCGGAGGACGGGTTCATGCGCGGTGTCTGCGGGGCCAGACGGGCGGGTGCCCGCAGGGCCACCGCGGGCGCCAGTTTAAAGGGCTGGCGGCACTTGCACCCGGCCCGCCGGCCGGTGTGGCGGTGCGACCTCACGCACAATTGCCTACCCCTGATTCGACCCGCCTGCAGCACCCCACCCCGGGCCGCTGCCGGTTGAGCGCCATGCCCGCCTACTCATTGCCCCCACCACTCACTCCGCTGGCCGACCTGGATGCCCGGCTGGGTGATCCCGGTTTTGCCGTGCTCGATGCCGCCGGTCTTGCCAGCCTGACCGCAGTGGATCCGTCGGTGTTTGCTGCCTGGGCGCCGCTGTGGGACGACCTGCCGCCCGACAACTTCCTGAAGGACGGCGGCCACTACCGGCGCAGGCGCCACGGTTGTTTTGTGGTGCAGGCCGCAGCACCCGATGTGGCAGCCGACCCCGGACACGGCGGCGCCGTTGCTTGCACCGTGACGCCGGTGCCGCACCGTGCACATTGGCAGCCGGTCGAGTACAACGCCTTGCATGGCGGCATCCTGCGCTGGTTCGAGCCGCTGGCACCGGCACTGGCGCAATCACCGGACTGGGCGCGCCTGCTGTGCGCGCTGGCGGCACACAGTGCAACGTTGCGCGGCGAGCAGCCTGGCGCCGCGCCCTGCTATGTCGAGGCCCACCCGTTCCGCATCGACACCACCGACGGCATCGGCCGCCCCACGCCCGAGGGTGCGCACCGTGACGGGGTGGATCTGGTGGTGGTGGTGCTGGTGTCGCGGGTCGGCATCAAGGGCGGCGAGACCCGGGTGTTCGATGCGCGTGGACCGCAGGGCCAGCGCTTTACGCTGGAGCAGCCCTGGAGCGCGCTGCTGCTCGACGACGCGCGGGTGATCCACGAAAGCACGCCGATCCAGCCTATCGACAGCGCTGCCGGCGGTGGCCACCGCGACACGCTGGTGCTGACCTTCCGGCGTGGCGGGTTTCAGGGCCCGGCTTGAAGCCTGGCGGTGTCCAGGCCCAACGATCGCGCCAGCCGCGCTGCGGCCTGTCGCAGGGTGGCCGAGGTCGAGCCGCCCGCCAGGGCCAGACAGCCACGGGCATAGGCGGGCTCGGCTTGCAGCCGACCCAGGTCGATGCGGTGGCCCTCGGCGGCCATCAGCCACTTGAAATCGACGAATTCGATCAGTTCGGGGGCCGGCTTGCCCGTCGGCTGGCTGGCCATGCCGGCGCGCGGCGCGTGCAGCGGCGACGCGCTGTGGACCAAACCGGCGTTGTCCGCGGCAAAGGGGCTGGCGATGGCGGCTGCGGTGGCGGGGTACATGGCGGTGAGCACCTTCAAAAGATCAACAACTGCTGACGCGAGCGTAGGCGCGGCGGGCCGACGGCAGGCCCCGAGCAGCGGGCAGAAAACGGGCCTGATCGGGCGGCCGCGCGGGGTGGGCGTGCGGCCAGCCATCAAGGGCCTTCGTTATGCTTGTCGGCATGACCTCCCTTGCCATCGAGTTTTCCGACGTCGCCGCTGCCGCCCAAAGGCTGCACGGTGTGGCACACCGCACACCGGTGCTGCAATCGCGCTTTGCCGACGATCGCTGCGGCGCCCGGGTGTTCTTCAAGGCCGAGCATTTGCAGCGCATGGGGGCTTTCAAGTTCCGTGGCGCCTACAACGCCCTGGCCCAGTTCACGCCCGAGCAACGCCAAGCCGGCGCGCTGGCCTTCAGCTCGGGCAACCATGCCCAGGCGATCGCGCTGTCGGCCCGGCTGCTGGGCATGCCCAGTGTGATCGTGATGCCGCAAGACGCGCCCGCCGCCAAGCTGGCCGCCACCCGCGCCTACCAGGTCAACCCCGCAGGCGCGGCGCGCAGCGAGGTGATCCTGTTCGACCGCTACACCGAGGACCGGGCAGCGATCGGTGCGCGCATCGCTGCCGAGCGCGGCATGACCCTGATCCCGCCGTTCGACCACCCGCAGGTGATGGCCGGTCAGGGCACCGCCGCGCTCGAATTGATCAACGAGGTGGGCCACCTCGACGTGCTGCTGGTCTGCGTGGGGGGTGGCGGGCTGATCTCGGGCTGCGCGGTGGCGGCCAAGCACAAGCTGCCGGCGATCGAGGTGATCGGGGTCGAGCCCGAGGCCGGCAACGACACCCAGCAAAGCCTGGCGCGTGGCGAGATCGTGACGATCGCGGTGCCGCAGACCATCGCCGACGGCGCCCAGACGACAGCCAGCGGCGCGCTCACCTTCCCGGTGATCCAGGCGCTGGTGCAGCGCATCGTTACCGTCAGCGACGCGCAACTGGTGCGCACCCTGCAATTTTTTGCCGCGCGCATGAAGCAGGTGGTCGAACCCACCGGCTGCCTGGGCGCGGCGGCGTTGCTCGAAGGTGTGCTGGACCTGCGCGGCGCCCGGGTCGGCGTGATCCTGTCCGGCGGCAATGTGGATTTGCCCGCTTACGCCCGGCTGCTGGCCACGGCCTGATCACGCAGCCTGCGCCACGGCCTGAAGACCAGCGTATCTCACACCCGACCCTGACCAGGAGCCTGACTTGAGCGACACAACCCCCGCCAGCACACCCCCGACCGACCCCGACGCCGCCAAGCGGCAACGTGACAAGGTGGCACAACTGTTGGCCAGGCCGCCCGTGCTGGCCAACGCGACCGTCACGCTGGACAACGGCCAGGCGCTGGGCTATGGCGTGCGTGCGGCCTTTGTGCCGGTGCTGGCCGGCGGGGTGGATGCCCAGCGCGGCGAGCCGCAAGCGGCGGTGTTCACCGTGGCCTACCTGGCGGACGCCAACCCGGCCAACCCGGCCAACCCGGCCAACCCGGCCAACCCGGCCGGCACCGCGCCCGCCGTGCAGCGCCCGGTCTGCTTCGCCTTCAACGGCGGCCCCGGCTCCTCGTCGATCTGGCTGCACCTGGGCGCGCTCGGCCCCAAGCGGGTGCCGGTCAACGACGACGGCACGCTGGCGCCCGCACCCTACGCCGTGGTGGACAACCCGCTGACCTGGCTGGCGTTTTTCGATCTGGTCTTCATCGACCCGCCGCACACCGGCTGGTCGGTCAGCGCCAGCGACGCGGCGCGCAAGACCCAGCTGTCGGTGGACGGTGATGTGGACGCGCTGGCCGAGGTGATGCGCGGCTGGCTGGCTGCCAACGGCCGCTTCGGCGCGCCGCTGTATTTGTGCGGCGAAAGCTACGGCACCACCCGCGGCGCGGCGCTGGCCGACAAGCTGCTGGACCACGGCCTGGCGCTGTCGGGGCTGATCCTGGTGTCCTGCGCGATGGACTTGCAGTCGATCGTGTTCGCGCCGCGCAACGACCTGCCGTATGCGCTGTTCCTGCCGGGTTTTGCCGCCACCGCGCAGTACCACGGCACGCTCAAGGGCGAGGCCGGCCGCTCGGGCGAGGCCGCACGCAAGGCGGCCGAGGCCTTTGTGCAGGACGACTACCTGGGCGCGCTGCACCAGGGTGCCCGGCTGGATGGCCGCGCCCGCAGCCGGGTCGAAAAACGCCTGGCCGAACTGACCGGTCTGGCGCTGCCGGTGGTGCAGGAGAACAACCTGCGCATCAGCGACAGCACCTTTTTTGTCGAGGCGCTGCGCCCGCGCGGCCTGCTGGTGGGCCGGCTCGAATCCCGCGCCACCGCGCCCATGGCTGCGGCGCGCGAGCGCCAGATGAGCTTCGACCCCGGCATCGAGGGCATCGCCATCCCCTACACCACCGCGGTGCTGGCCTACTACAGCGGCCTGGGCCTGCCCACCCACGAGCGCTACGACACCCTGTCGTTCGACGTCAACAAGGCCTGGAACTGGCAGCGCGGCAGCGCCGACGGCATGCGCGAGGCCAATGGCTTCACCAGCACCAGCAACGACCTGGCGCGTGCCATGCGCCGCAACCCGCACATGAAAGTGCTGGTGGCCAGCGGCCGCTACGACCTGGGCACGCCGTACTCGGCCACCGACTGGTCGCTGGCGCAACTGGACGCGCCCGTCGAGGTGCTGCAGCGCATTACGCACCGCTATTACGACGCCGGTCACATGATGTACACACGGCGCGCTGACCTGGCGCAACTCAAGACCGATCTGGTGACCTGGCTGGGCTGAAGGCCGCTCAAAATAGCTGGATTTGCCGCCCTGGCGGCGCCTTGATCCGGAGCTCAGCATGCATGTCGGCATCCTCACCGGCGGGGGCGACTGCCCCGGCCTGAACGCGGTGATCCGCGCCGTCACGCTGGCGTTGGTGCACGAGTGCGGCGCTCGCGTCACCGGCATCCGGCGCGGTTTCCTGGGCCTGATCACGCAGGAGGTGGTGGCGCTGGACGTGCAGTCGGTGGCCGGCATCCTGGCCCAGGGCGGCACCATCCTGGGCACGCACAACAAATGCGACCCGTTCAACTACTTTGGCGCCGGCGGTGCCGATGTCTCGGTGGCGGCGCTGGCCTACGCCCGCGAGTTGGGGCTGGACGCACTGGTGGCGGTGGGTGGCGACGGCACGATGGCCATCGCGCACCGGCTCTCCAGCCTGGGCTTGCCGGTGGTGGGCGTGCCCAAGACCATCGACAACGACCTGTGCCACACCGACCGCAGCTTCGGCTTCGACAGCGCGGTGGCGGTGGTGGCCGAGGCGCTGGACCGGCTGGAGACCACCGCCCGCAGCCATGGCCGGGTGATGATCGTCGAGACCATGGGCCGCTATGCCGGCTGGATCGCGCTGGAGGGTGGCCTGGCCGGCGCCGCCGACATCATCCTGCTGCCCGAGCTGCCCTACCGGTTGGACGCGATCGTCGATCGCTGCCGCGCCCGTGAAGACCGCGAGGGTTACACCCTCATCTGCGTGGCCGAAGGCGCCCGCGCCGAGGGCGGCCGGCTCACCGTGGCGCAGACCTTGGCCGACAGCCCCGACCCGCTGCGCCTGGGCGGTGTGGGCGCCTTGCTGGCGCACCAGCTGCAGCCGCTGCTGCGCACCGAGGTCCGGGCCACCCTGCTGGGCCATGTGCAGCGGGGCGGGTCGCCCACGCCGTTCGACCGCGTGCTGGCCACGCGTTTTGGCTGGCACGCGGCCGAGTTGCTGCGCGCCGGCCAGTTCGGCCGCATGGTGGCGCTGCAGGGCGACCGCGTGACCAGCGTGGACATGGCCCGTGTGGCCGGTTGCAACCGGCCGGTGCCCCTGGACCACCCGCTGCTGGGCGCTGTGCGCGGGCTGGGGGTGTCGCTGGGCAGCTGAGGTGCTGCAGCGGGTTTGCCGGCGGCCCAATTCCGGGGTGAGTTTGATCCGGGCCCAAAGTTCAGCTGCCGTTCTAGGGATTCGGCTCAGCGCCCGATGGGCGTAGCCTGTGGGTGTCGTGATGCGTTGCTGCCCGGGGCCGTGATCACACCGGCCAACGACAGCAACACCTCGCGACGCTTGTGATGAGGCCTATTGCCCCCGGTGCTGTCTGCACCGGGGGCTTTTTTTTGGCCGTTGAGCGGCCGGCCTGGCGGGCCGCTCCCCGGGCAGGCCGTGATCAGGCGCTGCGGTTGCGCTCTCGCACGGCCTCACGCCGTTGCTCGACGTCGGCCGAGTCGACGCGGGCATTGAACTCACGGGCGCGGGTTTTTTCCAGCGCCATCCCGTCGCCATAGGCCAGCGCGTAGCCGTCGTTGATCACCGCCTTGTAGCGTGTCAGCATCGCCGGCAGTGTGCCCAGCATGTCTTGCGCCAGTGCCCGGGCAGCCGGTAGCAAATCGTCGGCCGGCAACACCCGGTTGACAAAGCCCCAGGCCGCCGCCTGCTCGGCGCTGACCCAGTTGCCGGTGAACGAGACCTCGCGCGCCCGGTACGGCCCGATCGCACGGCTGAGTTTTTGCGACAGGCCCCAGCCCGGTGCCACGCCGATGCGGGCGTGGGTGTCGGCAAACCGCGCACCGCTGGCGGCCAGCAGCACGTCGCAGGCCAGCGCCAGCTCGAAGCCGCCGGTCACCGCTGCGCCGTTGATGGCGCCGATCACCGGGCCGGGAAAACGGCCTATCGCCGCCACCGGATCACCGACCGGCGTGCCGTCGGTGCCGCCCAGGCTGCCTTGACCCGAGCCGATCTCCTTCAAGTCCAACCCGGCACAAAAGGCCCGGCCGGCGCCGGTCAGCACCAGCACCCGCACCGCGGGGTTGGCGGCCAGTGCGTCCACCTCAGCCGCCAGCGCGGTCATCAGCGCCTTGCTCAGCGCGTTCATGGCCTGGGGCCGGTTGAGCGTCAACACGGCATAGCCGGCGGGGTGGATCTCGGTGAGCAGCAGGTCGGTGGTCATGGCTTGGCTTGGGTCGGGTGGAGCCGAATCGTGCCATGTGGGCCATCCCGGCGGCTGTCGCGGTGGCAGCAGCGCGGTGAGGGGTGTGGGAGTGGGTGTGGGTGTGCACCGCTGTCCGGCAGCGCACGGCCTGCCGCCTGTCCTCAGCCGAGCAGCTCGACCCGGTTGCGGCCGCCGCGTTTGGCCTGGTACAGCGCACCATCGGCGCTGTTGACCAGCGCGGACGAGCCGGCGCCGGCCAGCGGCACCATCGCGGCCACGCCGATGCTCACGGTCAGCGGGTAGCCGCCCTCGACCAGGCTGTGGGTGTCGGTGGCCTGCACCGCGCGGCGTATCACCTCGGCGATCTCCAGCGCGCCGGTGGATGCAGTGCCCGGCAGCACGACGGCAAACTCCTCGCCGCCATAGCGTGCGGCCATGTCGCCGGCGCGCCGCACGTTGTCGCGGATCACCCGGCCGACCCGGGCCAGAAAGGCATCGCCCACCGGGTGGCCATAGCGGTCGTTGAGCGGCTTGAAGCGGTCCACGTCGATCATCAACAGGCCCAGCGGCGTGGCCTCGCGCAGCGCGCGGTACCACTCCTTGTGCAGCGTGGCGTCGAACTGGCGGCGGTTGGGCAGACCGGTCAGCGCATCGGTCGAGGCCAGCGTGGACAACTCGGCATTGACCTGGCCCAGCGCGTCCTCGGCGCGTTTGCGCCGATCGGCGTCGCGCAGCGTGACCAGGTAGTCGCCCAGGCCGTTGCCCGGCGGCAGCGGCGCCACCCGGGCCTCGACCCACAGGGTCTGACCGTCGCTGCGCAGCGCCCTGAACAAATCGGGCCCGGCGCCACGCCGCGCCGAATTGGTGAAGTGGCGGGCGATGAAGGCGGCGCGGTCCTCTGGCGCCAGCAGTTCGACCAGGGTGTGGCCGTGCAGGTTGGCGGGCGCCATGCCCAGCAGGGTGGTGGTGGCCGGCGAGGCGTAGCGGATCGCCAGGTCGGCGTCCACGGCCACGATCAGGTCGATCGAGTGCTCGGCCAGCAGGCGGAAGCGGATGTCGGCGGCCTCGGCGCCGGCGCGGCGCTCGGGCAGGGGCTGCGGGCCGGTGGCGGTTGGCTCGGCGCCCTGGGCGGCACCCTGGGCGGTGGCGCCGCCAAGGCCATGCAGGGCGGCGCCGCCGGGCCGGCGCTCCGGTGCCCGGTCGCGCTCGTTGAGCACCAGGCGGCGGCCGTCCGCCAACGTCATCGACGCCACCCGGCTGCCTTGGCGCGGCACCGGCTGGACGGCGCTGCCGCCGGGCGTGGCCAGCGGCTGGATGCGGCCATCCGCGCCCGCCAGTGCGACGGTCATGCCGAACCCGTCCAGCAAGGTGGCGAGCGCGCGCAGATCGGCTTCGGTCAAACCTTGCGTCAAGCGCTCACCCTTGGAAGTTCGTGTTGTTGCGGCATGGCCGTGGCGTTGTTGCGGGCTTGCACGGGGTGAGGTTGAGCCGCTTCAGGCGGGTCTTGCGCGATCTTGCGGCGCGCCGGCCGCGTCGGTATCTGCATCGGTGTCAGGGTCGCGCACCAGGCGGTCGTGTCGGGCCAGTGCCGGAAACAGGCCTGTCCAGGCCAGCACCACCAGACCGGTGCCTATGCCGCCCCAAACCACCGATGCTACAGGCCCGAACAGCGCGGCCGTGGCCCCGGATTCGAATTCTCCGAGCTGGTTGGACGCGCCGATGAACACCGAGTTGACCGCGCTGACCCGGCCGCGCATCGCGTCCGGTGTGGCGAGCTGCACCATCGCCTGCCGGATCACCACGCTGACCATGTCCGCCGCCCCGGACGCTGCCAGCACCGCCAGCGACAGCCAGAGCTGGGTGGACAGGCCAAACACCACCATCGTTGCGCCATACACCGCCACCGAGCCCAGCAGCCAGGCGCCGCTGCGGCGATAAACCGGCCAGCGCACCAGTGCCAGCGACATCGCCAGCGCACCGACCGCGGGCGCGGCGCGCAACAGGCCCAGCCCCCAAGGCCCGGTGTGCAGGATGTCGCGCGCAAAAATAGGCAGCAAGGCCACCGCGCCACCCAGCAGCACCGCAAACAGGTCCAGCGAGACAGCGCCCAGCACCACCGGACGGTGCGCGATGAAATGCAGCCCGGCCAGCAGCGTGCGGGCCGATACCGGCTCGCGCAGCCGCGGTGGCGTGCGGCTGACCAGCCGCAGCACACAGACGGTGGCCAGCGCAAACCCCAGCGCCGACAGGCCGTACACCGCCGCCGCACCGCCGGCGTAGACAAAGCCGCCCAAGGCCGGCCCGGCGATGACGGCGCCTTGCAACGCGGTGGACGACAAGGCCAGCGCCTGGGGTAGACGCATGGCCGGCACCAGCTGCGGCAGCAGCGCCTGCGAGGCCGGCATCTGGAAGGCCCGCAGGCCGCCCAGCGCGAGTGAGACCGCCAGCAGCGCGCCACGCCCCATCCAGCCGGCACCCGAGGCCAGCGCCAGACCGAGTGCCACCGCCACCTGCAGTGCCAGCACCGTGGCCAGCACCCGCCGCCGGTCGTGGCGGTCCACCAGGTGGCCGGCGGGCAGGGCCAGCAGCAGGGCGGGTAAAAACTGCGCCAGCCCGACCAGGCCCAAGTCCCAGGCGCTGCCGGTCAGGTCGTACATCTGCCAGCCCAGCGCCACCAGCAGCATCTGGCCGGCGGCGGTGCCGGCCAGGCGCGAGGCCCAGAAGCGGCGAAAGTCCGGCTGGCGCAGCAGGCTGGGTTCAGCCATCGGTTTTGGCATCGACCCCGTTGCGGTCAGCGTCGTCCTCGTTGTCGTCTTCGTTGTCGTCAGCCTGCAACTGCTGCAGGCTGACCAGGCGCTGGTAGATGCCGCCGGGCAGCGCCATCAACTCGGCGTGGCTGCCACGCTCGGCGATGCGGCCGTGGTTGAGCACGATGATCTGGTCGGCCTCGCGAATGGTGGACAGCCGGTGCGCAATCGCCAGCACCGTGACCCGGCCGTGCAGCGCGGTCAGTGCCTGCTGCACCCGGCCTTCGGTCTCGCTGTCGATGTGGGCGGTGGCCTCGTCGAGCAGCAGGATGCGCGGTGCGCCGGTCAGTGCCCTGGCCATCGCGATCAGCTGTTTTTCGCCCACCGACAGCCGGGCGCCGCCCTCGCCCAACGGCGTGTCGTAGCCCTGCGGCAGGCGCAGGATGAAGTCATGCGCATGGGCGGCGCGGGCGGCCGCCTCCACCGCGCCAGCGTCCAGCGCCCGGCCCATCACGATGTTGTCGCGGGCGCTGGCAGCCAGCAAAAACGGCTCTTGCGGCACCAGGCCCACCTGGCGGCGGAAGTCGGCGTCGCCGATCTGGTCCAGCGGCTGGCCGTCGATCAGCATCGCGCCGGCGGGGGCCGGGTAGAAGCGCAGCAACAGCGACAGCAGCGTGCTCTTGCCGCTGCCGGTGTGGCCGACGATGCCGACAAACTGGCCGGCCGCGATGTCCAGGTCCAGGCCGTGCAGCACCGGCCGGCCGGGCTGGTAGCCAAAGTGCAGGTCGTGCACCTGGATGCGGCCTGCGCCCACCTGGCCGCTGCCCTGGGCCGCCGGGGCTTGCGGCTCGTTGAGCAAGGTGTTGACCCGCGCGGCCGCCACCACCGCCTGCTGCAGCTGCGAGAACTGCATCGTGATCTGGATCAACGGCTCGACCACCCGGCCGATGTAGCTGACGAAGGCGTAGAGCACGCCCACCTCCAGCGCCCCGGCGGTGGTAATTCCACCCAGGCCGCCCAGGCCCCCTGCGCCGCCGGCCGCACCCCCCGCCAGCCCCAGGCCGTAGACGCCGATCAGCGCGGCCAGCATCGCGACGTTGAGAAAGTCCAGCGCCGGTCGCAGCAGCCAGGCGTTGGCCCGCAGCTCGACCCGGCGCGAGTCGTAGTGGGCCTGGTTGGTGTCGGCAAAACGCTGGGCAAAGCGCGGTGCGGCGCCGCTGGCCTGGATCACCGCCATGCCGGCGATGGACTCGGCGGCCTGGGCGTTGATGTCGCTGCGCAGCGCCCGGGTGCGGGCCACCGCCGGGGCCGACAGGCGCTGGTAGAGCCAGACGATGCCCACCACCGCCGGCACCAGCAGCGCGACGATCAGCATCAGGCGCCAGTTCAGCAGCGCCATCGTCACCAGCATCGTCGCCAGCATGATGGCGCTGTCGAGCATCACGAACAGCAGCTGCACGTACAGCGTCTTGACCGCCTCGGTGTCGTTGGTGACCCGGCTGACCAGTTGCCCGGTGATGGCGCGGTCGAAGTAGGCCATCGGCAGCCGCAGCACATGGCCGTAGACCTGCTCGCGCAGGCGCTGTACCGAGCGCATGGCCACGCCGGCCAGCCGCACCAGCTGCCAGAAGCGCAGCAGGCTGGCGACCCAACCGGCCAGCAGCGCGCCGCCCAGCAAGCCGGCGATGGCGCCCAGGTCGGCATGGCGCGGCAGCAGGTACTGGTCGATGAAGGCCTTGCCCAGCACCGGGCCCAGCGCCTCCAGCGCGGCGGCCAGCACCAGCCACAGCACCGAGGCGCGCAGCAGCGGCGCCTCGGGCGCAGCGCTGCGCGCCAGCAGCGCCAGCGCGGCGCGGCGCTCGTGCGGATCGGGCTGGGCCTGGTCAGCCGACATGGGGTGCGGCCAAGGTCCGGGTGTCGGGCGTTTCGGCGGGGGCGTCGCCATCCCCATCCCCATCGTCCAGCGATGCTTCCAGCTGCTGCACCCGCCATTGGGTGGCGTACCAGCCGGGGTGGCCGTCGCTGGCCTCGACCGCCAACAGCGCCGGGTGATCGCCCCGCTCGCTGATGCTGCCGTGGCGCAGCACCAGAATCTGGTCGGCGTCCATCACGGTGGCCAGCCGGTGGCTGACGATGATCAGTGTGCGCCTGGCGTTTTGGATTTGAGACTGCCTCAGGTTGGCCAGGATGCGTGCGGCGGTGCCGGTGTCCACCGCCGACAGCGCGTCGTCCAGCAGCAGCAACGGCGCGTCGGCCAGCAGCGCCCGGGCAATGGCCACGCGCTGGCGCTGGCCACCCGACAGCGTGACGCCCCGCTCGCCCACCGGCGTGTCGTAGCCCTGCGGCAATCGGCTGATGTCGTCGTGCACGGCGGCCTGGCGGGCAGCGGCCTCGATCTGGGCACGGGTGGCATCGGGCCGCGCCAGTGCGATGTTCTGTGCCACGCTGGCCGAGAACAAAAAAGGCTCTTGCGGCACCCACGCAATCGCCTGGCGCAAGGCCGCCAGCCGGTACTGGTCCAGTGCAACGCCGCCCCAGTAGATCTGACCTTGGGCCGCCGGCCACTGCCGCTGCAGCAGCTTGAGCAGGCTGCTTTTGCCCGATCCGGTGGGGCCGACGATGCCCAGCGTCTGGCCGGCGGGCAACTCGAAAGCCACCCCCGCCAGCGCTGGCCGCAGCTGGCCGGGGTAGGCAAAGTACAGCGCATCCGCCTGCAGCAGGCCGGGCGCTACCGCGTTCAGCGTGCCGTGGTCGTCCACCGTCAACGGCGCTTCCAGCACCGGCGCCAGCCGGGCCCAGGCGGCGCGGCCACGCTCGATCAGGCTGAGCACCCAGCCGGCGGCAAACATCGGCCAGATCAGCTGGCTCAGGTACAGGCCGAAGCTGGTGAGCTGGCCCACCGTCATCTCACCTTGCCAGACCAGCCAGCCACCAAAGCCCAGCGACAGCACCGTCGCCGCGCTCAAGCTCAGGCCGACGGCGGGCTCGTAGCCGGCCTCCCAGCGCTGGGCACGCTCACCGGCCTGCGCTGCGGCACCCGCCAGCGCGCCAAACTGCGCGCTGCTGTGGCGGGCCAGGCCCAACGCACGCAGCGTGCGCACGCCGGTCAGGCTCTCCTGCACCTGGTCGTTGAGCGCGCCAAACGTGTCAAGCGCCTGGCGTGACGCTGCGTGCAGCTGGCGCGAGATCCACCAAAAGGCCAGCGCCATCAGCGGAAACGACAGCAGCACCACCCCGGCCAACCGCCAGTCCACGCCCAGCGTCATCATGGCCACCACCAGCAGCAGGGTCATCGTGCCGTCGAAGCCGGCCAGCATGGCCTCACCGGCGGCCATTTCCACCGCATCCACATCGTTGGTGGCCAGCGCCATCAGGTCGCCGGTGCGCTGGGTCTGGTAGAAGCGCGGGCCTTGCTGCAGCAGCCGGCCGTAGAGCTGAACCCGCAGGTCCTGGCCCAGCCGGTAGGCGGTGGCAAAGAGTTTGAGCCGCCAGGCCACGCGCAGGCCGTAGATCACGACGCCGGCCGCCAGCAACAGCATGATTTCACGCCACAGCGCATCGCCCGTCAGGCGTTGGGCCACCAGGCCATCGACCATTTGCCCGATCTGGCGCGGCAGCCAGACCCCCAGCACCGCGACGCCGGCCAGCATCCCGGCCGAGGCGGCATAGGCACGCCAATGGGCGAGCACAAAACCACCGACGAGGCGGGACAGGGTCATGGGGGTTGGGATGCGGTGGGGCTACCGCTGCGGTGCGCCGGGCGCTTGCCCGACGGGACGGCGGCTGCGGTAAAGCGACCGGATTTTAGAGGCCCCGATCCGTTTGGGGCCAATGGCTGGATCGGCTGGTCGGGCTGAAAGGCTGGACTCTGCGCTTTGTGGATCCAGACTGCCCCTGCCTTGCCGGGCGACGGTTACTTGCGCGGCTTCGCCTTCTTCACTGCCGGGATCTCGCTGGCCAGGCCAACCGACAATGCCGCGCCAGCCGCCGCGCTCATCTCCACGGGCAGAACAGCTCCGTTTTCAAACAAGAGTTGGACGCGCACATTCCCGGCGACTTCGGACGACGACGCCCCCGCTGCCAAGATATCCAGCGCGGCCGGTGGATCACCCGGCGCTCGCTCCGACTTCTCAAGCGCGGCGATCGCCACGGCGGGTGCGAGTTCATGGGCGATGAACGCGTTCCTGGCGGCCGCCATCCTCGAGTGTGATCGGGTAGACGCAACATCAGGGCCGGAATTCGACCGTTTGGGATGCTTGACAGCGGGCCGTTCAGCAGCAGGGCGAGTTGGCTTGTTCATGTGTCTTGCGTTGATCAGTGCATCCAATCGATGGCGTGGGTGCGAGTATCGAATTATGTCGGCTGGGGTCACGGTTTGAGCAAGCTGCTGAAACGCCGGCAATGGTCAGGTTGGTCCGGCTGCCGGCCGGTGTCGGCTCTGAGCTGTCTTTCGATTGGCCAGGATGTTGACGTTCGACGTATGGCGCGAGGCAACCAAGGCCGTTGGGCAAACGGCTCCGTGAATGTCCTCCATGCCGGACAGTTGGCCGGCATTTCCCCCTTTCTTTCACTGCGCCGGTCACCCACCGCCCTTGGCCGCCGGCACC
>JBBRZR010000053.1:0-16605 GCA_038236495.1 Burkholderiales bacterium
ATCTCGTCGATGCCGATCTGGAACGTCGGCCTGCCTGCGGCCGGGACGATGCACGATGTGAGTGCCACCCCCATCGATGCCGTGGCCTTGTTCACCGCGTCGCCCAGGGCCTTGAGGTCAGCCAGCTTGTCGCCGCGCTCGGCTGCGGCGCCAACGATTCTCTCGACGATCAGGGTGCCCGCCACGCCGCGGCGTCCGGTGGTGTAGGTGCTGTTCTCCACCGCCACATCGTCGTTCACGATCACCGTCGCGTTGTCGCGGTCCAGCATCTCGGCGGCCATCTGGAAGTTCATCATGTCGCCGCTGTAGTTCTTGACGATGAACAGCACGCCGGCGCCGGTTTCCACCGCTTCGGCAGCGGCCAGCATCTGGTCGGGCGTGGGTGAGGTGAACACCTGGCCGGGGCAGGCTGCATCCAGCATGCCGTGACCGACAAAGCCGGCATGCAGCGGCTCGGGGCCCGAGCCGCCGCCCGAGATCAGCGCCACCTTGCCGGGCTTGAGGTTGCGCCGGCGCACAAATTGGCGCTGCGGGCCCAGCGTCACGATGTCGGCATGGGCGGCGGCAAAGCCGTCCAGCGATTCGTGCAGCAAGGTGTCGACATGGTTGATCAGCTTCTTCATGGTGCTGTCCTCAGGGCTGAAGGGGGTGGGGTGGGATTCAGAGCGTGTCGCAGATGGCGACGATGATCAAGGCCGTCGAGCGCGAACCGGGGTCGACATGGCCGAGCGCCCGGTCGCCCAGAAACGAGGCGCGGCCTTTGATTGCGTCCATCGCGGCGGTGGCAGCGCAGGCGTCCAGCGCCGTCTGGCGCACCCGTGCGGTCAGGCTGTCGCCGCCGGCATCCAGTGTGCGGCACACCGGGTCCAGCACATCCAGCAGCGTCTTCTGGCCAACTTCGGCCTTGCCCAGGCGGGTCAGCGCGGCCATGCCGGCGGCCAGCGCGCGCGCCAGGTCGGCAGCCTGCGGCTGCGCGGGCAGCTCTTTGGCCAGCGTCAGCAGCAGCGTGCCGAACACCGGGCCCGACGAGCCGCCGATCACCGATATGCAGGTCATGCCCATCGCCTTGAGCACGTCGTTCAATGGCTTGCCGGCCAGGTCGGGCAGCCTCGCCTGGATGGCCTCTGCGCCGCGTTTCATGTTCAGGCCATGGTCGCCATCGCCGATCGCCTGGTCCAGCGTGGTCAGCTCCTCCACATGGTCGATCAGGGTCTGGGTCGCGGCGCGGACGGTGGTGGTGAGGTCCATGGTGGGGTCCTTGGTGGTCACACGGCGATGCGCTGGCCCTGCGGGTCGAACCACAGCGGGCGCAGCAGTTCGACGGCCACCGCATCACCCGGCGCATGGCGCGCGCCCAGCGGCACGGCCACCACCAGCGGCGCCTCGCTGCCGTCGAGCTTGAGGTGGACGAGGTGCTGGTCGGACAGCAGCTCGATGCGGTGCACCCGTGCGCCAGGGTGGGCGCCAGACGGGGTGCCACCGCCCGCCTGCAGCAGCCGCGCCTGCTGGGCACGGACCCCCACACTGGCGGTGGCCGGCGGCGCGGCCACGCCGGGCAGCGCGGCGCGCGGCAGCAGGTTGATACGCGGCGAGCCCAGGCGCATCGCCACCGTGGCACTGGCCGGGTCGTCGTAGACCTGCTGCGGCGTGCCCACCTGCACCAGCCTGCCGGCGTCGAGCACGCCGATCCGGCTGGCCAGCGTCATCGCCTCGATCTGGTCATGGGTGACGTAGAGCATGGTTGCGCCCAGGTCCTGCTGGATGCGTTTGAGCTCCAGCCGCAAGTCGTTGCGCAGCTTGGCGTCCAGCGACGACAGCGGCTCGTCCATCAGGTAGACCGACGGCGAGCGCACCAGCGCACGGCCGATCGCCACCCGCTGCATCTGCCCGCCCGACAGCTGGGTGGCCGGGTTCTGCAGCTTGTCGTCGATGCGCAGCATCTTCGCCACCGCCAGCACCTTCTCGCGCACCTGCGGCTCGGGCGTGCGGTGCAGCGGCGAGCGCAGCGGAAACGCCAGGTTGTCGAACACGTTGAGGTGAGGGTAGAGCGAGTACTGCTGGAACACGAAGGTCACGTCGCGCGCGGCCGGCGGCGCCTGCGTCACGTCAACCCCGCCGATGTACACCTGGCCCGTGTCAGGCTTTTCCAGCCCCGCCACCAGCCGCAGCGTGGTGGTCTTGCCGGCACCGCTGGGGCCCAGCAGCACGATCAGCTCGCCACTGGCGATGTCCAGCGACAGGCCTTGCACGGCCTGCACGGTGTCGAAGCGCTTGGCCACACCCTCGATGCGCAAGTCAGCCATGGGCAGCCTCGGCGTCGTCGCGGGCGGTCTTCAGCGCTCGGCCACTGGCGGCGTCGAACACCGAGGCGGTGCGGGCGTCGAATCGCAGCCCGACCTGGTCGCCACGCGCCGCCCGCACATCCACCGGCAGCTTGGCGCGCAAGGTGACGCCCTGCGCGGTGGCGCAGGTGACGATCTGGCAGGTGCCCAGGTACTCGCTGCCCAGCACTTCGGCGCGCAACGCCGAGGTGGCATCAAAGCGCACATGCTCGGGCCGCACGCCAAAGAGCAGCGGGCGCGGCGACACGTCTTCGCGCAGCGCGGGGATGCCCAGCACCGCCTCGCCCAGCGCCAGCTGTGCCAGCCCGGCCGGCCCGCCGCCGTGCAACGGCAGGAAGTTCATCGCCGGCGCGCCGACAAAATCGGCCACGAACACGCTGGCCGGCCGCTCGTACACCGCCTGTGGCGCGCCCAGCTGCTCGACCACACCCTGGTTCATGATGGCAATGGTGTCAGCCATCGACATCGCCTCCACCTGGTCGTGCGTGACATAGACGGTGGTGGCCTTCAGCCGGTCGTGCAGCGCGCGCAGCTCGCCGCACATCAGCTCACGGAACTCCGCATCCAGCGCGCCCAGCGGCTCATCCATCATGAAGGCCAGCGGCTGGCGCACGATCGCCCGGCCCAGCGCCACACGTTGGCGGTCGCCCGAGGCCAGGCCCGACACCGGCTTGTCGAGCAGGTGCTCGATGCGCAGGATGCGCGCCGCCTCGGCTACCGCGGCATCGATCTGCGCGCGTGGCAGCCCTTGCGAGACCAGTGGAAAAGCAATGTTGCGGCGCACGTTCATGTGCGGGTACAGCGCAAACAGCTGGAACACGAAAGCGATGTCGCGCTCGGACGCGCGCTTGAAGCTGACGTCCTCACCGCCCAGGAAGATGCGCCCGCGAGTGGGCAGCTCCAGCCCGGCGATCATGCGCAGCGTGGTGGTCTTGCCGCAGCCGCTGGGGCCCAGCAGGCAGAAGAACTCGCCATCGCGTACGGTGAAGCTGGAGTCCTTCACCGCGACAAAATCGCCAAAGGCCTTGTGCAACTGCTCAACGCGGATCTCGGCCATGGTTCAGTGCTGCAGGCTCATGACGGAAACTTCGAGACGATGGTGAACATCAGCACCCCGGCCAGCGTGGTGACAAAGGAATAGGTGAACAGCACCAGCGCAAACGGCTGCAGCATCATCACGATGCCCAGCGCGATCAGCACGCAGGCCGCCATCTCCATCGGTCCGCGGCGCGCCCAGCGCGGCCAGTTTGTCTTCAGGCCCATGTCGATATCCGGCTCATTTGCGCACCGCCCCAAAGGTGATGCCGCGCAGCAGGTGCTTGCGCAGCAGCACGGTGAACACCAGGATCGGCACCAGGAACAGCGCGGTGCCGGCGGCCACGGCCGGCCAGTCCTGCCCGCCCTCGCCGATGATGATGGGGATGAAAGGGGGCGCGGTCTGCGCCTCGCCGCTGGTCAGCAGCACCGCGAACGCGTATTCGTTCCACGAGAAGATCAGGCAGAAGATCGCGGTGGCCACGATGCCGGTGGTGGCCTGCGGCAGCACCACCTTGCGGAAGGCCTGCAGCCGGGTGTAGCCGTCGATCATCGCGGCCTCTTCGTACTCGCGCGGGATCTCGTCGATGAAGCCCTTGAGCAACCACACCGCCAGCGACACGTTCACCGCGCTGTACAGCAAGATCATGCCCAGCTTGGTGTCGGACAGGCCGATCTCGCGGTACATCAGGTAGATCGGTATCGCCACCGCGATCGGCGGCATCATCCGCGTGCTCAGGATGAAGAACAGCAGGTCGTCCTTGCCCGGCACCTTGAAACGGCTGAAGGCATACGCGGCCATCACGCCCAGGCCCACCGACAGCAGCGTGGATCCCACCGCGACGATCAGCGAGTTGACGAAGCGCGGCAGGTAGTTTGAGCGGCTCACGACCACCATGTTGTTGGCGCGCGCGATGCGCTCACAGGCGCTGTCGGCCGGCGGCAGGCTGCGGATGTAGGCCTCGGTCTGGCGCGATCGGGTGGTGAACAGGTTGCAATAGCCCTCGATCGACGGCTCGAACAGCACCTTGGGCGGGTAGCTGATGGAATCCGGCGGGCTCTTGATGCTGGTCAGCAGGATCCAGCCCAACGGCACCAGCGTGAGGAGTGCATAGACGATGACCAGCGCCATCGCCACGCGCTTGGCCAGGTCGGTGGGCGCTACCACCGAGTGGGCGGTGCTGATGCCGGCGCGGCTCATCGCATCAGCGGTTCTTCACCGCGTTGAGGGCCTTGACATAGATGTTGGCCAGGCCGAACACCGCCACGAACAGGATGATGGCCAGCGCCGACGAGTAGCCGGTGCGCCATTTCTCGAAAGCCTCGCGCTTGAGGGTGATCGACACCACCTCGGTGGTCGATCCCGGGCCGCCATTGGTCAGCAGGTTCACCAGGTCGAACATCTTGAAGTTCTCGATGCCGCGAAACAGCACCGCCAGCATGATGAAGGGCAGCACCATCGGCAGCGTGATGCTCCAGAACTGGCGCCAGGCCGAGGCGCGGTCGACCTCGGCCGCCTCGTAGAGGTAGTCGGGGATGCTGCGCAGCCCCGCCAGACAGATCAGCATCACATAGGGCGTCCACATCCAGGTGTCGACGATGACGATGGCCCAGGGCGCCAGCCTCACCGAGCCCAGCATCTCGAAGCTGGACGGCGGGATGCCGGTGAAGAAGCTGACCGCGTAGTTGAACAGCCCGATCTGCGGCTGGTACAAAAACGCCCAGAAGTTGCCCACCACTGCCGGTGACAGCATCATCGGGATCAGGATCAGCGTGGTCCAGAAGCCGTGGCCGCGAAACTTGCGGTCGATCAGGTAGGCCAGCGTGAAGCCGATCAGCGTCTGCAGCGTGATCGTCCAGAACAAAAAGTGCGCGGTGGCCTGCATCGGGCCCCAGATGTCCGGGTCGTTGAGGATGGCCACATAGTGGTCGATGCCGACGTTCAACACCTCGGCGTTCGGCCGGTTGGCGCGAAAGTTGGTGAACGACAGCCGGACCGTCCAGATCAGCGGAAAGATGTTGATCGCCAGCAGCAACAGCATCGTCGGTGCGATGAACAGCCAGGCGATCGCCCGGTCAGACAGCCCGCGCACACGCTGCGCCAGCGCCGGCGGTGTGGCCTGCGCTGCGCGGGTGCTGATCAATGAGGGGGTCAAGTCAAGTCCGGTTTGCCAGCACGATCAAGCGGACTCGTTGGAGGCAGCTTGACCGGTTCGCCAGCAGCGCCCGCCCTGGCCGGGAGGCGCCGCTGGCGCTTCGGGCGGGTTACTTCAGCTTGCCGTCTTCCTTGAAGACCTTCTTCCAGTCGGCCACCATGCCGTCGAGCGCCTCCTTGGCCGTGCCCTTGCCGGCAACGACGAAGTCATGCACCCGTTTCTGCTCGGCCAGCAGCAGTTGGGCATAACTGGGCTCGGCCCAAAAGTCGACCACCTGGTCCATCGCGTCGAGGAACTCGGCAGCGAACGGTGCGCTCTTCTTGAAGCTGGCGTCGTTGAGCACACCCTTGTGGCAGGAGTAGCCGCCCAGCGTCCACCACTTTTTCTGCACGTCCAGCGAGGCGAACCACTTGATGTAGGCCAGCGCCTCGGCGCGGTTGGGTGAATAGGCCACCACCGAGATGCCCTGGCCGCCCAGCTGCGAGCCCTTGGTCTTGTCCGACGGATTGACGAAGAAGCCGATCTTGTCACCGCCGACGTTCGGGTCCTTGTACAGGCCCGGGAAGAAAGCGAACCAGTTCATCATCATCGCCACCTGGCCCGACTTGAACGCGTCCAGGCCCTCGCCCATGTACGAATTGGTCAACCCCGGCGGGGTGCAGCACTTGTACAGCGACTTGTAGAACTCCAGGCCCCTGATCGCGTCGGGGCTGTTGACGAAGCCGTCCATCGCATAAGGCTTCTTCGGATCCTGGTACTTGAAGCCCATCGGATAGAGCACGTTGCTCACGCCCATGGTGATGCCTTCGGAGCCGCGCTCGGTGAACAGGTAGGTGCCGTAAACCTTCTTGCCGTCGATCTGGCGGCCCGAGAAGAACTCGGCCACCTGCTTGAACTCGGCCCAGGTCTTGGGCGGGGCCAAGTCGCGGTTGTGCTGCTTCTTGAACTCGGCCTGCAGCTCGGGCTTGCCGAACCAGTCCTTGCGGTAGGTCCAGCCCAGCGCGTCGCCCATGGCCGGCAGCGCCCAGTAGTTGGGCGTGCCCTTGGGCCATTCGGCATAGCCCGTCACGGTGGCGGGCGCGAAGTCGCTGATCTTGATGCCTTCCTTGGCGAAGAAGTCATTGAGCTTGACGTAATGGCCACTCTCGGCCGAGCCACCGATCCACTGGCTGTCGCCGATGATCAGATCGCACAGCTTGCCCTTGCTGTTGAGCTCGTTGAGCATCCGGTCAGCAAAGTTGGGCCAGGGCACAAACTCGAACTTCATCTTCACCCCGCTCTTGGCGGTGAAGTCCTTGCTCAGCTCGACCAGCGCATTGGCCGGGTCCCAGGCGGCCCAGCACAGGGTGATGGTTTTGTCCTGGGCCGAAGCGCTGGCGCTGGCCAGCGCCAGCGCCGCGGTGACAGCCAGGCTGGTGAGCCCTGGCAACTTGAAATTCCATTGACGCATCGCAGTCTCCTCGAAAAGTTGCAGGGGCTCACACATCCGGCAGCGGGTTTCAGTGCAGGTTTTCCGCCGTCAGGATCTCGATGCGCGGCTGCACCACGTTGAGGGCGCCGCGGACGTTCTCGCACAGCGCACGCAGCACACGGGCTGCAGCGAGTACGCAGTAATGGATGTCCTGGTGCAGGACATAGCTCAGCGCACCGCTGCCCAGCAGCGTGCGGTGGTCGTCGGTGAAGTCGTGCGCGGCCACACCCACGCTGCCGGCCAGGCCGGCGGCATCAAGCGCACGCACCAGCCCGGCGCTGCCCGAGCCTACGTTGTACAGGCCGGCCACCAGTGCCGGATCGATGCCCTTGGCGCCCTTCTTCAGGAAGCGCGTCAGCGCCCGGGCGGCACCGGCGTCATCTGCCGGGATGTCGGGCAAACGCAGCAGCTTCAGCCGCGGGAAACGCTCTTCGATCACTTGGGCGAAGCCGATGCGGCGCTCGATCTCGGCCGACAGCCGCGTGGCCTGTGAGGCCAGCAGCAGGGTGTCTCGGCCGGGCGCGGCCATGCGGCCCAGTAGCAGGCCGGCGGTGCGGCCGGCAGCGCGGGCGTCGGCGCCGATGTGGGTTTCGCGCATCGAGCCGGCCACGTCGGAGAACAGCGTGACCACATGCACGCCAGAGCGCACCAGCTGGTTGATCGCCAGCTTGACCGGCGGCAGGTCGGGCGCCATCAGCGCCACGCCTTCGCAATCGGCCAGCTGCAGCAGTTGCTCGGCAAAGCGCACCGGGTCGTCGCCATCGATGCGGTGGGTGATCTCGGTGATGTGCTGGTGGCGAAAGTCGCCCGCCGCCTGCGCGATCTGCCGGTCGACGAGGCCGATGAAGGGCAGCTCGGCTGCCGGCAGCACGTAGGCGAAGCGGAAGTTGTCACCGCGGCGCGGCCGGCCGCGCGCGGGCGGCCCGCCCAGCTCGGCCACCACCTGCAGCACGCGGCGCACCGTCTCGGGGTTGACGCCAGGCCGGCTGTTGAGCACCCGGTCGACCGTGGCCGTGCCCACGCCGGCGCGGGCGGCAATGTCGGCAACGGTGGTGGTAGCGGTGGTAGTAGCGGTGGCTTGCATGACGGATGGTTGGATCAGCAAGCCATCATCAAACCATCAGTAAATAAATCAATCAATTGGGGTTTCACGGGATGGGAAAGACCCTCGGTGGCGGTGTGGCGGCGGCACGCGCGGCGTTTCAGGCCGGCAGCTTCACCCAGCGCCCGCCCTTTTTCGACGATGCCACCACCGCCTCGATGAAGGCCACGCCCTCGATGCCGTCGGCGATGGTGGGGAACGTCATGGCCTGGTCAGCCGTTGGCCCGCCCGGCCGCGCTGCGCGGATGGCCTGGGCGATCTCGCTGTACAGCGTGGCGAAGCCTTCCAGGTAGCCCTCGGGGTGGCCGCTGGGCAGTCGGGTGATACGGGCTGCGGCGGCATTGGCCGCCGCGGTGCCGCGCGCCAGCGTCTGCGTCGGCTGGCCCAGTGGCGACCAGTGCAGCTGGTTCGGCTGCTCCTGCCGCCATTCCAGCCCGCCAAGGCTGCCGTAGACCCGGATGCGCAGGTTGTTCTCGTTGCCCGGCGCCACCTGGCTGGCCCACAGGAGGCCGCGCGCGCCGTTGGCCAGCCGCAGCATCACCTGGGCGTTATCGTCAAGCGCCCGGCCGGCAACGAAGGTGCTGAGCTCGGCGCAGAGCTCGGTCACGCGCAGACCGGTGATGCTGCGCAGCAAGTGGAAGGCATGCGTGCCGATGTCGCCGATGCAGCCGCCGGCGCCGCTTTGCGCCGGGTCGGTGCGCCAGGCGGCCTGCTTCTGGCCGCTGCGCTCCAGCGGCTCGGCCAGCCAGTCTTGCGGGTACTCCACCTGCACCACACGCAACTCGCCCAGCGCGCCCTGCGCCACCATCTGCCGGGCATGGCGCACCATCGGGTAGCCGCTGTAGTTGTGCGTCACCGCAAAGATGCGGCCGTGCTGCGCCGCCAGCGCGGCCAGCTGCCTGGCGTCCTTGAGCGTGGTGGTCACCGGCTTGTCGCAGATCACATGGATGCCGGCGCGCAGAAACGCGCGCGCCACCGGCGCATGCAGGTGGTTGGGCGTGACGATGGCCACCGCCTCGATGCCGTCGTCGCGCGCGGCCTCGGCCTGGGCCATCGTGCTGAAGTCGCCGTAGTTGCGCTCCGGCGCCAGCCCCAGCACACGGCCCGAGCGCTGCGACTTGTCGGGTGTGGATGACAGCGCGCCGGCCACCAGCTCGTAGTGGTCATCCAGCCGCGCCGCAATGCGGTGCACCGCCCCGATGAACGCGCCCTCGCCGCCGCCGACCATGCCCAGGCGGATGCGGCCGCTGGCCGTGCCGGTGCTCACAGCCCCAGCATCCGGTTGACCTTGCCCTGGTCGGTGCCGCCGCCGGCAAAGTCGTCGAAAGCGCGTTCGGTGACGCGGATGATGTGATCGCGGATGAACTTCGCGCCTTCGGCGGCACCCTGCTCGGGGTGCTTGAGGCAGCACTCCCATTCAAGCACCGCCCAACTTGCGTAGTTGTACTGCGCCATCTTAGAAAATATCGCGCCAAAGTCGATCTGCCCGTCGCCGAGCGAGCGGAAGCGCCCGGCACGATCGACCCAGGGCGCGTAGCCGCCGTACACACCCTGCCGGCCGGTCGGGCGGAACTCGGCGTCCTTGATGTGCAGCGAAGTGATGCGCTCGTGGTAGATGTCGATGAACTCGAGGTAGTCGAGCTGCTGCAGCACGAAATGCGAAGGGTCGTAGTTGATGCAGCAGCGCGGGTGGTTGCCCACCCGCTCAAGCAGCATCTCGAAGGTCGTGCCGTCGAACAGGTCCTCGCCCGGGTGCAGCTCGAAAGCGACCGAGCAGCCGGCCTCGTCGAAGGCATCAAAGATCGGCCGCCAGCGCTTGGCCAGCTCGTCGAACGCGGTCTCGATCAGCCCCGGTGGCCGCTGCGGCCAGGGGTAGAGATAGGGCCAGGCCAGCGCGCCGGAGAAGCTGACGTTGCTCGTCAGGCCGAGGTTCTTCGACGCCTTGGCCGAGAGCAGCATCTGTTGCACTGCCCAGCGCTGGCGATCAGCCGGCTTGCGATGCACAGCCGCCGGCGCGAAGGCGTCGAAGGCTTCGTCGTAGGCCGGGTGCACCGCGACGAGTTGGCCCTGCAGGTGCGTGCCCAGCTCGGTGATCTCGACGCCATTGGCGCTGGCCGTGCCGGCGAGCTCATCGCAGTAGGTCTTCGACTCGGCGGCGCGCGCCAGGTCGATCAGTCGCGTGTCCCACGAGGGCAACTGCACGCCCTTGAAGCCGTGGCCTGCCGCCCACTTCGTGATCTCGTCCCAGGAGTTGAAAGGCGCGGCGTCGCCGGCGAACTGCGCGAGGTAGATGCCGGGGCCCCGGATATTGGTTGCCATGGTGGGTGTCTCCTTCGTCAGAGGTAGCTGTTGACCAGCGCTTCGAGATGCTCCTGCCGGCCGGAGCGGGGTTGCGGCTCGATCCCTCGGCGCTCGACGAGCGCTGCCAGGTCGGCGAGTGAGGCCTTGCCTTTGAGAATGTCACGGCCGAGCTTGCTGTCCCATCCGGCATAACGCGCATGCAGCGCATCGGCCAATGCGCCGTCCTCGATCATCTTCTCGGCGACGAGCAGCGCGCGGGCGCAAAGATCCATCGCATGGGCATGGCCCGCGATCAGGTCGTCTGGATCGATCGACTGGCGCCGCAGCTTGGCGTCGAAGTTGAGCCCGCCGCTGCCCAGGCCGCCGCCGCGCAGCACCTGGTACAGCGCCAGCGCCACCTGTGGCAGATTGTTCGGAAACTGATCGGTGTCCCAGCCCAGCAGTTCGTCGCCGCGGTTCATGTCGATCGAGCCGAACACACCCAGCGCCTGCGCAAGCGCGATCTCGTGCTCGAAGCTGTGGCCGGCGAGCAGCGCGTGGTTCTGCTCGATGTTGACCTTGATCTCGCGCTCCAGGCCGTGGCTGCGCAAGAAGCCATGCACTGTGGCGACGTCGTAGTCGTACTGGTGCTTGGAGGGCTCGCCGGGCTTGGGCTCGATCAGGATCGCGCCCTTGAAACCGATGCGGTGCTTGTGCTCGACGACCAGATGCATGAAGCGGCCGAGCTGGTCAAGCTCGCGCTTCAGGTCGGTGTTGAGCAAGGTCTCGTAGCCTTCGCGCCCGCCCCAGAGCACATAGTTTGCGCCACCCAGCTGGTGTGTCAGCTCGAGCACGCTCTTGACCTGTGCCGCGGCATAGGCAAAGACCTGCGGGTCGGGGTTGGTCGCCGCGCCGGCCATGTAGCGGCGGTGCGAGAACAGGTTGGCCGTGCCCCACAGCAACTTCACGCCGCTGTCCTGCATCTTGCTGGCCAACACCTCGCCGACGCGGCGCAGGTGGGTATTGCTCTCGGCCAGGGTGTCGCCTTCGGGTGCGATGTCACGGTCGTGGAAAGTAAAGAAAGGCACGCCCAGCAGGCGAAACAGATCGAACGCAACATCGGCCTTGTGCAGTGCCTGCGCCATCGGGTCGCCGCCGGCGGCTTGCCAGGGGCGCAAAAAGGTGTCGCCGCCAAAGGGGTCGGTGCCGGTCCAGGCAAAGCTGTGCCAATAGCACAAGGCAAAGCGCAGCTGGTCGTCCATGCGCTTGCCCAGCACAGTGCGCCCGGGGTCGTACCAGCGGTAGCCCAGCGGGCGCCGGGCGCTGGGCTTCCACTTCGGACCCTCGAAGCGCAGCGGTTGCTGCAGACTGAAGTACGGCGGCGGGGTGCTGGGCATGGCAGTCCTCGTTGCGGATGGCGGTCAGCGCGGCAACGCGAGCGAGCGCAGCGCGGGATAGAGCGCGCGCCATTGGCGGTGTCGCTCGGCGTGCCGGCGCGATTCGCTGGCGTCGGGTTCGAAGCTGCGCAGCCGCTGCGGCCGGGTCGCGACAGCGAGCCCTTCACCCGCCGCCATGCGCGCCAGCCGTGCCGCGCCGAGGGCGCAGCCCAGCTCACTGTGCGCCACCTGGTGCAGCGGCAGCGCCAGGATGTCAGCGAGCCGCTGCGCCCACAGCGGCGAGCGTGCGCCGCCGCCGATCAAATCGGCGCCGGTGAGTTGGGTGCCTGCGGCGGCGAGTGCGTCGCGCGCATCGCGCAGCGCGTAGCCGACACCGTCAAGCACTGCGCGGGTCATGTCGGCCCGCGTCGTGGCCGCATCGACACCGGCAAAGCCGGCGCGCACCGCGGCGTCGTTGTGTGGTGTGCGTTCGCCGTTCAGGTAGGGCGCGAACCAGCACGGCGCGACCGGCGCCGACGTTTGCGCTTCAGCGAGCAGCGCCGCCTCGTCGCTGCCGCACACCTGTGCCCACCACGACAGCGCCGAGGCTGCAGCAAGCAGCACACCCATCTGGTGCCAGCTGCCGGGCAGGGCGTGGCAGAAGGCATGCACCGCGAGATCGGGGTTCGGTGCGAAATGCGCCGTCGTTGCCCACAGCACGCCCGACGTGCCGAGCGACACAAACGCATCACCCGCGCGGACCGCGCCCACCGCGACGGCGCCGGCCGCATTGTCGCCAGCGCCACCGGCCAGGACAGGCCGCTTCGCAAAGCCCCAGCGCCTGACCCATTCATCGCGCAGTTCGCCCGCGGCGGCATTGCCTTCGACCAGGCTTGGCATCTGCGCCGCCGACAGTCCGCAGACGGCGAGCGCAGCGTCCGACCAGCGGCGGGCGCTAACGTCGAGCCACAGCGTGCCCGACGCGTCACTCATCTCCTCGATCGCCTCGCCGGTGAGGCGCCACCGCAGGTAGGCCTTGGGCAGCAGCACGCGTGCGGTGCGCTCGAAGATGTCGGGCTGGTGTTCGCGAACCCACAGCAGCTTCGGTGCCGTGAACCCGGCCATCGCCGGGTTGCCGGTGACCGCGCGCAAGGCCGGCCAGCGCGATTCGAGTTCGGCACATTGGGCCTGGCTGCGGCCGTCGTTCCAAAGCATGCAGGGACGCAGCACACGGCCGCCGGCGTCCAGCAGCGTTGCGCCATGCATCTGCCCTGACAGGCCGATGGCGATGGTCGCGGTCAGCGCGGTCGGTTCACGGATCTGCAGTTCGTCAAGGCAGGCGACCAGCGCGCGCCACCAGTCCTCGGGCGCCTGCTCGCTCCAGCCCGGCTGCGGGCGTTGCACCGCGAGTGGGCGGCTGGCCGTGGCGATCAAGGCGTCGTCGTCGAGCAGCGCGACTTTCAAGCCCGAGGTACCCAGGTCGATGCCAAGGACAATCATGGCGCCCCCAAGGCCCCGGGGGCCACCCCGAAGGATCGCAAGCGGCCGAGTGGCCACTGCACAGCGCTCATGGCAGGTTGTCCTTCAGGAAGACGTCGATGCGGATCCGCTCCTGGTCGGCGAGCAGGCGTTCGCCGTGAAACGCCGCCAGTGCGACGCGGCATGCGGAGCGCACCTCATGGCCGGCGTCCTGGTTGATCACCGCATCGGCGGTGCCCTCCAGCAGTGCGCGGCGCGCATGCGGTGTCAGTTCGTGGCAGATCCAGACGACGTCCTGCGCCCGACCCGAGGCCTCGAGCGCGGCCTGAATCCCGCGGTTGCCGGCGCCGATGCTGTACAGGCCGACCAGCGCGCGCTCGCCTTGCAACATCTGGGTCACCAGCGGCGCAGTTCGCTCGCTGCGGTCGTGACCCTCGAGCGGATCGAGCAGGCGCAGGCCCGGGTACTCGGCGGCGAGCACCTGGCGAAGGCCCAACAGCCGCTCGGCATGGTCGCGCAGGCTGAAGCTGCCCAGCACGACGCCGACCGCGCCCTCGCGTGCGCCGACAAAGCGCCCGAGCAGCGTGCCTGCGGTGCGCCCGGCGGCAATGTTGTCGATGCCGACGAAGCGCAGCCGGCGCGAGCCAGGCACGTCGGAAACCAGTGTCACCACCACGGTGCCGGACGCGACCAGGTCGTCGATCGCTGCGCGAACCAGCGGATGGTCGGGTGCCATCACCACGACCGCGCTGAAGCGGCCGTGCAGCGTGCCCAGGTGCTGCGCCAGCGTGGCCGGCGTGAACACGTCTGCGGTCTGCACCGTGGCCTGGGCGCGCTGCTCGGCGAGCCACGGTGCCAGCGCGCCGAGCTGCTCGGCGAGCATGCCGACGAAGGTGTTCGTTCCGGACGGCAGGATGAACGCGAGTCGTGCGACGCGCGAGCGGGCAAGCCGTGCCGCGGCCGGGTCGGGCCGGTAACCGAGGCGCAGCACCGCGTCGTTTACCCGCTCGGCCGTGCGGGCGCGCACCCCGTCCCGGCCGTGCAGAACGCGGTCGACCGTGGCCGGGCTGACACCGGCCTCGCGGGCAACGTCGATCAGGCTTGCGCGGGCGGACATGGCGGCACTGGGCGGGAGGGCGGACTCCCATACTACGTCATGGCTGAGGTTAATTGAGGCGCGCACCTCAGACGTGCGTTGAAGGTGGGCGTGTGTCGATCACCGCCAACAGTGCTTGAGGCTTCGTCGCGTCAAGCCGGCGGCGTTGCGGGGCGCGCTGCACCGGCCGGCCCGGCGCTGTCACGCCTCTGCCGCCGCCACCGGGTCGCGGCTGCTCTGGCGCGGACGCCGGTCGTGGCAGCAACTGGAGAATCTGATGGCCCTTCCAGCCTCGCGCCAGACCGATGGCCCTGGACGCCTGTACGAGAGCATCGTCAACACCATCGGCAACACCCGTGTATTTGCCTAACCCGCATTGCTCCGACGCCTGTTCGGATGCCAGCCGGACCGGTTGAGCACAACAACTTTGGCGCCGGGTTGGGCCGTCAGCATCGATTTTTGCGCAGCGGCCGAGGTTGGCCCTGGGGCGCGGCCCTTGCTGCATCCGTGCCGCCAGCTATACACCGGCGCAAACGCTTCAGCGTCCCAAGACCGGCGCACCGACAATGCGCGGGCTGTCCCCTATTTTGCTGCCTGCCTGGTCAACCCGCCACCACCCACCCGCTACCGTGAGCCCTGTCGACACCAAGCCCGAACACGAGCAGCGTGGCATCCAGAGCATCGAGGTCGGGGGCCAGTTGCTGCATGCCTTGGCCGACCAGGGCCGGCCGCTGGCGCTCAAGGATCTGGCCGCTGCCGCCGGCATGGCCGCTGCCAAGGCGCATCCTTATCTGGTCAGCTTTGGCAAGATCGGCCTGGTCGAGCAGGACCGCGCCAGCGGCCGCTACGGCCTGGGGCCGCTGGCCCTGCAACTGGGCCTGATGAGCCTACAGCAGGCCGACCCGGTGCGTCTGGCCACGCCGGCCATCGAGGACCTCGCACAGCAGACCGGCCACACCGTGGCGATGGCAGTATGGGGCACGCACGGCCCGACTATCGTTCAACTGGCCGAGTCGCCGGCGGCGGTGCATGTCAACATGCGCCACGGCACGGTGTTTTCGATCGCCGGTACCGCGTCGGGCCAGCTTTTTGCAGCGTTTCTGCCCGAGGCGGTGGTACGACCGCTGTACGAGGCCGAGCGGCGTGGCACCGCCCCCAAGGCCGCCGCCAAGGCGCTGCCGGCCTGGGTCCAGTTTGCAAAAAACACCCTGAACGAGGTGCGTGCGCAGGGTCTGGGCCGGTCCGACGGTGCGGTGGTGGCGGGTGTCAGCGCACTGTCCGCGCCGGTGTTCGACCACCGCGGCGCCGTGGTGTTGGCGCTGACCGTGATCGGTCCGTCCGCTGCGCTGGACAGCCGCTGGGATGGCGCGCTGGCAACGGCGATGCGGCAGAGTGCCGCCGCGGTCTCGGCCCGACTGGGGCACCGCCCAGCGGGTTGACGCCCCAGACGCTGGACGTCGGCGGCGGCACGGCGCGGCGCGGCACGGCGCGGCACGGCGCGGCACAGCGCGGCACAGCGCGGCCGATAGGTCGGCTTCATTGACACAAACTCCGTGACCCGACCGAGGGTGTCCAAAATATTGAACCCATCCCATGCTGTCCTGGCCGTGGCACGGCTGATGCGTGTTGGAGAGGCGTGGTCCACGCGAAATGACGACTATCAATTTCAGGTGCCCGCACACGCCGGGCTGGTGCTGACAGCAGCCGGCATCGCCGATGGGTTCACACTGCTGTCGACCGTGAGATCGGGCGGCAACACCGCCAACCACCCGGCCCTCTCTGGGGCCGCGTTGTCCGATGGCAGCTTGGCTGTGGCGCCGCGCTTGACCCCCCTCCATGGGCTTTGGGGCAACGCCGTGACCGGGTGAAAGTGGGCGGCGCTGCCCGGAGGCGCGGCGCAGCGGTGCCACGGCCTCAAAGGCGGTCAGTGAGGACCTGCCGGACTCCCTCACCGTCAGCCGATCAGGGTCGACGAGGGCTTGCGCTGCGGTCGGCCGGGCTTGGGCAAGGGTTTTGTGCCAGCCGCGCGGGTCGGTTCGGCTGCGCGCGACTGTTGGCCCTGCTTGGCCCGCGCCGCCAGCGCCAACGCCCGCGAGGATAGTATTTTCAAACGCCCTTTTTCCCCCCTTTTTCTTCCCCATGGCCCCCGAACACCGCACCCGACGCATTTGAATTGGTCTTTGAAGGTGGCTGAGAACTGTTGAGCTTTGGCAGCGCCGCCGAAAGCCGCCTTTCTCGTGCGCCGTCCGCGGGTTTACCCCTTATCGC
>JBBRZR010000054.1:0-16595 GCA_038236495.1 Burkholderiales bacterium
CGGTTTCGTCGTCGGGCCGCTGATCGTGGCGCTGTTCATGTCGATCTGGCAGATCACGCTGCGGGAGCATGGCGCGACACAGTGCCGGCAGCCGCCCGGGCAGCCAAGCCCCGGGCCAACAACACGGCCATCGTCTGTGTCGTCTTCGGCCTGCCGTACAGCTGAGGCGACGACCTGTGCGAGCCGCCGCTGCCGGCACGGCAAGATCTGCTGCAGAAACTGCTGCAAGCACAGCCCGTGCTGCACCACCCGTACCCGATGGCCAGGTGGCCCGGCAGGCTAGTCGGCGCCGTGCCGAAGCAGCGCCCTGACGGCGGCCACCAGGGCGGTCGGCTCCACCGGCTTGACGAGGTGCATCTGGTAGCCCGCGCCGAGCGCGCGCTGGCGGTCCTCGGCCCGGGCAAAAGCGGTGAAGGCTGCCGCGGGCGTCTGGCCGCCCTCGTGGGGGGCGAGCTGGCGCAGGCTGCGGATGAAGTCGTAGCCATCGGCGCCAGGCATGCCGATGTCGCACAACACCACGGCCGGACGCTCTTCGCGCACGCGCTGCAGGCCCTCTTGCGCGCTGGCGGCGGTGGGCACCTGGGCACCGGCCTGCTGCAGCACATGCGCCATCGCCGTGCGGCCGTCGGCCTGGTCGTCGATCAGCAGCACCTTCACGCCGTCCAGCCGCAGCACGGTCGGGTCGGTGATCGGTGGGGGCGCTGCAGCGGCAGCTGCTGGTGGGCTCAGCACGGGCAGGCTGACTGTGAAGGTCGCGCCCAGGCCGGTGCCGGCGCTGTACGCGCTGACACTGCCGCCCTGCAGTTCGACCAGGTGGCGCACGATCGCCAGCCCCAGGCCGAGCCCGCCGTGCCTTCGCGTGATGGACGGGTCTTGCTGCTGGAAGCGGTCGAAGACGTGCGGCAGAAACCCGGCCTCGATGCCCTGGCCGTTGTCGGCCACTGCAACCTGCACCAGCTTGCCCACCTGGGTGAGGGTGACGCTGACCTGGCCGCCGTCGGCGCTGAACTTGATGGCGTTGTGCAGCAGGTTACCCACCACCTGCTGCAGGCGCGCCGCGTCGCCGGTCACCACACCCGGGGCCGCACCGATCACCGCGCGCAGGCCGATGCCGCGGGCGATCGCGCCGGGCAGCGCCGAATCGACCGCCGCCGCGATCAAACCGCCCAGCTCGACCCGCTGCGACTCCAGGCGCAGCTCTCCGGACTCGATGCGGTTCATGTCCAGCAGGTCCTCGATCAGCTGCACCTGGATGCGCGCATTGCGCGATATCGCGCCCAGGCCGTGGCGCAGGGTCTCGGCGTCGAGCATGCCGCGCTCCAGCACGTTGGCCCAGCCCAGGATGGCCGACAGCGGTGTGCGCAGCTCATGCGAGATGGTGGCCAAAAACTCGCCCTTGGCTTGACTGAGCCGCTCAGCCTCGGTCCGCGCGGCCTGCGCGTCGCGCAGCATGGCGTCGCGCTCGGACTCTGCGCGTTTGCGCTCGGTGATGTCTTGTGTCAGCTTCAAAAAGCCCTGCAGCACGCCGTCGGCGCCGTACAGCGGCGTCAGCACCACCGCTGCCTCGAAGGTGCTGCCGTCCTTGCGCAGGCGCCGTCCGTCGCCCTGGTACACGCCGCGGCGAACGGCAACGGCCATCTCGCAGGCCGGCCGGCCGGCCGCGCGCTGTTCGGGCGTGAACAGCTGCGAGAAGTGCATGCCGATGGCCTCGTCCGCGGTATAGCCCTTCATCAGCTCGGCGCCGATGTGCCACGAGGTGATGTGGCCCGCCGGGCTGATGGTGAAGATGGCGTAGTCGCGCACGCCGTCGACCAGCGCCCGCAACTCGGCGTCGCGCTGCTGCAGCACGTTTTCGACCTGGCTGAGCGCACGCCCGGCATGGTCGAGCTGCAGGCGCTCGGTGAGGTCCGCGTGCACCACCACCGCCCCGGCGGCATGGCCGCCCACCAGGATCGGCGCGGCGGCGCAGCGCATGAGGACGTCGCGCCCGCTGTCGCGCTGCGTGGCCCACAGCTCCATGGCGGTGGGCACGCACTGCTGCAACGCAGCCACCAGCGGCAGCTCGGTGGGGTCGATCAGCGGGCCGTCGCGCGCGCGGCGCACCCGAAAGCGGTCCACCAGCGCAGCCGGCGGGATGCGCAGGTCGTCCGCCCTGGCCACACCCCAAAGCGCCAGCGCGGCCGCATTGACGCGCCAGTAGCCCGTGGCGTCGCCGATGCACACGCCATCGGCAATGGCATCAATGGCGGCGGTGAGCGTGGCGGCCTGGTTCTCGGCCCAGGCGCGCGCCTTGCGCTCGGCGGCCAACAGGTGCTCGCGCTCCTGCTGCGCGATTTCTTGCCCCGTGAAGTCGATCAGCACCTTGAGGTAGCCGACCGGCATGCCCTGGGCATTGTCCAGCCGCGTCAGCGCGCCCAGCGCGAAGAAGCGCCTGCCGTCACGGCGCAGCATCCAGCGGTTGTCGTCGGCGCGGCCGTGGTCGTCGGCAGTGCGCATCTCGAGCTCGGCCACGCCGGCGCTGGCGTCCTCGGGCGTGAAGGCCACCCGCAGCGGTTGGCCGAGCCAGTCGTCTTCGGTCCAGCCGAGGATGCGCCCGACGCCCTCGTTCCAGCTGGCGATGCGGCCGTGCCTGTCGATCATGAACAGGGCCTGGTCGCGCACCTGCACGAGCACCGCGCTCGCACTCAGGGCCGGCTTCTCGGGTGCTGCACGGTCAAGCGCAAAGTTTTGCATGCCTGCTCCCGGCAATCGACGTGCCCTGTCATTTCGGGCGGCGCGAGTTCCGGCGCCTGCCCGGGGCGCAGCGCCTGCCTGTAAGACGAGGGGCACGCGGCAAGGGGTCGTGCCTCTGCCATGCCGCATCGAATCATGTTCGTCCCGTTGCCATGCAAGCGCTGGACATTGCACAGCAGTGCCTGAGGTGGTCTTTCGCTGTAAGGCTTGTTGCCTGTCGAACAGCCGCTGGCCCAAGGCCATCAGGTTCAGACCAGCCGCTGTCCATGCCCTGGGAACAGCGCATCGCGCTCTTGCCTCACGTGGTGCTCGACCGATACGTTCAGCCGCATATTTTCATCGCCAGCGCCGGTCACTGAGCGTTGCCCTCCTTGGCATTGGCCGCCAGGGCCAACCCCGCGTAGTCGGCGAACAGGTGCTTCACGGCAATGTGGTCAGCGTCGAGCAACCCGCACGCATCCTGGTCGGCAAACTGGGGCATCTCGATTCCTGGGTGGTGATGAGCGGTGATGTCGGGTGGTGATGTCGGGCAGCCGCTTTCTGCGGCGGTCACAGCGGCGGCGGACCCATCTCGCGACCGAAATGGCGGTGCTTTTGCATCACCGTGCAGAACGCGTCCATCGCGCCTCCGCCTCCGCCTGTGTTCACCACGATCAAGCCGGTTCCGCCTTGCGCCAGGCTCTTGTCCATGCTGATGGGCAAGCCTGCTTGGCACATCAGCAAGCGCGCTTCGCCGACGCACAGCATGGGTTTGCCATGGCGAAACTGATCTTTGATGAATTCCATCGTGTGCCCGTCCTGCGCCAGCGCAGCCACGGCTTGCGCGCCATCGGCCAGGATCAACGCATCGAACAAAAAGCCCGGCTCGTTTTCCATCGACGCGTCGGCGTTCACGACCTCGCCTCCGACAGTGGGCATCGGGCCGATGCGGGGCCCGACGATGCGCGCGACAACGCCTTTCGCCAGCAGTGCGGCCTGCGCCTCGAGCACAAAAGCGCCCTCCACACCGGGTGCCACCAGGATGGCCACCTTGCGACCTGCCAGCGCGCCGTCGCCCGGGCGGTGCAGCAGCGACAGCGCAGGCGACTTCATCACCTCGGGTGCGGCAACTTCAGTCGCGGCTTTCGGCAACGGCTCGGGCAGCGTGTCCATGCCCAGGCCCATCGCCACCTTGGCCGCCAGCGGCTCTGAGGCATTGCGCAACATGGCCACGGTTCGCTGCCGTATCGCCGGCACGGTCACCTTGGACAGCTCGAACCGGAAGGCATTGGCGATGTGGTCCTGCTCGACCGGCGTCTGGCTCTCGTAAAACAAGGTGGCCTGGGTGTAATGGTCGGCAAACTTCTCGGGTTTGGCGCGCACCTTGCCTTGTTCCTCCTTTGCCGAAATACTGGCCGCCACCGATACGAAACCCTGCGCCGCGCCGGCCTGAAACGGGCAACCACCGGCCAGCGAATTCGGCTCGTACGCCACCCTGCCGCGCGGGATGGCCTGGCGGTGCATGCCGTCGCGCTGGTTGTTGTGCACCTGCGCGATCGGGGCATTGATCGGGATCTCGTGAAAGTTAGGCCCGCCCAGGCGCGAAATTTGGGTGTCGACGTACGAATGGATACGGCCAGCCAGCAACGGGTCGTTGGAAAAATCGATGCCCGGCACGATGTGCGCGGTGCAGAAAGCCACCTGCTCGGTCTCGGCAAAAAAATTGTCCGGATTGCGGTTCAGCACCATGCGGCCCAGGGGTCGGATCGCCACCAGCTCCTCGGGAACGATCTTGGTGGCGTCGAGAATATCGAAGCTGAACTGCTCGGCCTGTTCTTCAGTGAAAACCTGCACGCCCAACTCATATTCCGGATAGGCGCCGGATTCGATGCGTTCCCACAGGTCGCGGCGGTGGTAGTCGGGGTCGGCGCCGGAGATTTTCACCGCCTCGTCCCACACCAGGGAGTGTGTGCCAGCGGTGGGCGACCAGTGAAACTTCACGAAGACCGACGCGCCTGCCGCGTTGACCATGCGAAAGGTGTGCACGCCAAAGCCCTGCATCGTGGCGTAACTGCGCGGGATGGCGCGGTCGGACATGATCCACATCAGCATGTGCATCGATTCGGGCATCAGTGAGACGAAATCCCAGAAAGTGTCGTGGGCGCTCGCAGCCTGCGGCATCTGGTGGTGCGGCTCGGGTTTGACGGCGTGGACGAGATCCGGGAACTTCATCGCGTCCTGGATGAAGAACACCGGCATGTTGTTGCCCACCAGGTCCCAATTGCCTTCGTCGGTGTAGAACTTCACCGCAAAACCGCGCGCGTCACGCGCCGTGTCCTTGGACCCACGCTCGCCTGCCACGGTTGAAAATCGCACAAAGACGGGTGTGACCTTGCCCGCCTGCTTGAAAGGTGCGGCCATGGTCAGGTCGGTGGCGGCGTCGTAGCACTCGAAGAAGCCGTGTGCTGCCGACCCGCGGGCGTGCACGATGCGCTCGGGGATGCGCTCGTGGTCGAAGTGCGTGATCTTCTCGCGCAGGATGAAGTCTTCGAGCAATGCCGGGCCGCGCACGCCGTATTTCAGCGAGTTCTGGTTGTCGGCAATCTTTACGCCCTGGTTGGTCGTCAGCGCCTGCCCAGCGGAATCGACACGCACCCGGTCCAGCGGCCCGATGCTGGCGTTGACCCCTTCGGGGGCGACATTGCCGACCTTCGCGGATGCGTTCACTTCGGACAGGGTGCTGCCGGTAGGCAGGCGTGAGGCGGGATCGGCAGTTGCACCGGCTGGCGGCGCCAGGCCGTTGGAAAAGCCATGCTCGTCGGCCTTGGTGGCATTGAACGGCATGCCCGCAGCCAGGTCATTGGTTTGTGCGGCCTTCGTCGCTGCCGGGTCTGCGGCAGTGGTGGGCGCGTCCTCCGACGGTCCACCGGCGCTGGTGCGCGCTGCTGCCTTGGCTCGGCTACTCTTGGTGGCAAGCCCGCGCGGGGCCGAGGTGGTGTTCTTTGGCATGGCATGTCCAGGGTGGGTTGAACGGCAACGCGCCGGGGGCCGGCGCAGGGCTGGTGTGCGGGACTAAAGGGGCGGCTGTGGGCGAACAGTCGGTCGGCGAACTGGCGGTCTGGCGGTTTTCCGCTATGGCAAACACCGTGCCTGCAGGCAGCAAGGGCCAAAATTCGCTGCCGCCGCGCCGCACGCAAGCCCGCCTGTGCGCGTTTTATGTTGATCACCCCCGACCCTGACGATGCTTCGGGTGGAGGCGCAGCTGCGGGGAATGTCGCCGGGCGGCGGCTGTTGGCGGCGGGTGACGACGCCCGGCTGATGCCAGCCGACCGGCCCGCAAGGCCTTCGATGCGGGCAAGAGACCCGGCAGGTGACGTGCCAACACGGTGACTGTATATTCATACAGTCGGTAAGGATTTCAGTCTTGCAGCCGATTCGATTCCTGCAGTTTTTACCGGCCCTTGCCTTGGAAACCACCCGCAAACTCGCGATCCTTGCAGACGCCGCCAAGTACGACGCGTCCTGCGCGTCCAGCGGCACCGTCAAACGCCATTCGGTCGGCGGGCGCGGTCTCGGCTCGACCGAAGGGGCCGGCATCTGCCACAGTTACGCGCCCGACGGCCGCTGCATCTCGCTGCTCAAGATCCTGCTGACGAACTACTGCCTGTACGACTGCCTGTACTGCATCAACCGCGTGACCAGCAACGTGGCGCGCGCCCGCTTCACGGTCGACGAGGTGGTGCAGCTGACGCTCGATTTCTACCGCCGCAACTGCATCGAGGGCCTGTTTCTCAGCAGCGGCATCATCCGCAGTGCCGACTACACGATGGAGCAGGTGGTCGAGGTGGCGCGCGTGCTGCGCGAGGAGCACGACTTCCGCGGCTACATCCACCTCAAGACGATCCCCGAGGCCAGCCCGGACTTGCTGGCCCGCGCCGGCCGCTATGCCGACCGGCTGAGCATCAACATCGAGCTGCCGACCGACGAGGGCCTGACTGCGCTCGCGCCCGAGAAGGACGGCCAGGCGATCCGCCGGTCGATGGCGCGGCTGCGCATCCACATCGACGAGGCCAAAGAGGCTGCGCAGCCACAGGCGGCGGCTTCGCAGTCTGCCGTCAGGCCAATGCGCGCAAAACCCCCACGTTTTGCGCCGGCCGGGCAGAGCACCCAGATGATCGTCGGCGCCGATGCGGCCGATGACCGCAGCATCCTCACCACCAGTGCAGCGCTGTATGGCGCGTACCGGCTGAAGCGCGTCTACTACTCGGCTTTCAGCCCCATTCCGGATGCTTCGCGGTCGCTGCCGCTGGCGGCGCCGCCGCTGGTGCGCGAGCACCGGCTCTACCAAGCCGATTGGCTGATGCGGTTCTACGGCTTCGCACACGACGAGATCGTGGGCAACACCAACGGCATGCTCGCCCTCGACATCGACCCGAAGCTGGCCTGGGCGCTGGCGCACCGCGAGTGTTTTCCGGTCGACCTGAACCGGGCACCGAAGGAGATGCTGCTGCGGGTACCGGGCTTGGGCGTCACGTCCGTCAAGCGCCTGCTGCAAGCGCGGCGCGGACGCGTGCTGCGGATCGACGACCTGTCGCGGCTCAAAGTGGCACTGAAGAACGTGTTGCCGTTCGTCTCGTTGCCGGGACACGGCGCAAACGCCGACATCGATTCGGCCGGTCTGGCAGAGCGGCTGCGGCCAAAGCCGCAGCAGCAATCCCTGTTCGACAACTGAGCAATGGCGGAGCCGGTCGTCACGCTGCGGGGCGAAACCGATGTCGACGGGTTTCGCGCCGAGGCACGGCGCTTGCTGGCGGCAAGAGTCGCGCCGGCGCACGTGAGCTGGCAGGTGGCCACGCGCGCCGAAGGCGATTTGTTCGGCGATGCGCCGCAAGCCTTTGACCAGGGCCCGCCGCCAATCGTCGCGCCCGCCGAGCGAGTGAACGTGCCGTCGTTCTTCATCGCGCTGTGCGAGCGTGCCGCGCTGCACGCCGACCCGAACCGTTTCGGTTTGCTGTACCGCCTGTTGTGGCGTCTGGTGCACGAGCCGGCGTTGCGCTGCGACCCGCTTGACGCCGACCGGATGCAGGCCGAGCTGCTGGCCCGTGCGGTGCGGCGCGACATGCACAAGATGACCGCGTTCGTGCGCTTTCGTCCGCTGTCGACCCCGGCCGGCGATGTCGAGCACATCGCCTGGTTCGAGCCCGACCACCACATTGTCGAGGCGACCGCATCGTTTTTTGTCCGCCGCTTCGCGCAGATGCGCTGGGCGATCCTCACGCCAGGGTGCTGCGTACGCTGGGACGGCCAGGCGCTGGCCTTCGGCCCCGGCGCCAGGCGCGAAGACGCGCCACCCGCCGACGCCGCCGAGCAACTCTGGCTCATCTACTACGCCAGCATCTTCAACCCGGCGCGGCTCAAGGTGGCGATGATGCAAAAGGAGATGCCGCGAAAGTACTGGAAGAACCTGCCCGAGGCCGCGTTGATCCAGCCGCTGATTGCCCGCTCGGCGCAGCGCAGCGGGCAGATGATCGCGCAGGGCGCGAGCGAGCCGCTGCACCGGCGGCCGGCATCGTCGATCGCGCTGCGCGTCGACCGGCAACCGGCCATCGTCCACTTGCCGGGCACTCTTGCCGCGCTGCGCGACGCGACCGAGCGCTGCCGCGAATGTCCGCTCGGCGCGACGGCGACCCAGGCGGTGCCCGGTGAAGGCTCGCTGCGCGCACGCCTGATGCTGGTTGGCGAACAGCCGGGCGACCAGGAAGACCTGCGGGGCCGCCCGTTTGTCGGCCCGGCCGGCCAGTTGCTTGCGCAGGCATTCGCGCAACTCGGCTGGGCGCGCAATGCGGTCTACCTGACCAACGCGGTGAAGCATTTCAAGTTCGAGCTGCGCGGCAAGCGCCGCATCCACAAGACGCCCGCGCAGCAGGAAGCGGCTGCGTGCCTGCACTGGCTGGAGGCCGAGCTTGCACTGGTGCAGCCCGGCGCGGTGATTGCGCTCGGCGCCACGGCGGCCCGCGCGCTGTTGGGGCGATCCGTGGCGGTGACGAGCGAGCGGGGCCGGTGGTTCACGCGCGACGACGGTCTGCGCGTGCTCGTCACGCTGCACCCGTCGGCGCTGTTGCGCATGGACGCGGGCGAGCACGAGGTGAACTTCGAACGCTGGCTGACTGACCTGCGGCAGGCTGATGCCCCCAACCCGCGTTGACGGCTGTGTTCCGGTTGACCACCGCCTGCCGGGGTCTGTAGCCGGGCAGGCCTGGCCGGCCGCCACCTGTGGCGGTCTAGCGCGGCGCCCGATGGGCGGGCACCCCGGGATCAGCAGCAATGGCCACGCCGAACAAAACACGCCAGGCCTCACCCGCATCGACGCGCTTGTGCCACGCGATCACATGGACCGCGCCGCCGGGCGCGCAGGCCGCCACGGCCACCGCCCGCTTGGGGCACAGCCCCAGACAGCTGGTTTGCACGGTACGCGTCTTGGGCTGCCCCGCCTGGCGCAGCGCCAGCAACAGCGCCCGCGCCACCTTCTTGGCACCGAACTTCTTGGGCCCATTGCTGCGCTTCTCGCAGGCCTTGCAGACCATCACGATCTGCTGCCAGCCCGGGCTCAAGCTGCGGATGGGATCGGTGGCGGTGGCGGGGGCGGCTGTCGGGTCGTTCATCGCTGGAGTATGTGCCTTCCGCGCGCGATGCACATTCGGGATGTGAGGCGGTGTACGCGGTGCCGTTTGCAGCCGCGAGGCCTACCTTGTTGTGGTCGAGTGCGTTGCGCAGCACCGAAACAAACCCCAGCGCGATTCCTGCACTGCCGTTGTCCCGGGCAATCGAGTTGCGAACGATTCCGGCTGTCATGTGGATGCCCGTCCCTGCTTTCAAGACATCGGCTGCTGGTAGAACGGCTCGCGTCGGCTGGCCCGACTCGACCATCCGGCCGCCTTTCCACTGCGACTACGGCTTCAATCTCAGCCTGGGCACCGTTGTGTTCTTGAATTTCGGTTGCGTCATTCTGGACGTTGTGGAAGTGTCGATCGGTGACCTCACCCAAATCGGCCCGAACGCTCAGATATTGACGGCAGACCATCCCAGGAATGCCGCAGAGCGAGAGGCGGGCCTCGAATTCGGCCGCCCGATCCGTATCGGACGCAACGTCTGGATCGGTGGCGGGGCCATCATCCTCCCGGGAGTCACCGTCGGTGACGGCGCAGTGATCGGCGCAGGCAGCGTTGGGCCAGCAAACAAGGTGCAGTCCCGCGCCGCCAGCTCAAGGGCCATGGCTCGCCGACGCGGTGCTGGTCGCGCGCGAGCACAAGACGCCCGGCCTGTCCGCGATGCTGAGCCAGACGCTGGCCTGCTTCGAGCGTCATCTGGTTGACCTGCAGGAATCGCCGGGCAACCATCCGAAGTGGCAGTCGGTAAGCCTGGAGACGCAGCCGAAGTGGCCCCGCTACACGGCACCGAGTGCTGCGGTTGCGTCGAAGCCCCGCGCGACAGCCAAGCCAAGCACGAAGGCGGCATAAATCGACGCCAGAATGCGAACCATGCCGGCCTTTCTTGCGTGCTCGAACCCGCAGACGGTGACCTGAATCCGTGACGCTGAGGCCCCTTGTAGGGCGGTTCGCTTCAACCGTCATACGGTCTGGCGTTGACTTGCCAACGCAGGCGAATAGACTGCGATGGTTCAGCCGCGTTGGAGAAATCGACCCTGCCAATCAGGCGATTGACCCAGGCGGAACAAGCGCTATCCCAGGTGCATTCAAGTCGGTCGGCCAGATGGCGGAGGCGCGGCGTGATGAAGTGGTCGCCGGCGCATTCGCACCTGCGCTTCTTGACGCCCGCCGTGTGGCGGGGTAGCGCAACAGCACGGCGCAGTGGTGGCAGTGGAGTACAACCGGCGCGTGATCGAAGGCAGTTCACTGATTGGCACAACGAAGGGTCGGCATGGAACGGACCTGGTTGAGGCACTACCCGCAGGGCATTCCGGCCGAGGTGGACGTGAATCAGTTCGCCTCGCTCAGTGACGTGCTGCAACGCAGCCGCCAGCGCTTCGGCGCGTTGCCCGCCTACAGCAACATGGGCGAGTCGATCACCTATGACGATCTCGACCGGCTGAGCCGCAACTTTGCCGCCTACCTGCAAAAGTCGCGCGGCCTGCGCAAGGGCGACCGCGTGGCGATCATGATGCCCAATCTGCTGCAGTATCCAGTGGCGCTGTTCGGCGTGCTGCGGGCCGGCCTGGTGGTGGTGAACATCAACCCGCAGTACACCGCGAACGAACTGGAACGTCGGCTCAAGGACTCCGGCGCGCTGGTTATCGTGGTGCTGGAGAACTTCGCCCACACCCTGCAGAAAGTGCTGGCCAGCGACCCACCGCTGAACCTGACCGTCATCACCACCGAGGTCGGCGACATGTTCCCGGCGGTCAAGGAGATGCTGACCAACGTGATGGTCAAGTACGTGAAGAAGTCGGTGCCGAAATGGAAGATAGCCCACACCATCGAGTTCAATGCAGCCTTGCGCGCGGGACATGCGCAAGCCTTGGACGACGTGCCGCTGAATCACGACGACGTGGCCTTCTTGCAGTACACCGGCGGCACGACAGGCGTGCCCAAGGGCGCAGTGTTGACGCACGGCAACATGGTCGCGAACCTGCAGCAGCTGGGGGCGTGGATCGCCCATGATCTGCTGGACGGCAAGGAGGTCTTCGTCTGTCCGTTGCCGCTGTATCACGTCTACGCGCTGAACTCGTGCCTCGTGTTCATGCAGATCGGTGCGCACACCATCCTGGTTACCGATCCGAGGGACATGCACGCCCTCATTCACGATCTCAAAGCGCACCCCTTCACGGTCATCATCGGCGTCAATACGCTGTACCGGGCGCTGCTCGATTCACCGGAGTTCGCCGAGGTGGAGACGCGCAGCCTGAAGATGGCCAATGCCGGGGCCATGGCCGTGCAGCGCTCGGTGGCCGAGCGGTGGAAGAAGGCGACTGGCGTGTCGATCATCGAATCCTACGGCTTGACCGAAGCCTCGCCAGGCGTGACTTCCAATCCGCTCAATATCGAAGAATGGACCGGTACGATCGGCATGCCGTTGCCGTCGACGCAGGTATGCGTCCTCGACGAAGGCGACAACGAAGTCGGGATCGGCGAGGTCGGAGAGATCTGCGTACGCGGCCCACAGGTCATGTCGCGGTACTGGAACCGTCCCGACGAGACCGAGAAGGTGTTTACCCAGCAGGGCTGGCTGCGCACCGGAGACATGGGGTTCGTGGATGAGCGCGGCTGCTTCACGATGACGGACCGCAAGAAGGACATGATCGTGGTGTCGGGCTTCAAGGTGTTTCCGAACCAGATCGAGGATGTTGTCGCGCTGCACCCCGGCGTGGCCGAGGTCGCGGCAATCGGTGCACCGGACGAGAAGTCCGGCGAGGTCGTGAAGATCGTCGTGGTGAAGCACGATCCGGCCCTGACCGCACAAGCCTTGCTGGACCATTGCCGGCAGCACCTGACCGGCTACAAGGTGCCCAAGGTCGTGGAGTTCCGCAGCCAACGTCTGCCCAAGAGCAACCTTGGCAAAATCTTGCGTCGGGAGCTGCGTGATATGGCGGGTGAACCCGTCAGCGACGCGACCTCTACCGCGGCATCTTTTTCCGGCTCGCGCCGAGCGACCTGACGCCGATGCATTGGATCAACAGGGGCGCCATGGCGATCCCGACACCGGCCGGCTCGCTGCTCAACCTCAAACTGACGGATGCGACTTTGTTGCTGCCGCTGCTGCCGCTCATCAAAGGGGGCTTTACCGTGCTGAATTGGGCCATCGGTACCCGATGGCCATGTCATCGTGACCAGAGACAGGGCGCGAGTACATTGGCATGATGAAAAAACGCAGCATCACATGAATCAGAAGATTGCCGCAACGGCATCCGCGTCAGCGCCGATCACGCTGTATCGAACGCTGCCGACGTTGTTGAAGGCTGTGCGCGCCTGTCGCGTTTGCGAGGAGAGTTTGCCGCTCGGCGCCCGCCCGGTGCTGCAAGTCGGTGCGGGTGCGCGCGTCCTCATCGTTGGCCAAGCGCCCGGCGCACGGGTTCACGCCAGTGGGGTTCCGTGGGACGACGCCAGCGGCGCGCGGCTGCGCTCTTGGATGGGCGTTGACGCAGCAACGTTCTACGACGACTCGCAGATCGCCATCATTCCAATGGGCTACTGCTACCCAGGGCGCGGCAAAGGCGGCGATCTACCGCCGCGGCGCGAATGTGCGGCGTTGTGGCTCGACCCACTGCTGAAGCAGCTGCCGCACATCGAGCTGACGTTGCTGATCGGTCTGCATGCGCAGCGCCATTTCCTTGGCGCGCGGCGCCAGTCGACGTTGACCGAAACCCTGCGAAGGTGGAAGGACTATGGGCCCGATGACATCCCCCTGCCACACCCGTCGCCGCGCAACACCGCCTGGTTTCAGCGCCATCCCTGGTTTGAGCAAGCGCTCGTGCCGATGTTGCAGCGCCGGGTTCAGCAGGTCCTTGTCGGCTGAGCGGCCGGTGCCGCTCGCGGCTGCGTCTGCCACCGTCGCTCGGCGCCCCGCCGACGCAGCGATACAGGTAGCCGAGATGAAAGCCGCCACCGACTCGCCGCGGGTTGCTTTCACGATCGGCCATTCGACGCGGCCGGTATCGGCGTTCATCGATATGCTGACCGGACACGGGATCACCACGCTGGTCGATGTGCGAACCGTGCCACGCTCGCGCCACAACCCGCAGTACAACCGCGACACGCTGCCCGAAACGCTGGCGCCGTTCGGCATCGCCTACGCGCATGCAGAAGGCCTCGGCGGCTTTCGCCCGACCGGCCCCGAATCGCCGAACTCGGGATGGCGCAACACGTCGTTTCGAGGCTATGCCGACTACATGCAGACCCAAGAGTTTGCCGAAAACTTGTTTTGGGTCATGGCTCTGGCCGATCAGCAACGGATTGCGTTGATGTGCGCCGAAGCGGTGCCGTGGCGCTGCCACCGCTCACTGATCGCCGATGCGCTCGTCGTGCGCGGCGTGGACGTTGAAGAAATCGTCAGCCCGACCCGTCTGCAAACGCACAAATTAACCCTATTTGCGCGGGTCGACGGATCGGTCATCACCTACCCGCCGTATGCATAGTTGATGCATCTCGACGCGCATGCCGGGAGCGGCCCTTACCGGCGGCATCCGACGTAGCCGGGGCCGGGAGGTTTCTGGGCCGTATACCCACCTGGGGATTGAAACATGCCTCGTCGTCGAGGGTCAAAGGCGGAACCCTGTTGCAGCACTTCTGCGGATTGATGATCGACCCTGGCGACGGCGTGAAAGAGGGTTTGGGCGAGATCGTCCGGTCGGTGCATCTGGCGCAGAGCCTCTGATCGGCCAAGTCGGACCGCGCCGAGTGAGCACACCGAACCGTGCCGACACGCGGCCCTGATGATGGCGATCAAGCTGGCGACGGTCGTGCAAGCCCGAGCCAACCCGCCGCAGGCGCACCGTTTGCGCTGACAGCCTGATCTGGCGCCAGACCGAGACAGTGAAAGACGTTGGCGAGGTCCGCGTCGACCCCGTCGAGCCGCACCCCATGCCGCCTACGCTCGTACAGTCCAACTGCTTGACCTGCCGAGGGCCTGGCCGGACAGTCTCAGCTCTCGGGCAACCGTGAAATCTCATTGTCAATGGCGTTGCGCTGCGTCTTCAACAGCGCGACAACCGAGGGCACGCCGGCCAGGGTAATTGTCGCCCACCACCGTGCCCTGCATCGATGAGTCAAGCTGCCCCGCGGCTGTGAACGACGATCAGAAACCGCGCTTGTTCGACAGTGACGACCAGTGGCAGGCCGGTCAAGCATTCGTACGCACAGAGGCGGGGCTGCTGATCGACGAGGCTGGAAAACTCGAAGATGCCGCGCGGCGCTTTCTGTAGATGAGTGAGCAGGGGGCGCTACAAGCCCAGCTCGCTGAGCCCCGGGTGATCGTCGGGCCGCCGTCCCAACGGCCAGCGGAACTTGCGCTCGGTCTCACTGATACGCAAGTCGTTGATGCTGGCGTGGCGGCTGGCCATCAAGCCGTGCTCGTCGAACTCCCAGTTTTCATTGCCATAGGAGCGGAACCAGGTGCCGATATCGTTGTGCCATTCATAGGCAAAGCGAACGGCGATGCGATTGCCGTCGTGAGCCCACAATGTCTTGATCAGACGGTAGTCCAGTTCACGTCCCCACTTCAGCTGCAGCAGCTGAACGATGCTCTCGCGACCGCGTGGGAACTCGGTGCGGTTGCGCCACTGGCTGCCCGGCGTGTAGGCCATCGCGACCTTGACCGGGTCCCGGCTGTTCCATGCGTCTTCGGCCATGCGAACCTTCTGCGCCGCGGTCTCGCGCGTGAACGGTGGCAAGGGTGGGCGATACGTTTCAGGGAGTGCGCTCATCATGGTGTCCTTCGCAATGCGTATGAGCCTCCCGCCTTGCTCGGGCGGGAGGTCGTTGACCGAGGTGCTGGGCTACTTGCCTGTGACCACGGCCACCTTCATCTCAGCTGCAACCTTCTCGGCATAAAAGCGCTGCATCTGGCTAGAGATGTAGTCGAGGTGGTCCTCGACCGCGAAGTGCCCGGCCTTCAGGCGATGCATCTCTGCTTTGGGCAGGTCCTTCAGGAAGGCGTCACCGCCAGCCGGCGTGAAGAAGACGTCGGTCTGGCCCCAGAAGATCAGCGTCTTGGGCTGATTCGTGCGCAGGAACGCCTGCCACTTCGGGTAGAGATCGACGTTGGTGCGGTAGTCGTAGAACAGGTCGAGGTTGACGCGCACGGCGGTGGGGCGCTGCATGTAGGCTGCATCCGACTCCCAGTTGTCGGGGCTGATCAGTTCGGGCTTCTCGGCGCCGTGCAGATAGATGCCTTTGATGGCCTCCTTGGTCAGGAAGCCGGCCAGCGGCTTTTCGGTCTCCGGCGAGCGGTTCTTCCAGAGTGCACCGCGAAACCCATCCCATGCGGCGGTGAAGCCGACCTCGTAGGCATTGCTGTTCTGGATGATCAGCCAGTCCAGCGCTTTCGGGTTGCGACCGACGATCCGAAAGCCCACCGGGCCGCCGTAGTCCTGCACGAACAGGCCGTAGTGGTCGAAGCCCTTCGCCTGGAGGAAGTGTTCCACGACGCTGGAGATGCCGTCGAAGCTGTAGCTGTATTTGGCAGGGTCGGGGATGTCGCTTTCGCCGAAGCCGGGGTAGTCTGGCGCGATGACGTGAAACTTGCCCGCCAGCGAGCGGATCAAGTCGCGGTATTGGTGCGAGCCCGCAGGCAAGCCGTGCAACAGCACGAGCTTCGGGTTTTTGGGGTCGCCCGCCTCGCGGTAGGCAATCTTCAGGCCGTCGACCTGGATGCTGCTGTACGACACGGTCGCTGCAACGGGTGCCGGCATGGCCATCGCGTCTTGTGCCATGGCCGGAGCCGCCATCAGCGTCAGCACGGCGGCCGAGATCAGCGACACCATGACAGTGTGGCGAAAGAGATTTCTATTCATGGTGAATCCTTCGGTTGTCTGATGGTGGCTGGGCCGCCTTGCGCGGTCGCTTATGCGGCGATCCGGGCGGTGACTTTCGGAAAGTCGATGTCGGTCTGGGCCACGTTGTTGACGTAGTTGGTCAGCACGTTGAGGGCCACGGTCACGACGATCTCGATCACGGCGCCATCGTCGAAGTCGGCTTCGCGCAGCGCTGCGAGGTCGGCGTCGGAGACCCGGCCGTGCGCTTCGGCGACGCGGCGGGCGAAGCGCAGCGCAGCGGCAGCACGCGGGTCGCTCGAACGGCCGTCGCGGGCCGCGTCGATCTCATCGCTGCTGAGCTTGGCGACGTTGCGGCCGAGGTAGCCATGCGCGGACA
>JBBRZR010000055.1:0-16287 GCA_038236495.1 Burkholderiales bacterium
CCCTGCTGCCGTTGCCCGGCCAGGGCGGCAGGTGCACCGCCCGGACACGCGGCACCGGCCCGTCCCCCAGGCGTTGTTCGATCAAGCACAGCAGTTCATCGGCCAGTGTCATGCGCGCCATCATGCCGCCAGCGCCGGACCGTCGGGCTGATCCGCATCAGTGCCGGGTGGGCCGTGTAGCCGGCCGCAGGTGCGGGTAGCCATGCGCCCGCACACGCGGCCGGGCTTGAAAGCCGGGGCCTTGGCCCCAAAATGTTGTTGTTATCCCGCCAAGTGCCTGGCTGTCAGCCGGCGCGCTTCGGGCTACCTCCGAACAACTCCCTGAGCGACCGCCACCATGACCAAGCAAACCCACGCCTTCCAGGCCGAAGTCAAGCAGATCCTGCACCTCGTCACCCACTCGCTGTACTCCAACAAGGAGATCTTCATGCGCGAGTTGATCTCCAATGCGTCGGACGCCTGCGACAAGCTGCGTTTCGAGGCGCTGGACAACAACGCGCTCTACGAGGGCCAGACCGACCTGGAAGTGCGGGTGTTTTTCGACGCCGAGGCCAAGACCCTGACGATCCGCGACAACGGCATCGGCATGAGCGCCGAGGAGGCCGCTTCGCACCTGGGCACCATCGCCAAGAGCGGCACACGCGAGTTCATGGCCAAGCTGGAAGGCGACCAGAAGAAGGACGCCAACCTGATAGGCCAGTTTGGCGTGGGCTTTTACTCGGGCTTCATCGTGGCCGACCGCATCACGGTGGAGACCCGCCGCGCCGGCGCGCCCGAAACCGACGGGGTGCGCTGGACCAGCGAAGGCACCGGCGAGTACGAGCTGGAGAACATCACCCGCGCCACCCGCGGCACCGACGTCATCCTGCACCTGCGTGATGACGAGAGCGAGTTCCTTTCGACCTGGAAGCTCAAGTCCATCATCAGCAAGTACTCAGACCACATATCGCTGCCGATCCTGATGCAAAAGGAGGAGTGGGACTCGGAGAGCTCCAAGCAGGTCAAGAAGGACGAGTGGGAGACGGTCAACAAGGCGGCAGCACTGTGGGCCCGGCCCAAGAGCGAGATCACCGACGCCGAGTACCAGGATTTTTACAAGCAGATCAGCTACGACTCCGACCCGCCGCTGGCCTATACCCACAACCGGGTCGAGGGCCGCAGCGAGTACACCCAGCTGCTGTACGTGCCGGCCAAGGCGCCGATGGACATGTGGAACCGCGACAAGCGCGGTGGCGTCAAGCTCTACGTCAAGCGGGTCTTCATCATGGACGACGCCGAAGCGCTGATGCCGGTGTACCTGCGGTTCGTCAAGGGCGTGATCGACTCGGCCGACCTGCCGCTCAATGTCAGCCGCGAGTTGCTGCAGGAGAGCCGTGACGTCAAGGCGATCCGCGAGGGCTCGACCAAGCGGGTGCTGGGCATGCTCGAATCACTCGCCGACAGTGACTCGTCGGACGACCGCGCCAAGTACCTGAAGTTCTGGGGCGAGTTTGGCGCGGTGCTCAAAGAGGGCATCGGCGAGGACCACGCCAACCGCGAGCGCCTGGCCAAGCTGTTCCGCTTTGCGTCCACCCACGCCGACGAGGGCGTGTCGCTGGCCGACTATCTGTCGCGCATGAAAGAAGGCCAGGAGGCGATCTACGTCATCGCCGCCGACACCCTGGCCGGCGCCAAGTCCAGCCCGCAGCTGGAGATCTTCAAGAAAAAGGGCATCGAGGTGCTGCTGCTGATCGACCGGGTCGATGAGTGGATGCTCAGCCACCTCTACGAGTTTGAAGGCAAGCCGCTGCAAAGCGTGGCCAAGGGCGCAGTGGACCTGGGCACGCTGCAAGACGAGGCCGAGAAGCAGCAGGCCGAAGCCGCGGCAGAGAGCTTCAAGCCCACGCTGGACAAGCTCAAGGCGGCGCTGGAAGGCCGGGCCAAGGATGTGCGCGTCACCACCCGACTGGTCGATTCACCCGCCTGTCTGGTGGTGGAAGAGGGCGACATGAGCGGCCACCTGGCCCGCATGCTCAAGCAGGCCGGCCAGAGCGCGCCCAAGAGCCAGCCGATCCTGGAGGTGAACCCCGAGCACGCGATGGTCAAGAAGCTGGCGGCGCTGGGGGCCGAGGGTGCCGATGGGGCAGCCGATGCCGGCCGTTTCGACGACCTGGCCAACATCCTGTTCGACCAGGCGATGTTGGCCGAGGGCGGCCAGCTCGACGACCCGGCGGCCTATGTGGCGCGGGTGACCAAGCTGCTCAGCGCCTGATGGGGCTGGGCTGGGCTGCCCAGTCCGGCCCGCCCAGCGCCAGTGGCGGCTGGGCCATCAACTCGATCTGCTCGCGCAGCTGGGTGGTCTGCTGACCCCAGTAGCCGGCGCCACCAAACCACGGAAACGCGACCGGGAAGGCCGGGTCGTCCCAGCGCTCGGCCAGCCAGGCGCTGTGGTGGACCATGCGCAAGGTGCGCAGCGGCTCGATCAGCGCCAACTCGGTGTTGTCGAAGTCTCGAAACTGGCGGTAGCCCTGCAGCACGGCGGCCAGCTGGACCTGCATCGCGTCCGGGCTGCCGGACAGCAACATCCACAGGTCCTGGATGGCGGGGCCCATCACCGCGTCGTCCAGGTCGACGATGTGCGGGCCGCCTTGGCCCCCTTCGACATCGCGCCACAGGATGTTGCCGGGGTGGCAGTCGCCGTGCAGGCGCAGGTGTTGCGCCGGGTGGGCGGCCAGTGCCGCGTCCACCGCCGCCAGCGCCTGGCCGCAGGTATCGCGCCAGCCATTCAGTTGGGCTGGCGGGATGATGTCCATGGCCAGCAAACGCGCCATCGGCGCATGGCCAAAGGTGTCGGCATCCAGCGTGCGCCGGTGCTGGAACGGCCGCTGCTCGCCCACGGCATGCAGACGTGCGATGAAGCGGCCCAGCCAGCGCAGCGTGTCCGGGTCGTCCAGTTCCGGGCCATGGCCCGACCGGCGCGGGTAGACCGCCAGCCGGAATGGCTCACCGTCCACCGTGGCGTGGGCCAGGGTCGGGCCGCTGTGCGGCCCACCGGACAGCGGCAGTGGTGCGACCACCGGCACCTCGGCAGCGGTCAATTCAGCAGCGAACTGGTGCTCTTCGGCGATCTGTTCATCGGTCCAGCGGCCCGGCCGGTAGAACTTGGCCACCACCGCGCCGCCGTCCTCCAACATCACCTGAAACACCCGGTTCTCATAGCTGTTGAGTTGCAGCAGCCGGCCGTCACCGCGCTGGCCCACAGCGTCCAGCGCGTCGAGCACCGCCTGGGGCGTGAGGCGGTCGAACGGGTGGGCTGACGGCAGGTCGGGGGTCAAGCCCGGTCTCCGGGCGGGGCCAGGCAGGGCTCAGTGGCGCAAAGGTGGCGACGGCAGGGCATCGCCCACCATAGCAGGCTGGGTGCCGCCGGCCGGGTCCGACAATTCGCCGTGACCGGTATCGAAACCGCGGTTCGACGAGAAGAACGAGTCGGAAAACGCGGTGGATTCCTGCCACAGCGTGGTGCGCTCGCGACGTCGGGCGTTGGGCTGAACGGCACTGGCGGCCACCGGGCGGGCCGTGGCGCCGGGCATGGCGCTGGACCCGTGGGCGGGCAGCGGTCCGCGCGAGGCGTTGGTTTGCTGCGGCACCAGCAACTGCAGCTCAGGGATGGACGGCAGGTGGTCGGCCTGGCAGCGCAGGTAGCGCACCCGGCAGGCGCCCAGCACCGATTGTTTGATGCGGGTGGCGCGCGCTGGCAGCCCGCCAGCGTCGTAGGCCAGGTCGATGGCCGCCAGCACCCGGCCGTTGGCGCTGCACACCACAAAACCGACTTGCGTGCTGCCCAGCATGTCGTACCAGTAGCGCACCCGCTTCGGGTCGCTGGGCTGGCAAAAGCGCACCAGCGGCAATTTGGCCAGCACCAAATGGTGCGGCAGCGCGTCGCGCAGCAAGCGGTAGAGGCGGCGCTCGTCCGCGGTGAAGACGGGCCGCGGCAGCAAATCCCACTCCACCGGCAAGGGTTGGGGGCCGGGGGCAGGCGGCCTTGTGCGGCGCATCAGCAGCCACAGTGTCGCCACGCCGGCCAGGAGCAGGATCGCCACGGTCGCGACGAGCCAGGGGAGAGACTGCTGCATGGAACTTGCCGCGCGGGTGATGCGCATGCCTGTCGCCGACACCCGGAAGCAACACGCAAAAATGACAAAGCCGGTCGATCCGATATTACCTTGCGGCCGGTTTGGGGGGTCACCGTTCAGGCCGGCGGGCCGGTTCAGCCTGCCCTGATTCAGTCCCTGTCTGCCTTGCCTGGCGTCTTGCCGATGCCAGCCTTTACTTCGGTGATCGCGCCCAGCACCGCATCGACGATATGGGCCTGTTGTTTGAAGCGGTAATCGATTTCGGCGGCACCGTCGCCCACCCACTGTTCCATTTGCGACGCCAGCGTGTCTTGGGGCAGGCGCAGGTAGGCGTCGGTTTCGCTGCCCGCCCGCTCGACTTTGGCGCCTGCCTTGCGGGCGATGCGCAGCATGGTGGTGTTTTCGCTCAGGGCATGGATGAACAGGCTGTCCAGCCCGCGGTTGCGTGCATGCAGCATGGCGTGCTCGAACAATCGGCCACCATAGCCGCGGCCCCGTGCATGGGCGGACACAGACCCGCCGAACTCTGCCGCCTGCGGGCCCGGGGCGTCGGCGTTCGGGTAGGCCAGGTGCGCCAGCGCGATCAGGTCGAGGCGCCGGTTGAAGACACCGAAGACCTCGTCGCGCTCGAAGTTCAAACTGTCGACATAGCGGCCGATTTGCTCATCGGTGGCGGTGTAGCCAAAACGCAGGTAGCGGTCCCGCTCGGGCAGTTCAGTCAGGTGACTCAGGATCAGCGCGCGGTGACTGGGTGACAGTGACCGGATCGGGATCCAGGCCGGATGAGCAGCTTTCTGCGGTGCGGCCGACGTAGCGGCGCTCTGGGCAGCAGGGGCGGCGGAGGGCTGGGGAGCAGACGTAGGCATGGCGTTGACCTGTTGAGTAGGTAAAAACCCGGATACTACGGCAAGTTCAGGAAGCCTGCTGTCGGACAATGCGCCTTTGCGCTTGAGCGGCAGCGCCCCGCGCCGGTCGAAAAAAGCTACAATGTTCGGCTGCCCTACTGATGGAGGGGTGGTGTGACGGTTTGGTCTCTGAAAATAGGCGATAGCTGCTTTGCAGCGGTGTCGTCACCTTCTGACGGCTGGGCCTGAGGAGTTGATAGAGAACACCGAGAGGTCGCCCTGATAAGCGGTTCCGAGGTTTCAGGCTCCGAAGCACCGCAGTGCCATTGCCGGTACGGCGCCCATGGTGGGCACCGGCCAACCCGAAAGACTCTCATGAAGACCTTCAGCGCCAAACCGGCCGAAGTGACGCACGAGTGGTTTGTGCTTGACGCCACCGACAAGGTGCTCGGACGTGTTGCCAGCGAAGTGGCACTCCGTTTGCGTGGCAAGCACAAGGCCATTTACACGCCTCACGTCGATACCGGTGACTTCATCATCATCGTCAACGCCGACAAGATTCGTGTCACCGGCAACAAAGCCGAAGACAAGATCTACTACCGCCACTCGGGCTACCCGGGCGGTATCCATGCCACCACCTTCAAGGACATGCAGGCCAAGCACCCCGGCCGCGCGATCGAGAAGGCTGTCAAGGGCATGCTGCCCAAGGGGCCGCTGGGCTACGCGATGATCAAGAAGCTGAAGGTGTATGCCGGTGCAGTGCATCCGCACACCGCCCAGCAGCCCAAAGCGCTGGAAATCTAAGGAGCGGTGATGATCGGTAATTGGAACTACGGCACCGGCCGCCGCAAATCGTCGGTGGCCCGTGTCTTCATGAAGCGCGGCGAAGGCCTGATCATGGTCAACGGCAAGCCGGTGACCGACTATTTCGGCCGCCAGACCTCGATCATGATCGTCAAGCAGCCGCTGCTGCTGACGAACAACGAGATGGCGTTCGACATCAAGGTCAACGTGCGGGGTGGCGGTGAATCGGGCCAGGCCGGCGCGGTGCGCCACGGCATCACCCGCGCGCTGATCGACTACGACGCGACCCTCAAGCCTGACCTGAGCCGCGCGGGCTTTGTCACCCGTGACGCCCGCGAGGTTGAGCGCAAGAAGGTTGGCCTGCACGGCGCGCGTCGCCGTAAGCAGTTCAGCAAGCGCTAAAGTGGGATCGGGCGGATCTGTCCGTCTGCCAAGGGCCGCTCACGAGCGGCCTTTTTTTGTGGCTTGAAGCCTTGCAAGACCGGACCGGCCGCAAGGTCAAGCCCTGTCGTGGGACTATCCGTGGCAAATTCGCTTGGGTTTGTGGCCATTGGCCGCATCTTTGTGATGTCTCTTTGATCTTTGATGCCTGTACCGACGGGTCGGTCCAGGCGCCGCCCTACCTGCTGGAGTGACCATGAACGCTGTTGCCGAAACCTTTGCCACCCAAGACCTTGCCGACATCGACATGCCGCCGCCGCTGGTCTTCACCGACAGCGCCGCGGCCAAGGTCGCTGATCTGGTCGCCGAAGAGGGCAACCCCGAGCTCAAACTGCGTGTTTTTGTGCAGGGTGGTGGTTGCTCGGGCTTCCAGTACGGCTTCACCTTCGACGAGGTGGTCAACGAGGACGACACCCAGATGAGCAAAAACGGGGTCACGCTGCTGATCGACGCGATGAGCCTGCAGTACCTGGCCGGCGCCGAGATCGACTACAAAGAAGACCTGCAAGGTGCGCAGTTCGTGATCAAGAACCCCAACGCCACCACCACCTGCGGTTGCGGCTCCAGCTTTTCAGCCTGAGCATCCCAGCGCAAGCCCGATCCGGGTTCGAGGAACAGCGGCCGCCTTCGGGCGGCCGTTTTGCTGTGCTGTAGCCCAGCGTCAGGGCAGGCCGGGCACCGTCGGGTTGTTGGCGTCGTACAGGCTCTGGATCACCGGTGGGTCGATGCCGGCCGGCTGCGACAGGCCGTCATCGGCCTCACCCAGTTCGGTCAGCAGGGCCGCAGCGCTGCCGACCAGCGGCCAGGACAGGCAGGCGCCGGCGCCGTCGGTGGTGTCCAGCCCCAACTCCAGCAGGGCGCTGGCCTGGAACAGCGACAGCGCCCGGTCCAGGCCGTGGTGGGCCTGGCTGCGGCAAAAAACGCAGTAATCGACGACTGATTCCGCAATGCGCGACGCCACCAACAGCGCCGCACAAGCGGCAATGCCATCGACCATGATCAGGTGCCGTTTGCTGGCGGCCACCAGCATCGCCCCCACCATCACGGCCGTCTCGAAACCGCCAAACGCGGCCAACACCTCGACCGCGTCGGTGATCTCACGGTGCCGGCCTTGTGCGCCTTGCACCACGATCATCAGGTGCGCCAGCAGGTCGGGGTTCATCTGCGGGCCACTGACCATCAGCTCGCGCACGGGGGTGTCGGTCAGCCGCGACAGCACCAGCGCCGCGCTCTCATGCGACCCCACGCCCAGCCCGGCACAGGCCATCAGGTTGCCCCGCAGGTTGTCGCCGATCTCCATGCCGGCACGGATGGCGGCATGCGCCTGCTCCAGGCTCATCGCATTGCCGACCCGGGCATTGCGGGTGCCGTGGGCGATCTTGCGCTGGATCAGGCGCTCATGGGGCGGCAGCTTGACGGCCACCCCGCAATCGACAACCGACAGCGCAACACCCTGGAGCCGGGCGAACACCGCCACCGGCAACTGCCCGGCCAGCACCTGCTGCACCATTTCGTCGGTCTGGCGGCCCGGCCCGGCGTGGATGCCGTCCACCGCCAGGCCGTGGTCGGCTGCGAACAGCACCAGTTGAGGCTCACGGAAGCGCGGTTTCAGCGAGTGCTGCAGCAGGCCCAGGCGGACCGCCACAGGCTCGAGTTCACCCAGCCCGCCCTGCACCTGCTCGCGCCGGTGCAGCTTGTGCAGCAGGGCTTGTTCCAGCAGCGGGTTGGCGGTGGTGGCGATGAGCGACATGAGATCCAGTGTAGGCAGGACAGCTCAGCGCAGGAACAACTGATACACCGGGTTGCCAGTTTCTTCGGTGCAGGGGTAGGCCAAGGCGGTGAGAAACGCGCTGAAGGCGGCGTCGTCACCCGGGGGCACCTGGATGCCGACCAGAATGCGGCCGTAGTCCGCGCCCTGATTGCGGTAGTGGAACAGGCTGATGTTCCAGCCCGGGTGCATGCTGGAGAGAAAGCGCATCAGCGCGCCCGGCCGCTCGGGGAAGACAAAGCGGAACAGCCGCTCGTCCGCCGCCAGGCCGGACTGGCCACCCACCCGCCCGCCCACCATGTGGCGCACGTGTTCCTTGGCCAGTTCATCGTCGGTCAGGTTGACGGTGGCAAAGCCGTGGCGCACAAAATTGCGCTCGATCTTGTCGGCCTCGTCGCGCTTGGCGATGGCCACGCCGACAAAGACATGGGCCACCGTGGTGTCCGACATGCGGTAGTTGAACTCGGTCACCGCACGCGGCCCCAGCAACTCGCAAAAGCGTTTGAACGAGCCGCGCTCTTCGGGGATCGTCACCGCGAACAGTGCCTCGCGCTGCTCGCCAAACTCGGCCCGCTCGGCCACAAAGCGCAGGCGGTCGAAGTTCATGTTGGCGCCGCAGGTGATCGCGACAAAGGTCTTGCCCTTGAGCTTGTGCTGGGCCACGTACTGCTTGATGGCCGCCACACCCAAGGCGCCAGCGGGCTCCAGGATGCTGCGGGTGTCCTGGAACACGTCCTTGATCGCGGCGCAGACCTCGTCGGTGTCGACCACCACAAAATCGTCCACCAGCTTTCGGGTCAGGCGAAAGGTTTCTTCGCCCACCAGCTTGACGGCCGTGCCGTCCGAGAACAGGCCCACATCGCTCAGCGTCACGCGTTTGCCGGCCCTGACGGACCTCAACATCGCGTCTGAGTCGCGGGTCTGCACGCCGATCACCAGGATCTCGGGCCGCACCGCCTTGATGTAGGACGCCACACCCGAGATCAGCCCGCCGCCGCCAATCGCGACAAAGATGGCGTCGATCGTGCCCTGGTGCTGGCGCAAGATCTCCATCGCGATCGTGCCCTGGCCGGCGATGACGTCCGGGTCGTCGAACGGGTGCACAAAGACCAGCCCTTGCACCTCTTGCAGGCCCAGCGCATGGCCGTGGGCATCGGTGAAGCTGTCGCCGTGCAGCACCACCTCGCCGCCCAAGGCCAGCACGGCGTCGATCTTGAGCTTGGGCGTGGTCACCGGCATCACGATCACCGCACGGCAGCCCAGCTTCTTGGCCGACAGCGCCACGCCTTGGGCATGGTTGCCCGCTGAGGCACAGATCACGCCACGCGCCAGTTGCTCAGGCGGCAGGTGCACCATCTTGTTGTAGGCGCCACGCAGCTTGAAGCTGAAGACGGGCTGCTGGTCCTCGCGCTTGAGCAGCACCGTGTTGCCCAGCCGGCGCGACAGGCTGCGGGCCGGGTCCAGCCCGGTTTCCACGGCCACGTCATAGACCTTCGCGGTGAGGATCTTCTTCAGGTAGTCGGGGTGGGTTGTCTTGGCGCGGGCCATGTCGGCAGCCTCAGGGGCTTCGGGGGGCACCGTATGGTGCGGCGCAGCATGATAGCGGGCCGCCCATAAAAAAACCCAGGGCTTGCGCCCTGGGTTGAATCCACCCTTTCAGGAGGTGGAGGAGACAACTTGCCGTCAGTGACGCGCTTCTTGCCGAGCCACAAAACCATGAAAAGCAGTCTAGCGCCTGAAATGCTGCATCGCAATATGATTGCGGTCGTCCGGCTTAGGGAGCCCGCCCCAGAGCTTGCGACACGGGGGCACGGTTCCGGTGCGTGTCACAGGACAATCGTCAGCGTCGGCGCAACCCGCCGGCCGACCCTCAAGGATCAATTCGATGGAATGCACGATTCACTGGATGCCCGGCACGGGCATGGGCTTTGTCGCTGAGACCGGCAGCGGCCACCTGCTGACGATGGATGGCGCGCCCGATGGCGGCGGCCGCAATTTGGCGCCCCGGCCTATGGAAACATTGCTGGCCGGCGCGGGCGCCTGCACCGCCTACGACGTGGTGCTGATCCTCAAGCGCGGCCGCCAGGACGTGACCGGCTGCACCGTCAAGGTTCAGGCCGAGCGCGCCGAGACCGATCCGAAAGTGTTCACCCGCATCAACCTGCACTTCACGGTAAGCGGTCGCAAGCTGCCTGAGGCAACGGTGGCGCGGGCGATTGCGTTGTCGCACGAGAAGTACTGCTCGGCCACGGTCATGCTGGGCAAGACCGCCGAGATCAGCACCAGTTTCGAGATCGTCGGCGCCTGACCCCGGTCAGACGTAGTGCGCGGTCCGGGTCATCACACGGGCCGCAGCACGCATCAGCCAGCGCACCGGGGCCGGCACTGCTGCGGCGCCAGCCTGCAGCGCCTGCTCGGCGTGACGCGCCTCGTCGTCTTTCATCTGCGCCACCACGGCGCGTGATGCCAGGTCCTGCTCGGGTAAACGCTGCAAATGGCCCGCCAGATGCGCCTCCACCTGGCGCTCGGTCTCGACCACAAAGCCCAGGCTGATGCGGTCACCGGCGCGGCCGGCGGCCAGACCGATGGCAAACGCACCGGCGTACCACAGGGGGTTGAGCAGGCTGGTGCGGCCGCCCAGCTCGGTCAGGCGTCGCTCGGTCCAGGCCAGGTGATCGGTCTCCTCGCGGCCGGCGGCTTGCATCTGGCTGCGCAACTCGGGCGTGCGGGCTGTCAGCGCCTGGGCGGCGTACAAAGCCTGGGCGCACACCTCGCCGACATGGTTGATGCGCATCAGCGCACCGGACAGGCGGCGTTGCTCGACAGACAAGGCCTCTGCGTCGGGTGCTTGCGCTGGCACCGGCATGGCGCGGGCCGCATGGGCGCTGTGGCTGAGGGTGCGCAGCGCCACGTCCGCGCTGCTGATCAAGTGGTCCAAGGGCGTCATGGACCGAGGATAGCGCAGGCCTGCCAACCCGGCATCGTTGTTGTCAGGCAACAGGTCTAGGCCTTTTTGGCCGCTAACCTTTGCATGGGCGGCGCCCCTCTGGTGCAATAGCCGTAACTTCCGATGAGGAGGTTGGCCTGACCGGCCCCCACCGCTCCTGGTGTGAGGGTTTTTACGGGATCGGGACCTCTTGTTCAACCTAGGAGATAGCTGCATGAAAAAGTCACTACTCGCTGTCGCCGTTCTCGGCGCTTTCGCTGGCGCGGCCTCGGCTCAATCGTCGGTCACCCTGTTCGGTGTCGTCGACCTGAGCGCCAACTACACGAAAAACGGCAACACCACCCTGAAGTCGATGGACAGCAACCAGCTGAACAGCAACCGTCTGGGCTTCCGTGGCACGGAAGACTTGGGCGGCGGTCTGCTGGCCAGCTTCTGGCTCGAAGGCGGCATGGCCAACGACACCGGTTCGCCGGCAGGTTTCAACTTTACCCGCCGGTCAACCGTTAGCCTGACCAGCAAGATGGGCGAAATCCGCCTGGGTCGCGACTACACCAACTCGTTCTCGACGATCGCGACATTCGACGCGTACGGCGCCAACGGCTTTGGCAGCCCGGTCAACTTGTATGCGTCGTCAGTGGCCAATTTGGGTAGCGGTGCTACCACGGCGGTCCGTGCGAACAACATGATCGGCTACTTCCTGCCGAGCGGTTTGGGTGGTTTGTACGGCTCGGCCCAAGTGGCCGCCGGTGAAGGCGTCAAGGGCAACAAGTATGTTGGTGGTCGGCTGGGTTGGGCTGCCGGTCCGCTTGACATCTCCGCGGGTTACAGCGAAACCGATGTGGCTGCAGCCGACAAGTACAAAACTGCAAATATCGGTGCTTCGTACAACTTTGGCTTCTTCAAACTGACGGGGTTCTTGGACGAGCGCAAGTTCGGTGGCCTGAAGTACGACACCTATTCCGTCAGTGCAAGCGTGCCGATGGGTCAGGGTGAGTTCCGTGCGGCCTATTCGGCTGGTGACGCCAAGGGTGCGGGTATCGATGCCAACAATGCGAAGCTGCTTGGTTTGGAGTACATCTACAACCTGTCCAAGCGCACCGCGCTGTACACACAGTACGGTCGCCTGCAGAACGACGGCAAGTCGGCAATTATTCTGAATGGTGTTGCATCGGCTGCGGACTTGGCCAAGGGCGGGTTCACCTCGACCGGCTACGGTGTCGGCGTGCGTCACTCGTTTTAATGTTGGCGAGCTTGGCCGACTACCCGGCTGAGTTCGTGAACTGACGTTTGTGAAATGCCGCCTTTGGGCGGCATTTTTCTTGGTCGCCCGACTGCAGTCGTCGGGGAATCAATGCGATGCACTGTCAACCGAATGTCCTGCCCAAGCGTCTAAGGTGCACCAGGTCGCAAGATCAGAAGCCGAATCCCTGGCCTGCGTTGCAGGTTCTTTGTCCCATCAATTTCTCAGGAGTCATACCATGAACAAGCTCGTCCTCGTTACCGCTTTTGTCGCGTCGCAAGTCTTCGCTGTTTCGGCTTTTGCGCAAACCACCCGCGCTGAAGTCAAGGCCGAAGCCGCCTCTGCCAACAAGGCCGGCGATATCGCCAAGGGTCAGGGTTCGGACGCCCCCAAGGCCAAGTCCACCGCTGCCCGCGCCGAAGTGAAGAAAGAAGCCGCGGCTGCCGAGAAGGCCGGCACCATCGCCACTGGCCAAGAAAACACCGCGCCGAAGGCCAAGTCGACCAAGCCCCGCGCTGAAGTCAAGGCCGACACCAAGGATGCCGTCAAGTCGGGCGAAATCGCCAAGGGCCAGGTGCCTGCTGGTGCGGCGTCCGCCATGAAGAAGTAATTGGCGTTCGTCGCGGTGCGGCGGGTCTGAGGACCAGCCAGCACCGCAGACCGAATGGAAAATGGCGCTCTTCGGAGCGCCATTTTTTTTCGTCGATCAATTCTTTGCACGCAATCCTCCCAGACCGGGCCCGTGCCGGGTGTTTCCCCTTTTGCGCCGGGCATGCAATTTGCGCATGATCAGGGACTGCCGCCCGATTGCGCCGCCTTGGTGCATGCCCTGAATGCTCGCCTTTGTACTTCGCCGCCTGTTTCAGGCCATGATCGTGATGCTCACGGTCGCGTTTATCGCCTTCATGCTGTTCCAGTTTGTCGGTGATCCGGTGACCAATCTGTTGGGTCAGGACGCCACGCCAGAGCAGCGGGTTCAACTGCGTGCCGACCTGGGGCTGGACCAGCCCTTTGTCGTGCAGTTCAGCCACTTCATAGCCAACGCGGTGCAGGGTGAGTTTGGCATCAGCCTGCGCCAGGGCCGCAAGGTCTCGTCGCTGATCGCCGAGCGGTTTCCGGCCACGCTGGAGCTGGCGGCGGTGGCGGCGCTGATCGGCCTGGCGCTGGGCATCCCGCTGGGGGTGTTTGCAGCATTGAAGCGCGGCAGTTTCCTGTCGCAAGCGGTGATGACGGGCTCGCTGCTGGGTGTGTCGCTGCCCAACTTCCTGATCGGCATCTTGCTGATACTGGTGTTTGCCGTGCTGCTCAAGTGGCTGCCCAGTTTTGGCCGGGGCGATGTGGTGGCGATTGGCCCGTTCACCACCGGCCTGCTGACCACCGATGGCCTGCGCCACCTGCTGCTGCCGGCGATCACGCTGTCGCTGTTTCCGATGGCGCTGGTCTTGCGCCTGGTGCGCAGCGAGATGCTGGAGGTGCTGCGCACCGACTACATCAAGTTTGCCCGGGCACGTGGCCTGCCGAACCGCATGGTGTACTTTGGCCATGCACTGAAGAACACGCTGGTGCCGGTGATCACCATCGCCGGCCTGCAATTGGGCGGCATCATCGCGTTTGCGATCGTCACCGAGACGGTGTTCCAGTGGCCCGGCATGGGCCTGCTGTTCATCCAGGCGGTGCAGTTTGCCGACATCCCGGTGATGGCGGCCTATCTGTGCCTGATCGCACTGATCTTCGTCACCATCAACCTGGTGGTGGACCTGCTCTATTTCGCCGTGGACCCGCGGCTGCGCATCGAGCGCACGGCCACGGGCCATTGACGGCCTTGCCGCCCATCCCAGCTGCCGGCCCGCTTGCCGACAGTTGCCAGCCCACCTTGGCCCGACCTTGGCCCAACCTTGGCCTCCCATCGCCGTGACCCCATCCTCCACCACTCCCCCGCCCGCCCTGACCGTGCCCCTGCCGCCCGACGCCGGGGTGCTGGCGCGCTTCTTTGATGGCAACGTCTGGCACAGCTTCAAACAGTCGCCGATGGCCATTCTGGCCGCGGTGATTGCGCTGGTGTGCGTGGTCTGCGCTCTGGGCGCCAACTGGTTGGCGCCGCACAACCCGATGGACTTGGCCACGCTGGAGTTGTCCGACGCCCGCCTGCCACCGGCCTGGATGGATGAGGGCCGGGCCAAGTACCTGCTGGGCACCGACGACCAGGGCCGCGACATCCTGTCGGCGCTGATGTACGGCTCCCGCATCTCGCTGTTTGTCGGCCTGGCCTCGGTGGCGGTGTCGGTGGTGGTGGGCGTGGGCCTGGGGCTGCTGGCCGGTTTTGCCGGTGGACGCATCGACGGTTTCATCATGCGGGTCTGCGATGTGATGCTGTCGTTTCCGTCGATCCTGATCGCGCTGCTGATCGACGGCGTGGGCCGGGCGATGTTTCCGAACGCGCACGAATCGCTGGCCTTTTTTGTGCTGATCCTGGCGATCTCGCTGACGGGCTGGGTGCAGTACGCCCGCACGGTGCGCGGCTCGACGCTGGTCGAGCGGCAAAAGGAGTACGTGCAGGCGGCCCGCGTGATCGGTGTCTCGCCGTTTCGCATCATGCGCCGCCACGTGCTGCCCAACGTGCTGGGCCCGGTGCTGGTGCTGGCGACGATCCAGATCGCCGCGGCCATCATCACCGAGGCCACCTTGTCGTTCTTGGGCGTGGGCGTGCCGCCCACCTCACCTTCACTCGGCACACTGATCCGGGTGGGGCAAGACTTTTTGTTCTCGGGCGAGTGGTGGATCACGATCTTTCCGGGCGTGGTGCTGGTGATGATCTCGCTGAGCGTGAACCTGCTGGGCGACTGGTTGCGCGACGCGCTCAACCCGCGCCTGAACTGAGGCGGCACGCAACATGGCCAACAAACCATTGCTTGAAGTGCGCCACCTGCGGGTGGAGTTTCCGACCCGGCGCGGCACCTTGCTGGCGCTGGACGACATCTCTTTCGACATCGCGCCTGGCGAGATCCTGGGCGTGGTCGGTGAGTCCGGCGCCGGCAAATCGCTGACCGGCGCGGCCATCATCGGCCTGCTGGAGCCGCCGGGCCGGGTGGCGGGCGGCGAGATATTGCTGGACGGCCAGCGCATCGACAACCTGCCGGCCGACGCGATGCGCAAGATCCGTGGCCGGCGCATCGGTGCAATCTTCCAGGACCCGCTGACCTCACTGAACCCGCTCTACACCGTGGGCCGGCAGATCATCGAGACGATCCAGGTGCACTTGAACGTCAGTGCGTCCGAGGCCCGCCAACGTGCCATCGCGCTGCTGCAGGAGACCGGTATCCCGGCGGCCGAGCAGCGCATCGACCAGTACCCGCACCAGTTCTCGGGCGGCATGCGCCAGCGGGTGGTGATCGCGCTGGCACTGGCGGCCCAGCCCGAACTGATCGTGGCCGACGAGCCGACCACCGCACTGGACGTGTCGATCCAGGCGCAGATCATCGCCTTGCTCAAAAAATTGACAAAACGTGGCCCCCAGGCCGCCGACGAGCAGCGTCCGCCCCCCGAGGGGAGCCGGCCGGCTTCGAGCGGCCGCGCGCCGGCCGGGCACGGTGCGGCCGTGATGCTGGTGACCCACGACATGGGCGTGATTGCCGAGGCCTGTGACCGGGTGGTGGTGATGTATGCCGGCCGGATCGTCGAGATCGGGCCGGTGGCCGAAGTCATCCACCACCCGGCGCACCCCTACACCGCCGGGCTGATGGGTGCGATCCCGTCGATGACGGTCGAGCGTGAGCGCCTGATGCAGATCGACGGCGCAATGCCGCGCCTGAACGCCATCCCGAGCGGTTGTGCCTTCAATCCGCGCTGCCCTCAGGCGTTTGACCGCTGCCGCAACGAACGGCCCGATTTGATGCCGGCCGGCGCCACGCGAGCCGCCTGCTGGCTGCATGCGGACACTGTGCAGGTGCCCGCATGACCGCGCTGGTGGAAGTGACCGACCTGGCCAAGATCTTCGATGTCTCGGCGCCCTGGCTGAACCGCGTGATCGAGCGCCAGCCGCGCAAGTTGGTGCATGCGGTGGACGGCGTCAGTTTTGCCATCCAGCGTGGCCAGACGCTGGCACTGGTGGGCGAGTCAGGCTGCGGCAAGAG
>JBBRZR010000056.1:0-16181 GCA_038236495.1 Burkholderiales bacterium
CTGGCCGCCGGCCTGCATGCCCAGGGCGTGGCCAAGGGCGAGCATGTGGGCGTGCTGGCCCGCAACTCGCACGGTTTTGCCGCGCTGCGCTTTGCGCTGGCCCGGCTGGGCGCGGTGCTGGTGCCGGTCAACTTCATGCTCAACGCCGACGAGGCGGCTTACATCCTGCGCCACGCCGAGGTCAAGCTGCTGGCGGTTGATGCCGGGCTGATGGCGCTGGGCCGCGCCGCCGCCGCCAAGGACACGGCAATCACTCGGTTCTTGTGGCTGCCCAGCGAGGAGCCGGCCAACTTTCCCGCGGGCGCGGGTAGCGAGGCGCCGGCCGACCTGCTCAACTTCCACACCCTGGCCGCCACTGATCTGGCCGCCCAGCCTTACCCCGAGCCCGACTTCAACAGCCACCACCTGCTGCAGATCGTCTACACCAGCGGCACCGAGAGCCTGCCCAAGGGCGCAATGCTGACGCACGGCGCGGTGATCGACCAGTACGTCAGCTGCATCGTCGAGGGCGAGATGGCCGAGGGCGACACCGTGCTGCATGCGCTGCCGCTGTACCACTGCGCCCAGCTCGATGTGTTTCTGGGCCCCAGCGTCTACCTGGGCAGCACCAGCATCATCACCGCCAAGCCCACGCCCGAGAACCTGCTGCCGCTGATCGCCAAGCATCACATCAGCCAGTTCTTTTTGCCGCCCACGGTGTGGATTGGCCTACTGCGCTCGCCGCTGTTCGATCAGTTTGATTTGTCCAGCCTGCGCAAGGGCTACTACGGCGCGTCGATCATGCCGGTGGCGGTGATGCAGGAGCTGATTGCGCGTTTGCCGCAGATGCGGCTGTGGAATTTTTACGGCCAGACCGAGATCGCGCCGCTGGCCACCGTGCTCAAACCCGAAGATCAATTGCGCAAGCCCGGCTCGGCGGGCCGGCCGGCCATCAACGTCGAGACCCGGGTGGTGGACGACCAGATGCAGGACGTGGCAGTGGGCGAGGTGGGCGAGATCGTGCACCGCTCACCGCAGCTGCTGCTGGGCTACTTTCACGATGTGGAGCGCACAGCGGCGGCGTTTGAGGGCGGCTGGTTCCACTCGGGCGACCTGGGCGTGTTGGACGCCGAGGGCTACCTCAGCGTGGTTGATCGCAAGAAGGACATGATCAAGACCGGCGGTGAAAACGTCGCCAGCCGCGAGGTAGAAGAAGCGCTGTACCGCCTGGCCGGCATCAGTGAGGCCGCAGTGATCGGCTTGCCGCACCCACGCTGGATCGAGGCGGTGACGGCGGTGGTGGTGAAAAAGCCTGGGGCTGACCTGACCGAAGCCCAGGTCATCGCCCACTGCGCGGCCCAGCTGGCGCACTTCAAGACGCCCAAGGGCGTGGTGTTTGTGGATGCCTTGCCCAAGAACCCCAGCGGCAAGCTGCTCAAGCGGGATCTGCGCCTGAGCCTGAAATCCCGCTACGACGCGGCCTGATTGCCGCGACCGGGGCTGTGGGGCCGCTCTCAAGCCCACGTGGCTTTGCCACTTTGCTTGACTCCCTCGGGGGGCGGCGGGCTTTGGCCGGCCTCGAGGCGCTCAGTTGGTGACCTGGGTCCAGCCGCTGACGTAGTCGTTCAGGTTCAGCGTCCCCGCCTTGCTGTTGGCGCTCGTGACACACATGCCGATCTCCCAGGTGCCGGCGCCGGGCACAAAGCTGAACACCGGCGTCAACTGGGTACGCACATTGGTCGGCAGGTTGATGATTTGGAAGTTTCCTGTCTTGCTCACTGGATCGCCGGTGGTGCCGGCCGGGCGCAGGCACACGTCGATGCCCACAGAAACCGCCGTGCCGCTGACCCCGATCGAGCCCGAGACCATCGCCGTCAGGCGCTGCAACGACGTGGTGACCATGGTCGTCGTCGGCCCGACGAAGACAAACTTGTCGAAGGTCAAGGTGTAGGCAACAGCGTTGGCGATGGGGCCGCCCCAGTTCTTGCTGGCGACCACACCGGTGCCGCCGGTGGCACCGGTTGGGCCCACCGCACCGGTGGCGCCCGTTGCGCCCGTGGCACCTGTGGCACCTGCGGCACCTGTGGCACCAGTCGCACCTGATGCGCCCGTTGCGCCGGTCAAACCCTTGGCGCCGGCAGGGCCGGTAGCCCCCGTGGCCCCCTTGGCGCCAGTCGCACCTGCCGGGCCCTGCGCACCGGTGGCGCCCGTCGCACCTGTCAGGCCCTGCGGACCGTTGGCGCCGGTCGGCCCTGTGGCGCCTGTGGCGCCGACACTGCCGGGCAGGCCGGCCGGACCTTGCGCGCCTTGAAGGCCCAGGAAGCCCTGCGGCCCTTGCGGCCCCGTGGCGCCGGTTGCACCTGTGGCGCCTGTCGCGCCTGTCGCGCCTGTCGCGCCCTGCGGCCCGGCCGGCCCCTGGTCGGCCAAGGTCAGGTCCAGCCGCGCCGCATGGCCGGTGGCGGTGTTTTCCTTGCTGTCGAAAAACACCGTGGTGGCAGGCGTCGAGACGGCCGCCGCCAGCGCAAAGCCGTTGTTGCTGGCCGGGTTGCTGATCCAGCCCTTGACCTGCGCGGTGACGTCGATGCTCAGGTACTGGCCAGCTGCCGGCACGGGCATCGCCGGCACGCTGCCGGCACCCGAAGTGGCCGGCGCCGTGCCTTGCGTCACTCCGGCTTCGGTCCAGCTGCTGTTGACCGTCTGGGCCTCGATCGCGCCGGCTACGCCGACCCGGTTGACGTAGAGCACCAGCGTGGCCTTGACCAGTTTGGCGGCGGTGGTGGCGGCCGGCAGCGTGCCCAGATCGAAGCGCAGCAGGCCGGTGGACCCGCCGCCGACGTTGAGCGTGGGCAGGGTGCCGAAGTTGCTGGCCGGCAGGCTGGTGCTGATGTGGCTGTCGGCGGCCAAGGGTGCGTCCAGCGCCAGTGCGGGGCCGGCGGCAAGCGCGGCGGCCAGGGCGACGGGGGCAAGTTTCAGGGCGCGTGCAATGGTCATGGTGGGCCTCGGCTTGAACATATTTGATGGGTGTCTGCCAACCCCCCGTCGGCGGCTAGGCAGGGGCGCTGCGGTGGGCTGGTGGCCAGTTGGGCTTGCTGTGCGGCCTGTCGGTCACCGGCTGCCCCGGCGGCGCAGCAAACCCAGGCCGGCCAGGCCCAACGCCAACATCAGCGCGGTGGTGGGCTCGGGCACCGGCGAGGTCAGCGTGCTGATGCCCAGCGCGTAGGCGCCCGTGCGCGCCTGGCCGGTGACCTCGATGAAATGCGAGCCCGGCACGCCGTTGTAGATGCTGGTGTAGTCGGGCGTGCCGGCCATCAGATAGCCGTCCGCCAGGGTGGGGCCCAGCGGTGTGTTGCCATCCTGGGACAGCACCACGGTGTAGTGGCCGACGAGCAGGTCCGGGGCGCTGAAATGGGCATCCCAGCAAAATTTCGAGGTCGGGTCCTGGGCACCACTGCCGGCACCGCCGCAGGCGTTGGCGCTGCCAGCGGCCACCTGCAGCAGGTTGCTGGCGCCGTCGAACAAGGCCAGCACCGGTGCAAAGCCACCGGCCGCAGTGCCGCCGCCCGGTGCCGCCAGCCCGCCGTACGAGAAGGTCGTGACGGTCAGCGTGTCGGTGGCGGTCAGGTCCAGGCCTATCGACAGCAACTGGTCGTCCTGGGTAAAGACACCTTGCCAGGACCCGCTGCCGGCCTGCGCGGTGCCGGCACCCAGCAGCCCGGCGAGGGTCCACGCGGCAAGCGAACAGACGCTGTATTTTGGTGACTTCATGCACGCTCCTTTGACCGGCTTGTGCCAATTCATAGGCTCAGTGTGCTATAGCTTTGCTTTCCGTCAATGACGCAACGCGGCGGTACCCCCTGATCGGGGGGGGCGATCAGGTCCGGCTTGCAGGATCGGCGGCGTGCGGTGGTGCAGCAGCCGGCGCGCCGGGTGCCGGTCCGGCCAGCGAGGGCAGGCGCAGATGCAGCGCCGCCTGGGCCAGCAGGTGGGCCGACACCGGCGCCGTGAGAAATAAGAAGCCGGTGATCAGCAGCGCGGGCAGCCCGAGCTCACCCTGCGCCCAGCCCAGCACCACGCTGGCCAGCAGCACCCCGCCCACGCCCAGCGTGGTGGCCTTGGTGGGCGCATGCAGGCGCATGTAAAAGTCCGGAAAGCGCAGCAGGCCGATGGCGCCGATCAGCGTGAACAGACCGCCGATCACCAGCAGTGTGGCGGCCAGCATCTGCATCCACAGTGGCAGGGTGTTGTCCATTCAGGGCGCCTCCCTGCGCGTTTGTCCGGTCAATCCACGGGGCGGGGTCATGGCGCCTGCGTCACTCGATGACATCGCCGCGCACCACAAACCGGGCCAGCGCCACGGTGGCCACAAAACCCAGCAGCGCGATCAGCAGCCCGGCCTCGAACAACAGTTGCGTGTGCCAGCGCAGGCCCAGCAAGTAGACCAGCGCCACCGCGTTGATCGACAACGTGTCGAGCGCCAGGATGCGGTCGGGCAGCGACGGGCCGCGCAGCAAACGCCAGCCACACAGCGCCAACGCCAGCGCCACGGCGGCGGTGGCAAAGTCCAGCGCCCAGCTGATCAGCACCTGAAGATCTCCTGGATCGGTTGCTCGTAGCGCTGTTTGATCTGGGCGACCAACGCGGCCGGGTCGTCCAGATCCAGCACGTGCACGGCGATCTGCCGCGCCGCCTCATCGACCACGCAGGACACCGTGCCCGGCGTGTTGGTGATCACCAGCGCCAACAGCAGGATGGCGTCGGGGTGGCTCAGGTCCAGTGGCACGGTCACCCAGCCCGGCCTGGGATCGGCGCCGGGCCACAGCACCAGCCGCGCCACCGCGAGGTTGCCGGCCACGATGTCCTGCAGCACCACGGCGGTCAGCCGGGCCACGGTACCGATCCGGCGCAGACCCGCCCGCAGGCGGTGGTTGGGGGTCAAGCGCGGCCCGGTCGCGGCGGTGGCGGCCTGGTTTGACCCGGGCCCATCGGCCATAAATCCCCGCAGCAGGCGCGGCACGGCCCAGCCCAGCAGCGCCGCGGTGATGAGCTGCGGGATGGCCAGGCTGTGCTGCAACAGCAACCACACCCCGGCCAGCAGTGCGGACAGGCCGGGATGAGGCAGCCAGCCGACCGCAGCGCGCGCTGGGGGCTGCGACGGGGGCGTGGCGGGCCGCTTCACCGTGCCGCCCCCGCCGCGCCCGGCTGGCCGGTGTAGGGCTGGGTGCTGCGTGCCGCTGCGCCGCCCAGCTCGGGCAACACCGCGGCGGCGTAGGCGGCGCGGTCGCCCAGCTGGTGGGCAGCGGCATAGCAGTAGCGCAGCAGCGGTGCGGCCCAGACGCTCAACGCCACGCTCGCGCCCAGCAGCATCAGCGTGGCGGCCAGCAACCGGCGGCTGGCGCCGGCGGGTGCCGTGCCGGCGGCACCGCCCGCAGCCGCGGGCTGCACCTGCCAGAACAGCAGGCTGCCGGCGCGCGCCAGGCTGATCAGGGTCAAAAACCCCACCCCCAGCACCACCGTCCACAACGCCGGCCCCGCCGGATGGCCGGCCGAGGCCTGCAGCAGCATCAGCTTGCCGATGAAGCCCGGCAACGGCGGCAAGCCGGCAGACGACGCCGCTGCCAGCAGCAGCAAGCTGCCCAGCAAGGCAGGCTGGTCCACCGGCGACGCAGGCACCAACTGGCCGCCGGCCGCGCCGCGCTGTGCGCCCAGCAGCTCGGCCAGCAGGAACAGGCCGGCCACGATCAAGGTGCTGTGCGCCATGTAATACAAACCAGCCGCCCAGCCTGCCGGCGTGAACAGGCCCACCGCCGCCAGCACGGTGCCAACCGATGCCACCGTCAACCAGGCCACCAACCGCACCAGCGTGCCGGCCGCCAGCGCACCCAGCACGCCGATCACGCAGGTGGCCAGCGCCAGCGGCAGCAACAGCGGCTGCGCCACGCCCGCGGCGCTGTCGCTGACTGCGACGAGGGTGGCGGAGGAGGTGGTGGTGGCCGCATCTGCCGGGCCAAACACCACGCCATGCACCCGCAGGATGGCGTAGACGCCGACCTTGGTCATGATGGCAAACAGCGCGGCCACCGGCGCACTGGCCGCAGCGTAGGTGGCCGGCAGCCACAGCGACAGCGGCGCCAGCGCGGCCTTGAAGCCGAACACCACCAGCAACAGCAGCGCCGCGGCCCGCAGCAGCACCGCGTCCGGCCCCAGCACTTGCGGCACGCGCAGCGCCAGGTCGGCCAGGTTGAGCGTGCCGGTGGTGGCGTAGACCAGCGACGCCCCCACCAGGAACAGCGCCGACGCCACCAGGTTCAGCACCACATAGGGCAGGCCCGCGCGCAGCCGGTCGGCGCCACCGCCGTGCAGCATCAGCACATAGCTGGCCACCAGCAAGACCTCGAAAAATACAAACAGGTTGAACAGGTCGCCCGTGACAAAGGCGCCGTTCAGCCCCATCAGCTGGCACTGCAGCAGCACGTGGAAGTAGCGGCCGTGGGTGTCCCAGCCGCCGCTGGCGTACAGCAGCACCGGCAGCGCCACCGTGGCGGTCAGTGCCAGCATCAGCGCCGACAGCCGGTCCAGCACCAGCACGATGCCGAACGGCGCCGGCCAGTTGCCCAGCCGGTAGACCGTGATCGCGCCGGTGTCGGCTTGGGCCATCAACGCCAGCGCCAGCGCCAGCCCCAGCAGCGTCGATGCCAGCGCGATGCGCCGCGCCAGCAGGCGCTTGTGGTGGCCGTGGTGGCTGCCGCCGGCGTCACCCAGCAGCAGCAAGAGGATGGCGGTGGCTGCGGGTAGCAGCACCGGCAGCACCGGGCCGTGGCTTTGCAGCAGGTTCACGGCGGTGGCTCCGGCGGCTGTGCCGCGGTCTGTGTCGCGGCCTGTGCCACGGTTGCGGCAGTGCCAGGCTCGCGGCCGTCGACGTGGTCGCTGCCGTTGTCATGGCTGCTGCGCAACGCCAGCTCGACCAGAAAGCCGGTGGTGGCAAAGCCGATCACGATGGCGGTCAGCACCAGCGCCTGTGGCAGCGGGTCGGCCAGCAGCGGGCCCTGCCCCAGGATGGCCGGCGCATTGCGCCACAGCCGGCCCATCGCAAAGATGAAGACGTTGACCGCATAGCCCAGCGTTGCCAGGCCCAGCACCACGGAAAAGCTGCGCCCGCGCAGCAGCAGCCAGAGGCCGCAGCTGGTGACTGCGCCGATGCCGGTGGCGAGCAGAAACTCCATCGACGGCAGCAGCGATTGAAACCCGGTGGTCATGGCGGCAGACATCAGGCGGCCCGCCCGGCGGGTTTTGCCGTGCCGGGGGCTGCGACGGTGCCCTTGCTGGCCGCACCCAGCACCGACAGCATCAGCAGCGTGGCGCCGACGACCGTGACATACACGCCCAGGTCGAACACCGCGGCGCTGGCCAGCGACAGCTCACCCAGCAGCGGCAACACCGGGTGGCCAAAGGCGCTGGTGAAAAACGGCCGCCCAAAGCCCATGGCCGCGGCGCCGGTCAGCAGGGCCAGCGCCAGGCCGGCGCCGATCCAGCGCACAAAGCGCTGGCCACCGGCCGCATGCAGCAGCGCGTCGGCCTGCGACTGGCCCAGCGCCATGCTCTGCAGCACCAGTGCCACGGCGGTGACCAGCCCGGCAATGAAGCCGCCGCCCGGCAGGTTGTGGCCGCGCCAGAACAAATGCACGCTGAACACCAGCGCCAGCGGCAGCACCAGCCGGGCGATGCGGCGCAGCATCAGCGGCGGCTGGGCGAAGGTCCAGGCCCGGCCGGCAGCGTCCGCGGCGGGCCGGCGCACCCGCCAGCCGTCGAGCAGCGCCAGCACGCCCAGCGCGGCGATGGCCAGCACGGTGATTTCGCCAAAGGTGTCGTAGCCGCGGAAGTCGACCAGGATCACGTTGACCACATTGGTGCCGCCGCCCTGGGTCAGCGCGTGGTCCAGAAAATAGCCGGAGATCGAATCGGCATCGCGCGTCATCACCAGCCAGCTCAAGCCAGCCAGCCCCAAGCCGCCGGCCGCCGCCAGCATCACGTCGCGCACGGTGCGCCAGCGGCCGGATTCGTTGGGGCCGGGTTTTGGACTGGAGGGCGGCAGCAGCGCCAGGCCCATCAGCAGCAGCACGGTGGAGACGATTTCGACCGCCAGCTGCGTCAGCGCCAGGTCGGGCGCCGACAGCGCGACAAAGGTCAGCGCGGTGACCAGGCCGATCAGCCCCACCAGCACCACGGCGCGCAGCCGCTGCCGGTGGCCGTGCAGCAGTGCGGCGCAGGTGGCCAGCAGCAGCACCCAGGCCAGCACCGACAAGCCGTCCGCCGGCAAACGCGGCCGGCTGCCCGCGGCCGGCAGGCCCGCGCCGTCCAGCACGGCGACGGCAAACGGCCAGGCCGCTGCACCCAGTGCCGCAGCCAGCAGCACGGCCACATGGCGCTGCAGCGAGCCGTTTTCCAGCCGGTTGATCAGCCCGCTGGCGCCGGTCGTCAGCCCGGCCATCGCCCGGTTGAACAGCAGGCGCCCGGTCAACCCGCGCGGGTGGTGCAAGTGCAGGTCGAAGCGGCGCTGCAAGGCGATGTAGAAGGCCACGCCGCCCACCAGCGCCAGCGCGCTCATCAGCAGCGGCAGGTTCAAGCCGTGCCAAAGCGCCAGCTGGTAGGGCGGCGGCGCCGTGCCCAGCACCGCGCCGGAAGCCAGCTGCACCAGGGGGCCCACGGTCAGCGTGGGCAGCACACCCACCGCCACGCACAGCAGTACCAGCAGCGCCACCGGTAACTTCATGAACAGCGGCGGCTCGTGCGGGTGCGGCTTGGGCAGGTGCTGCGGTGGGCCGTTGAAAAACACATCGTGGATGAAACGCAGCGAGTAGGCCACCGCGCAGATGCCGCCCAGCGTGGCCAGCACCGGCACCGCCAGTCCGAAGACAAAGCTGTGGCGCGCCGCCAGCGCCTCGGCAAAAAACATCTCCTTGGACAAGAAGCCGTTGACCAGCGGCACACCGGCCATGGCGGCTGCGGCCACCATCGCCAGCGTGGCGGTCCAGGGCATCAGCTTGAACAAACCGCCCAGCTGGCGCATGTCGCGGGTGCCGGTTTCGTGGTCGATGATGCCGGCGGTCATGAACAGCGCGGCCTTGAAGGTGGCGTGGTTCAGGACATGGAACACCGCCGCCACCGCCGACAAAGGGGAGTCCAGCCCGATCAGGAAGACGATCAGGCCCAGGTGGCTGATGGTGGAATAGGCCAGCAGCCCTTTCAGGTCGTGCCGGAACACCGCCACGTAGGCGCCGAAAACCATCGTGCCCAACCCCACCGGGGCGACGATCAGCTCGAACAGCTCGCTGCCGCCCAGCACCGGGTAGAGCCGCAGCAGCAAAAAGATGCCGGCCTTGACCATGGTGGCCGAGTGCAGGTAGGCCGACGCTGGCGTGGGCGCGGCCATCGCCTCGGGCAGCCAGAAGTGAAACGGCCACTGCGCGCTCTTGGTGAAGCAGCCCAGCAGGATCAGGCCCAGCGCCACCGGGTACAGCGCGTGGGCGCGCACCGCGTCGCCGCGGCTCAGCAGCACGCTCAGCTCAAAGCTGCCGGCGATCTGCCCCAGCAGGACCACGCCGGCCAGCAGTGCCAGCCCGCCGCCGCCGGTCACCGCCAGTGCCATGCGGGCGCCGGCGCGGGCGGCAGCGCCGCCCTGGGGGTCGGCCGCCCAATAGCCCACCAGCAGAAAGGACGAGACGCTGGTCAGCTCCCAGAACATGACCAGCAGCAGCAGGTTGTCCGACAGCACGATGCCCAGCATCGCCGCCATGAACAGCATCAGCAGGCTGTAGAACTTGCCCGCCGGATCGCCGGCGCCCAGGTAATAAGCGGCATACAGGATGATCAGCAGCCCGATGCCGGTGATCAGCAGGCCGAACATCAGCGCCAGGCCGTCCAACCGCCAGCCGATGTTCAGGCCGATCGCGGGCAGCCAGTCGGTGTGCGCCAGCAACGTGTGGCCGGCAAACACCCCCGGTGCCTGCGCCAGCAACAGCGCCAGCGCGGCGGCGGTCACCGCGGCGGCGACCCAGGCCGTTTGCCGGCGCGCGCCTGGCGAGTTGCCCCGGCCCGCCCAGGCGCAGCCCAGCGTGCCGGCCAGCAGCGGCAACAGCACAACGACGGCGAGTAGGCTCAGGTTGATCAACGGGCAGCAGGGCAAAGACGGCGGGTGGCGCAGGACCGGACGGCAGCGGGCAGCCGACACCGCACCGACCTGCGGCGGGAATCGATTCTAGGGACCGGGTCCGTCAGCCAGCCGGGCAGACGCCGTGGCTACACTTCCCGCACCGTTTTTGCAACCATCCGCCCAGCGCGCCCCCGCCATGACCACCACCATCCGCCAGGCCGACCTGATCGAGAGCGTCGCCGCCGCGCTGCAGTACATCAGCTACTACCACCCGGCCGATTTCATTGCCCACCTCGCTCGGGCTTACGAGAAAGAGCAAGGCCCGGCCGCCAAGGACGCGATCGCCCAGATCCTGACCAACTCGCGCATGTGCGCCGAGGGCCACCGCCCGATCTGCCAGGACACCGGCATCATCAATGTCTTCTTGAAGATCGGCATGGACGTGCGCTGGGACGGCTTTTCAGGTTCTATCGCCGACGCCGTCAACGCCGGTGTGCGCCAGGGCTACCTCGACCCCGACAACCTGCTGCGCGCCAGCGTGCTGGCCGACCCGATCTTCGATCGCAAGAACACCGGGGACAACACCCCGGCGGTGATCCACATGGAGCTGGTGCCCGGCGACAAGCTGGACGTGACCGTGGCGGCCAAGGGCGGTGGCAGCGAGAACAAATCCAAGATGCAGATGCTCAACCCGAGTGACTCCATCGTCGACTGGGTGCTCAAGACCGTGCCGACCATGGGCGCCGGCTGGTGCCCACCGGGCATGCTGGGCATCGGCGTGGGCGGCACGGCCGAAAAAGCGGTGCTGATGGCCAAGGAGTCGTTGATGGACGACATCGACATGTACGAGCTGCTGGCGCGCGGCCCGGCCAACAAGCTCGAAGAAATGCGCATCGAGCTGTACGAGAAGGTCAACGCGCTGGGCATCGGCGCGCAGGGCCTGGGCGGGCTGACGACGGTGCTGGACGTCAAGATCAAGACCTTTCCGACGCACGCCGCCAGCCTGCCGGTGGCGATGATCCCCAACTGCGCCGCCACCCGCCATGCGCACTTTGTGCTGGACGGCAGCGGCCCGGCCTACCTGACACCGCCCAGCCTGGATTTGTGGCCCGACGTGACGTGGGCGCCCGACTACAACAAGAGCCGCCGGGTCGACCTGAACACCCTGACCCCCGCCGAGGTGGCCAGCTGGAAGCCCGGCGACACGCTGCTGCTGAACGGCAAGATGCTGACCGGCCGCGATGCCGCGCACAAGCGCATCCAGGGCATGCTGGCCAGGGGCGAACCCCTGCCGGTGGACTTCACCAACCGCGTCATCTACTACGTCGGCCCGGTGGACCCGGTGCGGGACGAGGTGGTGGGCCCGGCCGGCCCGACCACCGCCACCCGGATGGACGGCTTCACCGAGATGATGCTGGCGCAAACCGGCTTGATCAGCATGGTGGGCAAGGCCGAGCGTGGCCCGGTGGCGATCGAGGCCATCAAGAAGCACAAATCGGCCTACCTGATGGCCGTGGGCGGCGCCGCCTACCTGGTGGCCAAGGCCATCAAGGGCGCCGAGGTGGTGGGTTTTGCCGACCTGGGGATGGAGGCGATCTACGAGTTCGACGTCATGGACATGCCGGTGACGGTGGCGGTGGACAGCCTGGGCACCAGCGTGCACAACACCGGCCCGAAAGAGTGGCAGGCCAAGATCGGCAAGATCCCCGTCAAGGTGGTTTGAGCCTGCCCACCGCAGCGGCGGCGGTCCCTGCCACTGCCGGGCTGGCGTGGTCCAGGTCCGGCCGGCGCCACGGGTCCACGTGCGTCATCAAGTTGAGCACCCGGTGGCGCTGCATCACCCGCTGGCGGGCCGCCACGGTGATGTCGTGGCCGGCCTCCACGGTGAGGGTGGCGTCCACCTCCAGGTGGGCGTCCACCACGATCATGTCGCCCATCTTGCGGGTGCGCACATCGTGGACATTGGCCACGCCCGGCGTGTCCGCCAAGGTCTGGCGGATGGCCTCGACCTCGGCCTCGTCCACCGCGCGGTCCATCAGGTCGTGCAGCGCGTCCCAGCCGAAGGTCCAACCCATGCGCGCCACCATGAAGCCGACGATGGCCGCGGCAATCGGGTCCAGGATCGGGTAACCCGCCAGGTTGCCGGCGATGCCGATGCCCACCACCAGCGACGAGGCCGCGTCCGAGCGGGCGTGCCAGGCATTGGCCACCAGCATGCTGGACTTGACCCGCTTGGCCACCGCCAGCATGTAGCGGAACAGCGACTCCTTGGCGACCAGCGCCACCCCGGCCACCCACAGCGCGATCACATGCACCTGCGGCACCGACTCGGGCGACTCCAGTTTTTGCACCGCCGACCACAACATGCCCACGCCCACCGCCAGCAGCAGCACGCCCAGCACCAGCGACGCTGCGGTCTCGAAACGCTGGTGGCCGTAGGGGTGGTCCACATCGGCATCCTTGCGGCTGTGGTGGCTGGCCAGCAGCACCACAAAGTCGGCCACCAGGTCGGACGCCGAATGGATGCCGTCGGCGACCAGGGCTTGCGAGCCCGAGATCACGCCGACCGTGACCTGGATGCCGGTCAAGACGGTGTTCACGGCCACGCTGACCCAGGTGCTGCGCGACGCCGCAGCGGCGCGCTCTGCCGGGCTGTGGGTGGTGTCTTCGTCGTCTTCGTTGGGGAAGTCTTGGGGATTCATCAAGTCATTTTCTGCGACCGGTCAGGCCTGCCGAGGCAAGGTGCTGGCGTTGGGGTGCGGGGAGCGTACACCGCTGGGCGGACAGGCGATCGATTGCCATCGAGCCGAAGACCGCGTCGTTGCGGGGTTGTCGACTTTGCAGGCGCCGCAGACCGCCCGAACCGGGGATGCGCCGCTGCAGTTGATCCACACCAAGGAGCCGCGCACGGCGCGCTGGGTGCGGCAGTTGGTGGCGCTGGAAGTCAAGGCGCTCTGACCACGCGCGCCGCGGAACGCGCCACCACCGCTCACGCCTGAAACCGCGTGGGGGCCTTCACCCGCCGCGCAAGACCTCGCCGGACTTGCGCGCGGGTTCAGTCCTTGACCACCTTCGCCGTGGCGGCCGCATCGTTGTACATGGACTGCCCATGCTGCGTGCGGCCGAAATCGCGCATCACCGCTTGCACCCGTTCGCTTGCCAGGTAGGCGCCAAACTGCCGCGCCGTGGCGGTGCCGGGCGACGGCTGCGTCAGGTAAAGCGTGTGGTACGGATTGAGCAGCATCTCGCCACCCCGAAACAGCAGCTTCAGCTTCGGCATATTGCGCTGCTCGGCGATGAAGGTGCTGGAATCGGTGAGGAAATAGCCGCCCTCGTCGTTGGCGCGGCGCATGCTCGCGGTCATGAAGTCCTTGGTGACGACATAGGCCGCGCCGCCGGGCGTGCGGCCCGCCGCACGCCAGACCTCGGACTCCTTCTGGTGCGTGCCCGAGTTGTCGCCGCGCGAGACGAACGTTGCACCGCGGTCCTGGATGCGCTTGAAGGCGTCGGTCACTTCGCTGGCGGCGCCGATGCCAGCCGGGTCTTCGGCCGGACCGACGACCCAGAACTCGTTCGATCCGATCAGGCTGCGCCCAGTGGCCCAGCCGTCGGCCACGGCCTTGCGCTCGGCCGGCGGCGCATGCGCAAGCACCATGTCGACCTTGCGTTCCTGCAGCAGCTTCATGGCCTGGCCCGAGCCCGCCTTGAACCACTTCACGGTCGCGTTGTGCGTGCGCGAGAAGTCGGTGGCCAGCGCCTCGAGCAGGCCCAGTTCGCCGGGGCTGCCGGTGGCCAGCGAGAACACGTTCGGGCCGCTGCCCCACACCGCATCGGGTTGGCGCGCAGCGGCTGGGGTCATCGGCGCTCCGGCAGGGGGTATGGGTGGCGTGCTGCAGGCGGTCAAGACGGCGGCTGCAGCCACTGCGAAGGGTGCGAACTTGTTTTTGATATTTTTCATCACTGCAGGCTAAGCATGGCCGGCACATCCATCAATAGGCTGCCGCTTGCATAGGTCCCGGTGACTGCCTCCTGGTGCTCGAGGTCGCGCACATGAGTAGGTGCGATGCCGGCAAGCGGCCCGCGGACAGCGACTGCTCATGGCCAATACCGGGTTTACCCTAGATCCGCAGCAAGCTGACCTTGACTGTTGCGGTCGCTCAAACCCAAAGTCAGCTTCCTGGCACCGCCGCCAACTCACGGTTGCGGCCACAAGCCGTCATCCGCAGCCCATTAGACCGGTCGTTCCGGCCTCGACGCGCGCTTTGAACTTGGGCGGCTGCCATACATCAGGCCGGCGCGACAAGGCGACCGTGGGTGCGGTCACCGTGACCGGCCAGCAGGCCGTCGACGGAGATGTCTTCGTCCAGCGCTTCCCAATGGATGCCGCGCGGGCTCAGATCGAACTGATTCCGCTGTTCGGGCGTAGCAGCCAAGAGGCGAGGGAACCAGGCGAGCGGGACGGCCATTCGCCGCCCGTCGTCCAGATCGACCCACATGCTGTCGTCGTCGAAGCGCACCGCTTTAGCTGAAGTACTCATGCCAAGTCCTTTCGATCAACACCCGGTTGGCTTGAGCAACCTCTACCAATTCGCGCAGCGTCCCGGCATCGAAACCGAAGCTGGAGGCGACTTGAACCTGCGGGTCGAGCCAGATCTTGGCCTCGCTGCTGCCCGAGCGCACGTGCACGTGCAAGGGTTCTCGAGGACTGCCCTCGTTGGAGTAGAAGAAGAAGCGGAAGCCTCTGTAGCGGAACACCACCGGCATCGACGTATTCTAGGCACGGGCTGATGTCAGCGAGACGCGCAACGCAAGGCGTTCGGCCGCACGCTGCTCACGTCCCCAGCGCGTGCTTGTGGCGGCAGCTGAAGCCCGCCACCAGACTCTCGAAGTGCACCGTCATGTCCAGCGCCGCTTTGTAGATTGGCAGGTGCTCGCAGCGTGCCATGCCTCACGCCCAAAAAAATTGCGCGGTTGGGGGCTGCGCCTTGCAGGCCGCGTCGGGCCAGAGGCCCAACCCTTCGCCAGGCACAAAGCAGCCGCAGGGCTGCTTTGTGGCCGGGCTCAGCCCCCAAGCCCCCGAAAGAGCCAAAGCGCCCGAAGCGTCAAAGTCTCAACGTGGCCGCCGCCGCACCGCCACCGCTACCACGCCCACGCCGGCCAGTAGCAGCGCGTAGGTCAGTGGCTCCGGCACAGCGGCGGCCACATCGCCGGGGCGCACAGCCACGGCACCCCACACATGACTTTCCTTGCCGCTGATGTACTGCTCGCCGTGGTTGGTGTCGAAGTACCACGCGGCGCTAGGACTCGGCGCGTACGCCGTACCGGACCAGTAGGGGGCGGCATACACATTCGTGAACAGGGCCAGATTGGCCGCGTTCGAGCCCGTAGGGATGTCATGGCCCGCAGTGGCACCGAACTCGTTATAAAACATGTGGCCCATCTCGCTGCCGGTGCAGTTGTAGCCGAAATAGCCGGAGTACCGCGGGTCACCGCTGCCCAGTTCCGGTCGCCATTGCTGCTGGCCGTGGTGTTGGTGGTAGGCAGCCGCCAGTCGTCAAAGCCGCCGTACGCCAGGTTGTTGGCCCAGTTGTTGGCTGTCGTCCAGGTCATCAGGCCTTTGACGTTCCAGTTCTGCAGCCAGGTGATGTTCTGCACGGTGTCGTAGACCATGCCGCCGGGGCGGGCCTCCAAGGCGGCCTGGGCCGACAGGGTGGCCACCGACAGCGCGGCGGCCAGGGCGAGGCGGGTTAAGGATTGCATGACATCGACTCCCTTGAGGGTTTAAGGAAGGAGTTCAGGACACGACCTGCGCCAGATCACACGCCAATCGGCAATTTAGCTGCCAGCACCCGCGCCAAGGCAACTTTCCTCAATCGAATCAACGAACTACGCGGCACGGCACGGCGCGGCGCGGCGCGGCACGGCACGGCACGGCACGGCGCGGCGTCCAAGTGTCAAATTTCTCGACATCGCGTTGACCCACGGACGGACCAAGACAGGTAGGCAGCGGCGTGGCGCCTGCCTGTCTTGGCGCATGCTTCTTGACGCGGCAACA
>JBBRZR010000057.1:0-16173 GCA_038236495.1 Burkholderiales bacterium
GGCGCTCAAGCCCGCCAGGCCCATGCGGGCCATGTCAGTTGGCGGGTTTGCGGAAGGCGCCGGGGCCTACCGTCTGCAGCGCCACGCTGCAAGGCACCCGGCCCTCGGCCGTGCCGATGAAAAACAGCCCACCCGGCCGCAACTGGCTCAGCACCCGGTCGACCACCGCGCTTTTGGTGGGCGCATCGAAATAGATCAGCACGTTGCGCAAAAAGACGATGTCGAACGGCCCCAGCCCCTCGATCGGCTGGCACAGGTTGAGCTGGCCAAAACGCACCCGGTCGCGCAGCTTGTCCTGGATCTGCACCAGGCCCTGGGCGTTGCCGTCGCCGCGCAGGCAGTAGCGTTTGAGGCGCTCGGGGCTGACATTGCGCAGCCGGTCCTCGGGGTAGACGGCCTCACCGGCGCTGCGCAGCACCCGGTCGCTGATGTCGGTGCCCAGGATCTGCCAGTCCGGCCCGATGCGGCCCTGCTGCTGCAGGTCGGCCAGCAGCATCGCGGTGCTGTAAGCCTCGTCGCCGAACGACGACGCTGCGCTCCAGACCGACAACGAACGCGGTTTGCAGCGCGCCAGCTCTTGCTCGATCAGGGCGTAGTGCGCCGGCTCGCGGAAGAAGTAGGTCTCGTTGGTGGTCAGCAGGTCGATCGCCATCTGGAACTCGCCGCCGTCGTTCGGGCCGGCGATCAGCGCCAGGTAGTCCTCGAAGCCGTCGATGCCCAGCCGCTGGATGCGGGCTGACAGCCGGGACGAGACCAGCGGCTTTTTGCTGTCGTTGAACGACAGGCCGATGGTGTCGTACATCAGCGTGGTGAGCTTGCGGTAGGTGGTGTCGCTCAGGGCTTGCATGGCACAGGTTTTTTGAGTGAGTTCGGGGCAGGTCAGGCCGGCAGAGCCTCTTGTGCGGCCTCGCACAGCTGGGCCATCTCGTCGACGTCGAAGGCCTTGTCGGGCTCCAGCAGGATCACAAAACGCGACCCCACCTTGCCCATGCCCTGGATGAAGTCACGCCGCACCGCGCTGCCAAAGTTGGGCGGTGGCTCGATCTGCGTCGGGGCGATGTCGATCACCTCGCTGACCGCATCCACCAGCAGGCCCAGCTCGACCCGTTCACCGGCACGCAGGGTATCGAAGATGACGATGCAGGTCATCGCGCCGATGGCTGACGGCTGCCGGCCAAAGCGGGCGTGCAGGTCGATCACCGGCACCACCGCGCCGCGCAGGTTGATGACACCCCGCACAAACTCGGGCATCAGCGGCACCGCCGTCATCGCGCCGTACTGGATGATTTCGCGCACGCTGCGGATGTCCACCCCAAACACCTCGGCGCCCAGGGTGAAGGTCAGGTACTGCGCCGCCAGGGCGTCGGGTGCGCCGCTGGCTGCGGCAGCCGGCTTGGCGGGCTTGGAGAGCGCCAGCGGCTCGGAGGGCGTTGCCTGGGCCATGGCAGCCACCTCAATACGGCCGGAAGTTGCCGCCGCCGCCGTGGGTGCCGGTGGCCGCCGTGCGCGGCGCGGCCACGCTGGACTTGGCCCCACCGCGCATCGGCGATTGGGCCGCCCGTCGGTCGTTGCCCGCGTTGGCCGCCGGCTTGTTGCCCTTCTTCACCGGCTCGCCGCCCAGGTTGAAGAAGGCCACCGACTGCTGCAACTGCTCGGCCTGGCCCGACAACTCCTCGGACGTGGCCGCCAACTCCTCGGACGCCGACGCGTTTTGCTGGGTCGCCTTGCTGAGCTGGCCCATCGCGCCGCCAATCTGCGTCACCGACTGGCTTTGCTCGCTGGACGCGGCGGCGATCTCCTGCACCAGCTCGCTGGTGCGCTGGATCGACGGCACGATCTCGTCGAGCAGCTTGCCGGCCCGCTCGGCGGTGGACACGCTGTTGCCCGCCAGGTCGCCAATCTCCTTGGCCGCCTCCTGGCTGCGCTCGGCCAGCTTGCGCACCTCGGCGGCCACCACCGCAAAGCCCTTGCCGTGCTCACCGGCGCGGGCCGCCTCGATCGCGGCATTCAAGGCCAGCAGGTTGGTCTGGTAGGCGATGTCGTTGACGATGCTGATCTTGGCCGCAATCTGCTTCATGGCCGCCACCGTCTGGGTCACGGCCTGGCCGCCGTCACCGGCCTCTTTGCTGGCCTTGGTGGCCATGCCGTCGGTGACCCGGGCGTTGTCGCTGTTTTGCGAGATGCTGGCCGACATCAGGTCGATGGATGCGGTGGTTTCTTCGACCGACGAGGCCTGCTCGCTGGCCGATTGCGACAGGCTTTGCGCGGTGGCGCTGACCTGGTTGGCCGCGCCGGTCAGGGCGTCGGCGGCGGCGCGCACCTCCTCGATGATCGAGACCAGCTTGTCCGAGCTGGCGTTGGCGTCTTGCTTGACCTGGTCGAAGATGCCCTCGGCCTCGCGGCTGATGCGCTGCGTCAGGTCACCCTCGGCCATGCCCGAGAACATGCGGCCCACGTCCTCGATGATGCCGGCCAAGGTCTCGCTGGTGGCGTTGGCATCGGCCTTGACCTGGCCAAAGGTGCCGGCGTAGTCGCGCGTCACCCGCTGGGTCAGGTCGCCCGAGGCCAGCGCCCCAAACACCCGGCCGACATCGGTAAAGATCACCGCCGTGGTGTCCACCAGCGCGTTGACACCGGCGCACAAGACCTCGATCTGGCCGGTCTTGCCGTCCATCGGGATGCGCTGGGTCAGGTCGCCGGCCTGGGCTGCCGAGGTCACTTTTTGCGCCTGCTCCACCGCTGCCGCCAACATCGCGCCGGCATTGACCTGGGCGCTGACGTCGGTGGCGATCTTGACGATCTTCACCACCCGGCCCATCTCGTCCTTGACCGGCGCGTAGACCGCCTGGATCGACACGATCTGGCCCGATTTGGTGATGCGGCGGAAAACCTCGCTCTGCGGCCGGCCGTCGTTCAGGTCGCGCCAAAACTGGGCATAGGCGGGCGCCATGGCCAGCGCGGTCTCGACAAACATGCGGTGGTGCCGGCCCACCACGTCGCTGAGCTGGTAGCCCAGCAGCTGCAGGAAGTTGGCGTTGGCGGTTTGCACATTGCCGGCCAGGTCGAACTCGATGTAGGCGTAGGACGCGTCGATCGCGCCCAGGATGCCGCGTGCGTTCTGGCGTTCGATCTCGGCGGCGGTGATGTCGTAGCGCACGCCCAGGTACTTCATCGGCTTGCCGTTGTCGCCCAGGATGGGCGCGACCACCGCGTCCACGTAATACGGCGTGCCGTCTTTGGCGCGGTTCTTGATGACACCGCGGAACACATCGCCGCGCCCGATGGTGGACCACAGCGACTTGAAGGTCTCCTTGGGCATGTCGGGATGGCGGGTGGTGTTGTGCGGCCGGCCGATCAGCTCGTCACGGGCGTACTTGGACACCTCGATGAACTTGTCGTTGACCGACAGGATGTCGCCCTTTTTGTCGGCCTCGGAGACGATGCTCGTCACGTTCATGATGTCGGTGCGCACCTTCAGCTCGGACTCCACCGCGACCAGGCGGCTTTTCAGGTCGGCCAGCGCGGCTTCGGTCGCCGCTCGGCCGCGGTCGGCCTCTTCGCGGGCCCGGTCGGCATCGGCAAAGGCGCGTTCGGCCTGGTCGCGGGCGCGCTCCGCGTCGGCACGGGCCCCGGCTTGTTGTTGGGCGTCGTCGTGGGCGCGGGCAAGCTCGGTGCCGCACAACATCTGCGCAAGCCAGGAGGGGGTGGGCTGGGTCATGATGGTTGTCCTTCCGAGGACGTGTTGTGGGTGAACTGCAGGGGATCGCGGCCAGTCCGCGGGGGGCGGGGTGCCGCAGGCTGCGGCTGCTCGGCCAGCTGGCAGAGCGAGGCCACGTCGAAGATCAAAGCGACCTCGCCGTTGCCCAGGATGGATGAGCCCGACATGCCGCGCAGGCTGCGCAACATCCGGCCCAGGGGTTTGATGACGGTCTGGTGCTGGCCCAGCAGCTGGTCCACCACCACGCCGTAGCGGCGGGTGCCGGTCTTGATGACGACCACGCTGCTGCGCTCGGGCTCAGGCGCGTCCAGGCCGTACAGCGTGCGCAGGCTGACCACCGGCAGCACCTGGCCGCGCAACTCGACCAGGCTGCGGCCGCGCTCGTCGCGCGCCGCGCCGGCAGGCCGGGCCTCGATCACCTCGACCACGGCATCGAGCGGAAAGATGAACTTGGACGCGCCCACACCGACCAGAAAGCCGTCGATGATGGCCAGCGTCAGCGGCAGGCGGATCTCGATGCAAGAACCCTCGCCGACGTCGCTGAAGACGGTGACCGTGCCGCGCAGCGCCTCGATGTTGCGGCGCACCACGTCCATGCCCACACCGCGCCCGCTCAGGTTGGTGACCTTCTCGGCGGTGGAAAAACCCGGCTCGAAGATCAGTTTGAGGATGTCGGCGTCGGGCGGGGTGACGCCGGGCTCGACCAGGCCACGGTCCCAGGCGCGCTTGAGCACCTTGTCGCGGTGGATGCCCCGGCCGTCGTCGCTGATGCGGATCAGGATGCTGCCCGACTCATGGCAGGCTGAGAGCGTGAGCTTGCCCTGCGCGGGTTTGCCGGCGGCTACGCGCTCAGCCGGTGCCTCCAGCCCGTGGTCCAGCGCGTTGCGCACCAGGTGCATCAGCGGGTCGGCAATGCGCTCGACCACTGATTTGTCCAGCTCGGTGTCCGCGCCGATGATCTCGAAGACCACCTCCTTGCCCAGCTCGGCGGCGGTGTCGCGCACCACGCGGCGGAAGCGCGAAAACGTCTCGCCAATCGGCACCATGCGCAGCTGCAAGGTGCCGTTGCGGATCTCCTCGACCAGCGCGCTGATCTGCTGGTTGGCCTCGACCAGCGTGCGCTGCCGGCTCTGGCGCGCCAGCAGCAGGCCGCCGGCACTGGCTGTCACCAGCTCACCCAGCAGATTGATCACCGCGTCCAGCCGGTCGGCGTGCACCCGGATGTAGCGGTTGTCGTCCGCCGGCATGGCCCCGGAGGATGTACCGGCGCTGCGCTGGCGGCCCTGCTTTTGCAGGGCTGCGTCCACCACCAGGGCGCTGACCCCGGTGTCGGACTTCAGGATCTCGCCCAGCGCCCGCGCCGGTGCACCGGCCACCCGCTCGGCGGCCTGGCGGCTCAGCGCCTGGGCCAGCTGGCCGGCGCTGATCGCGCCAATCGACAGCAGCATGTCGCCCAGCCGGGGGCTGTCGGGCAGGGCGTCGATCAGCGCCGCAAAGTCGCTGGGCGTGGCGTTGGGGTCGATCAGGTGCAGCACGCAGTCGTCGCGCACAAAGCTGAAGGCGGCCTCGATCTCGGCCCGGGCAGCGGTGGTGTCCAGGCCGAACTCGAAGGCCAGGTGGCAGCTCTCGGGGTCGATCGCCTCCAGCGTGGGCACGGCCGCCAGGTCGCAAATCCGGCACGGGATGGCGCCCAGCCCGGCCACGTAGCCCAGGATGGCCAGCGGGTCCATGCCGTTGCGGAAGGTCTCGGTGCCGAACTGCACCGACACATGCCAGCGCTGCGCGGCACCGGGATCCGCGGGCTGGCCGGCCGGGGTGATGCCGGCGTCGCCCTGCGCCAGATCACCGCTGGCGGCCTGCAGGCGCGCTACCAGCGCGGCGCGGTCGGCCTGGGCGGGTTCGTCGTCGGCCGGGGGTGCCAGTGCAGCGTCCACCAGCAGCCGGATCTGGTCGTTGCACTGCAGCAGCAGGGTGCTGAGATCGGGCGTCAGTGCCAGCTTGCCGTCGCGCAGCCGGTCCAGCAGGGTCTCGACGTGGTGGGTGAAGCCGACCACCGCGTCCAGCCCGAAGATGCCGGCCGAGCCCTTGACGGTGTGGGCGCAGCGGAACAGCGCGTCCAGCAGCTCACGGTCGTCGGGTGCGTCTTCGAGCTGCAGCATCAGCTGCTCGATCGCCTCGATCTGCTCCTGGGCCTCGCTGATGAAGGCGGGCAGCGCCTCGGCGATGAAGCTGGTGTCCATGTCGGCGTTTTTCATGCGGCGGCTCCGGCGGTGTCGGCGGCGGCGTTGCCAGCAGCGGCGGTGTCCTGGCCGGTTGCACTGCCCACCAGCAACGCGCTGGCGCCCAGCGCCTCGCAGGCGCCGCGCAGCGGTGCACTGGGGTCGAGCAGCTGCAGCCGGCGCTGCTGCCGGGCCAGCGTATGCGACAGCGCCACCAGCAGTTGCACGCCAGCGGCGTCGACCTGGTCTACCGCGCCGGCGTGCACCGGGCAGCGGTCGTCGCCGGTGTCGTTGCTGCCGTCGCTGCGCTCGGCGGCCAGCCAGGCCAGCCAGGCGGCGCGGGTTTCGCTGGCGGTGTAAATCGTCAGCTCGGCAGGCAGGCTCAGGGTCGGCAGAGCGGGCAGGGTGTCGGTGCTCAAGGTGCGCTCCCGGTAGGGCTGGGCGGGTGGAGTGGGATCACGGCGGCGTCATGCCGGAGGTCATGCCGCGGGTCATGCCAGGGTCAGGGCAGGATCAGCTTGGACACCGCGTCCAGCAACTGCGGCGGGTTGAAGGGCTTGACGATCCAGGCCTTGGCGCCGGCGGCGCGGCCCTGGTCTTTTTTGCTGTCCTGGCCCTCGGTGGTCAGCATCACCACCGGCGTGAAGCGGTGGCGCGGGTGCGCCTTGACATGGGTGACGAAGGTGATGCCGTCCATGTTGGGCATGTTCACGTCGCTGACGATCAGGTGCACCTTGCCGGCCTTGTCGAGCTGGGCCAGGCCGTCGCGGCCGTCGCTGGCCTCGATCACGTCATAGCCGGCGCGGGTCAGTGCGATCTTCACCACCATGCGCAGTGAGCTGGAGTCGTCGACGATCAGGATGGTCTTGGCCATGGCGCCTCAATAAAGCAAAACAAGCAAAAAAAGTGAAAACAGCGGGTACGGCGGGTAGGGCGGGTCTAGAAAAACGTGGTCTCGGTGCTGCTGCTGGCCGCAGCCACCGCGCTGCGGCTTTGGCCCGCAGGGCTGCCGATACCGTTGCCAACCTCACTGCCGGCGTGCTGCTCGGCGGTGGTGTAGCCCGCACTCAGCAGGGCCGTCCATTCGGCGGCGTCGGGCGCGCGGCCCTCGGCCAATGCCGACTGCAGCCGGGCCATGCCGCCGACGATGGACGCGCTGACCTGGTCCAGGATCTGATTGACCCGGTCCTGGAACTGGAAGGCGAGCATCAGCTGCTGCACCTGGGCCTTGACGTTTTCACCCCGTGCCTGCAACTCGGTGGCGCGCGCATTGAGCTGCGAGACCGTACCGTCGACATCGGCCACCACCTGGCGGATGGTGTCCTCGGACGCCTGGATCGAGCTGGCGCCGCGGGCGGCCTGCTCGTCGGCCTGGGCCAGCGCCTGCTGCATGCGGCTGCCGAACTGCTGCACCTGCTCGCCGATGCGCCGGCCGGTCTCGCCGGACTCGCTGGACAGGCGGCGCACCTCGCCGGCCACCACCGCAAAGCCGCGGCCGCTGTCGCCGGCGCGTGCCGCCTCGATCGCGGCATTGATCGACAGCAGGTTGGTCTGGCGCGCCAGTTTGCCCACGTCCTCGGCCATGTCGCCCAGGTTGGCGGACGCCGCCGACAGTGAACGCACCGAGCCCAGCACCATGTCGCGGGACTGCACAAAGCCCTCCAGGCACTGGATCAGCCCCAGCAGCCGGGTTTCGCAACTCGCCAGCATCGCGGCGCGGGCGTCGATGTTGGCCGGCGAGACGCCTGAGCCGTGCTGATCAGGGGCGATCACCAGCTGGTCCAGCTCGGCCAGGATGGCGGCAAAGCCGGTCAGCAGGTGGCCGGTGGCCTCGTGCATCTGCGCTTGCGCGGTGCCCATGTGGGCGGTCCACAGCCGCGACGCATCGGCCAGCCGGGCATTGAATTCCGTCAGCACCGCACCGTTGACGGCTGCGGGTGGTGCGCGCCCGGCACCGAACCAGCGCTGCCACAACGAGGGTGTGCGTGAGGATGCCGCAGTGGCAGAGGTGGCTTGGGCTGGGGTCACGGAAGGTCCGATGGCGGCGGTGAATGCCCGGACTATCGGCCTGGATATTCCGCATCAAAGCGCGATCAGGCCCCGCTGCACCCGGCAAACCGGGCTTTGTGGGGCAACCTCGACTGATCTCGCCGCGTGGCTGTGGGGAGGCCTCGATTGCCGCGTGCCGAAGGCCCGGCTGGATGACAACACGCCGCGCCAGGCCGGGCCAGACGCACGGTCTGGCGGGCGCTAGACCCGCTCGGCGGTCACCGCAATGCCACGAAACTGCCCGGCCTGCGGCGCGCCCGCAGGCCGTGGCCAGGTGGCCGCGTCCAGCCGGTGCAACAGCTCGGCCTCACGCACCCGGGCCAGCGCCAGGTTGGCCAGCTTGACGTGGCCAAAGCCCCGCACCTGCAGCGGCAGCGACGCGATTTGCGTGGCCAGCGCCAGGCTGCTGCGGTCCAGCCGGGGCAGCAGGCTGTCGATGCGGGTGATGTACTGCGTGATCAACGATCGCTCCAGCCGCCGCTCGGCGCTGCGGCCAAACACGTCGAACACGGTGCCGCGCAACACCTTGCCTCGGGCCAGCCAGCCCAATACCGGCAACAGCCAGCCGCCGATTCGGATCTTGCGCGGCGGCTGGTCGCCGTGGGCTCGGCTCAACAGCGGTGGTGCCAGATGGAATTCGAGCTTGAAGTCGCCCTCGAACTGCGCCGCCAGCTGCTGACGGAAGCGGCCGTCGCTGTACAGCCGGCCCACCTCGTACTCGTCCTTGATCGCCATCAGCTTGTGCAGGCAGCGGGCCACCGCCCGCGTCAGCGGCAATCGGGCATCTGCCCCCAGCGCCTGCTCGTGCTGCTGCACCCGCTGCACCACCGCGGTGTATTGCCGCGCGTAAGCGGCGTTTTGGTAGGCCGTCAGGTCCCGCACGCCGCGGGCCAGCAGCGTGGCCAGGCTGTCGCCGTCGCCGCCATCGATCGGCACGCCCAGGCCCAGCGCCGGGTCGTCGAACTGGCCCAACGGGCCGGACCCGGGCTGCACCGCATCCGCCGCCTGGCGCAGGGCCACCAATCCGGCCGGGTCCGCTGCGGCCAGCCGGCCCAGCGCAAACGCCTGCAGGTTGTTTTGCACCGCCACGCCGTTCAGGGCGATGGCCCGCTGCAGTGCGGCCAGGCCCACTGGCACCAGGCCACGCTGCCAGCCGTAGCCCAGCACCAGGATGTTGCTGACGATGGCGTCGCCGATGAACTCCTCGGCCAGCGCCTGCGCGTCCAGCGTCTCGACTTGGCTGCTGGTGTTGTCATCCACCCCACCAGCGGCGTGTTGCAACTTGGCCAGCAGCTGCGGCACCTGCAGACTGGCGTCGGGGTTGTGCAGGCTCTCGGCCACCGGCACCTCGTGCAAGTTGGCCAGGATGCGGGTGCGGCCGGGCCGCACCGTCAGCAACGCCTCGGGCGACGCCGCCACCACCAGGTCGCAGGCCAGCACCGCGTCGGCCTGCTGCGCGTCGATGCGCACCTGGTGCAGCAGGTCGGCATGTTCGGCCAGCCGCACAAAGCTCAGCACTGCGCCGCCTTTTTGCGCAAAGCCCATGAAGTCGAGCACGCTGGCGGCCTTGCCCTCCAGGTGCGCCGCCATCGTGATCAGTGCGCCCACCGTGACCACGCCGGTGCCACCCACGCCGGTCACCAGCAGGTCGTACGGCCCGGTCCAGCGCGGCGCGGCGGGCAGGGGCAGGGCGTTGATGCGTTGCTGAAAGGCGGCGTTGCCGCCCGCTGAGCTGCCCGCTGAGCTGCCGGCTGAGCCGCCCGCCAGCACGCCGGTCTTTTTGCGCAACGCACCGCCCAGCACCGACACAAAGCTGGGGCAAAAGCCCTTGGCGCAGGAATAGTCCTTGTTGCAGGCGCCCTGGTCGATCTTGCGTTTGCGGCCCAGGGGGGTCTCCATCGGCAGCACCGCCACGCAATTGCTCTGCACACTGCAATCGCCACAGCCTTCGCAGACCTGCGGGTTGATGAACAGGCGTTTGGCCGGGTCCACCAGCCCGCCCTTGGCCACCGGCTTCTTGCGGCGGCGGCGCAGCTCGGCGGCGCAGGTCTGCTCGTAGATCAGCACGGTCACGCCGGCCACCTCGCGCAGCCGGCGCTGCACCGCGTCCAGCTCGGCGCGGTCAAAAAACTCGGTGCCGGCCGGAAACTGGCGATGCTGGCCGTCGTACTTGTCGATGTGGTCGCTCAGCACCACCACCTGGCGGACACCCTCGGCCTCGACTTGGCGGGCGATGCCGGCCACGCTGATCTGGCCGTCCACCGGCTGGCCGCCGGTCATCGCCACCGCGTCGTTGAACAAGATCTTGTAGGTCAGTGTGGCTTTGGCGGCCACCGCCTGGCGGATCGCCAGATAACCCGAGTGGTAGTAGGTGCCGTCACCCAGGTTCTGGAACACATGCGGGGTTTTGCTGAACATCGCGTGCGACACCCAGTCCACACCCTCGCCGCCCATCTGGATCAGGCCTTGCGTGCCGCGGTCCATCCAGTTGGCCATGAAGTGGCAGCCGATGCCGGCCTGGGCGGTGGAGCCGTCGGGGATTTGGGTGGAGGTGTTGTGCGGGCAGCCGGCGCAAAAGTAGGGCGCACGCTTGACGCTGTCGGCGCTGTTGCTCAGCAGCGCCGGTGGGGTGAAGTCGCGCACCAGCACGCGGCGGTCCAGCCCTGGCGCGGCGCCGGGGAAGTGCCGCGCCAGCCAACCGGCCAGCACCTCGATCAACCGTGACGGCCGCAGCTCGCCCAGCGCTGAGAGCAGCGGTGCGCCTGATGCGTCGTGTTTGCCCAGGATCACCGGCCGGGCGCCGGCCGGCGCGTTGTAGAGCAGCGTGCGCAACTGGGTCTCGACCACCGGGCCTTTTTCCTCGACCACCAGCACCTCGGATAGACCTTGCACAAAGCGTGCGATGCCGCCCGGCTCGATGGGTGACACCAGGCCCAGCTTGTGCACCCGCACCCCGGCATCGGCCAGCGCCTGCAGCGGGATGTCGAGCCGGCGCAGCACCTCCAGCAAATCAAAATGCGCCTTGCCGGCGGTCAGGATGCCGACGCTGGCCTGCGGGCTGGCGACGATCTCGCGGTCTATCGTGTTGACACGGGCAAAGGCCAGCACCGCGTCCAGCTTGGCATGGGCGCGCTGCTCGATCTGCAGCGACGGCAGGTCAGGCCAGCGGTTGTGCAGGCCACCGGGCGGCTGCTGGTGGCCGCTGCGCTGGCGCACGGTGTCAGCATCGACCCAGCCGGCAGTCCGGGCCGCCAGCGCGTCCAGGTCTACCGTGGCGCCGCTCTCCACCACCTCGGACGGCGCACAAAAGCCCACCCAGGCGCCCGAGTAGCGCGACAGCGCCCAGCCGTACAGCCCAAACTCCAGCAACTCGGCCACGCTGCCGGGTGCCAGCACCGGCGCGTTGAAGCTCTGAAAAGCCTGCTCGCTCTGGTGCGGCATCGACGACGAGACGCAGCCGTGGTCGTCGCCCGCCACCATCAGCACCCCGCCGTGCGGCGACGAGCCAAAGGCATTGCCGTGTTTGAGCGCATCCCCCGCCCGGTCCACCCCCGGGCCCTTGCCGTACCACAGCGCAAACACGCCGTCGCAAGTGCGCTCGGCATCGGCCTCCACCCGCTGGGTGCCCAGCACCGCGGTGGCAGCCAGCTCCTCGTTGATCGCCGGCAGGAAGCGGATGCCCTGCGCGGTGAACTTGTCGCCGGCCTTCCAGATCTGCTGGTCCACCCCGCCCAGTGGCGAGCCCCGGTAGCCACTGATGAAACCTTGCGTGGCCAGCCCGGCGGCCGCGTCATGCTGGCGTTGCATGCGCAGCAGGCGCAGCAGGGCCTGGGTGCCGGTCAGAAAGACCGCGCCACGGTCGGCCCAGAGCTGGTCGGCCAGCTGGTAGTCGGGGCGCAGCAGTCCGGTGGTCAAAACCTCGGCGGCGGGGCGGGTCGGGATGGGCTGGGACATGGCGGGCTCGGCGGTTGGGCTGGTGCAGGATCGTACTGATCGGCCCGAAGAAAGTCCTTTTTCTTTGCTCCTGAAATTAAGGTTGGCGAGAACACCATGCTTCGGATGAGATGATCTGCAGCATGAATGACCTTGACCGCATCGACCTGGCCTTGCTCAACGAGCTGCAGCGCGACTCCCGCCAGACCGTGCAGCAGCTGGCCGAGGCAGTCGGCCTGTCCGGCACACCCTGCTGGAAACGGGTCAAGGCGATGGAAGAAGCCGGTGTGATCCTGGGCTACACCGCACGGCTGGACCGCGACAAGCTGGGCCTGCGCCAGTGCGTGATCGCCGAGATCAACCTCGACCGACATGCCGGCGACGTGGTGCGCCAGTTCGAGCAGGCGGTGGCCGAATCACCGCAGATCGTCAGCTGCTACGCCACCACCGGCGCGGCCGACTACGTGATCCAGGTGCTGGTGGCCGACATCCAGGGCTACGAGCGGTTTTTGCACGACACCGCGTTCAAGCTGCCGGGGGTCAGCCATGTGCGGTCCAGTGTGGTGCTGCGTGAGCTGAAATCGGCGGTGCGGCTGCCCATCGCCGAGCCCTCGGCGCCTGCCGGGGCCGCTGCCAGTGCCGGCGCAGCCCGCGCCAACAACGCTGTCAGCGCGGCCCGGGCCCGGCCCCGGCGCACGCCGAGGGTCTGAACCCTCAGGGCCTGGCCAGCGCGCGCGCCAGTGCCGGCCGGGCGTAACAAGCGTCGGCCCAGCGCTGCACCTGGGTGTGCTCGCTGTAGCCAAAGCCGATCTCCTTCAACAGGTGCATCACACCCGCCAGGTTCAGGTCGGCGACCGAGAACTGCGTCCCCACCAGCCAGTCACGCCCGGCCAGTGCCGCGTCCAGCACCTTCAGCGGGCGCTGCAATGCCCGTTTGGCCCGCTCAACCGTCTTGGGGTTGCGCTTGTCCTCTGGCGTGAACAATTGGTCGATCACGATCTGCATCTGCCAGGGCTCGATCTCGCTGATCCCCCAGACGCTCCATTGCCAGCAGCGTGCCTCATCGGCGGCGCCCGTCGGGTACAGCGCGCCGCCATAGCGCTTGGTCAGGTACAGGTTGATCGCCATCGACTCGAACAGCTGCAGCTCGCCGTCGATCAGCGCCGGGATGCGCCCGTTCGGATTGACCGCCAGGTACTCGGCCGCTTTGGAGTCTGTGCCGTAGTTGACCGGCACCTGCTCAAAGTCGATGCCGACCTCCTCGATGCCCCACAGCGCCCGCAGCGCGCGTGAGCCTGAAATGCCGAAAAGTTTGGGTTTGTCCATCGTGGGTGCTCCTGGTAGGGCAGGGTTTTGCCTGCCCGGTTGTGAGGCTTGGCCCCTGAACCGGGGCGGAGAATGGATTGTCAAGATCATGTCGGCCGCGGCAAGTCACCGGCGCGCCACGTCGACCCACCTGCGACCCCACCGCCACCAAAGGATGCCCTGATGAAACGCTTTTCGCCCTGCCCGTATCTGCTCAGCGCTTGCCTGCTGCTGGCGGGCCTGACCTCGCCCGCCTTGGCCCAGACCTGGCCGAGCAAGCCGGTGCGGCTGGTGCTGCAGTTTCCGCCCGGCGGCTCGACCGATTCGGTGGCCCGCATTCTGGCCCAGGCGATGTCGGCCACGCTGGGCCAGCAAGTGCTGGTCGAGAACCGGCCGGGCGCCGACGGCGCGATTGCCGGCGACTACGTGGCCCGGGCCGAGCCCGATGGTTACACCTACTTTCTGGCCAGCAACACGCCGATGATGCAGGTGCCGCTGCTCAAGAAAAACCCGCCCTACGACCCGGTCAAGAGCTTTGCGCCGGTCTCGCTGGTGGGCCGCTATGTCTACGTGCTGGTCAGCACCCCGGCGCTGCCGGTCAAGGATGCCGGCGAGTTGCTGGCCTATGCCCGCGCCAACCCGGGCAAGCTGGGCTACGGCAGTTACAGCGGGGTGACGCAGCTGATGCACACCCAGCTCAAGGCGGTGAAGGCCGACACCACACTGGTGCCCTACAAGGGCGAGGGCCCGACCGTGAACGACATCCTCGGCAACCATGTGCAGTTCACCTTTGCCACGCCGGCCAGCACGCTGGGCCACATCAAGGAGGGCAAGCTGCGCGCACTGGCGGTGCTGCTGCCGGCCCGCTCACCACTGCTGCCCAGCGTGCCCACCGCCGCCGAGGCCGGCCTGCCACCGCTCACCGCCGGCACCTGGGCCGCGCTGTTTGCGCCGGCCAAGGTGGCGCCCGAGATCGTGCAGCGCATGAACCGCGAACTCAATGCCGCGATGCAGCGCCCCGACGTGCGCGAGCGCATCAGCGCACTCGGCTTCGAGCTGGCCGGGTCCAGCCCGGACGAGATGGCGGTGTTTTTGCAAGAGCAACTGGTGGCCTGGGGCAAGGCGTTTCGGGATGCGGGCATGACGCCGGAGTGAGGCGGACGCGATGCCGGCGTGACCTTGGCGTCGTGCCGGGGTGACGCGCCAGGTTTTGTGCAGTCGCCAGGGACAATCACCAGCATCTCCCCACCCCTGAACCCGCCCCCCATGCTGGACGACATCAAGAAGACGCTGTGGGCCACCGCCGACAAGCTGCGCGCCAACATGGACGCCGCCGAGTACAAGCACCTGGTGCTCGGCCTGATCTTCGTCAAGTACATCTCCGACACCTTCGCCGCCCGCCGTGCCGAAGTGGCCATCCGTCTGTCGGACCCGGACGATGACTACTACTACGGGCAGGCCAACGCCGAAGACCTGGCCGCCGAGCTGGAAGACCGCGACTACTACACCGAGGTCAACGCCTTCTGGGTGCCCGAAGGCGCCCGCTGGGAGGCGCTGCGCGCGGCGGCCAAGCAGCCGGCCATCGGCAAGCTGATCGACGACGCGCTCTCGGCCATCGAGGCACAGAACCCCAAGCTCAAAGGCATCCTGGACAAGCGCTTTGCCCGGGCGCAGCTGCCCGACGGCAAGCTGGGCGAGCTGGTGGACCTGGTGTCTTCCATCGGCTTTGGCGCTGCATCGGCAAAGTCAGCCGGCGAGGCGCGCGACGTGCTGGGCCAGGTTTATGAGTACTTTCTGGGCATGTTCGCCAGCGCCGAGGGCAAGCGCGGCGGCCAGTTCTACACCCCGCGCAGCATCGTCAAGACCCTGGTCGCCGTGCTTGAGCCCCACCACGGCAAGGTCTACGACCCCTGCTGCGGCTCGGGCGGCATGTTTGTGCAGAGCGAGGAGTTCATCGAAGCCCACGGCGGCAAGATCGGCGACGTGGCGATCTTTGGCCAGGAGGCCAACCCCACCACCTGGCGGCTGGCGGCGATGAACCTGGCGATCCGCGGCATCGACTTCAACCTCGGCCGCGAGCCCGCTGACACTTTCACCAAGAACCAGCACCCCGACCTGCGCGCCGATTTCATCCTGGCCAATCCGCCCTTCAACATCAGCGACTGGTGGCACGGCAGCCTGAAAGGTGACGCCCGTTGGGTGCACGGCGACCCACCGCCCGGCAACGCCAACACCGCCTGGCTGCAGCACATGCTGCACCATTTGAAGCCCAGCGGCCGCGCCGGCATTGTGCTGGCCAACGGCAGCATGAGCAGCAGCCAGAACAACGAAGGCCAGATCCGCGCCGCGATGGTGGACGCCGACGTGGTGGAGGTGATGATCGCGCTGCCCGGCCAGCTGTTTTTCAACACGCAAATCCCGGCGTGTTTGTGGTTTTTGGTCAAGCACAAGGCCCAACGCGCCGGGCAGGTGCTGTTCATCGACGCCCGCAAACTCGCCCGCATGATCAGCCGGGTGCAGTGTGAGCTGGACGACGGGGCGATTGCCCGCATCGCCGGCACCGTGGCGGCCTGGCGGGGTGAGGTTGGGGCCAGCGTCTATGCCGATGTCGCCGGCTTTTGCCGCAGCGTGCCGCTGGCCGAGATCGCCCAGCACGGCCATGTGCTGACACCGGGGCGCTATGTGGGCGCCGAGGCGGTGGAGGACAGCGACCAAGACTTTGCCAGCAAGATGCAGCAGCTCACCGAGAAGCTGGGTGAGCAGATGGCCAAGGGGGCGGAGTTGGACCTGGTGATCCGACAGAAGCTCGGGGGGCTGGGCTATGAGTTCTGACAAGACAGTGCCAGGCCCGCGTGAGCACTTGCCGGGCAGCAACGACTACCGCCACTGGTTTGGTGAGCTGAAAAACCGCTTCCAGCGCGTGCAGCTCAAGGCCGCCGTGGCAGTCAA
>JBBRZR010000058.1:0-16134 GCA_038236495.1 Burkholderiales bacterium
CGCCGCGTCGGGCTGGCGTGTCCCGCGCAGGTAAAGAAGGGAGGGCCGGTGCTTTTCCGGCCCGGAATGACACGGAGCGGGGCACGCCAGCCCGGCGCGGTGTGGTCGCACCTCACCCACGAACGGCAAGTTTCAGGCGCAAAAACCAAAGTCAGCAACGAGCCGACTGCTGACTTCCGGACCTAAACGCTGATTCAGACGGCAAGCGTCAGTACGTCGCCCGGCCACCGGACAAATCAAACACGGCACCGGTCGAAAAACTGCAGTCCTCCGATGCCAGCCAGGCCACCATCGCCGCTACTTCGGCCACGTCCACCAACCGCCCCATCGGGATCTTGCCCAGCATGTAGGCGATGTGTTCAGGGGCCATCTGGTCGAAGATCGCGGTGCGCGCCGCGGCCGGCGCCACCGCATTGACCAGCACGCCCTGGGTGGCCAATTCCTTGCCCAAGGACTTGGTCAGCCCGATCAGGCCGGCCTTGCTGGCGCTGTAGTGCGAGGCCGTGGGGTTGCCCTCCTTGCCGGCCACCGAGGCGATGTTGACGATGCGGCCATAACCTTGCTGGATCATCTGCGGCACCACCGCGCGGCAGGTCAGGAAGGGCGCGATCAGGTTGACCTCGACCACCTGGCGCCACACCGCGGGCGACAACTGCCAGGTCGGGGCGTTGCCACCGGTGATGCCGGCGTTGTTGACCAGGATGTCGATGCGACCGTGGCGCGACAGCGTGGCGGCAGTAGCGGCGGCCACGCTGGCTTCGTCGGTGAGCTCGACGGTATCCCCGCTGGTCGGGCCTGCGGCCGACAGCTCGGTCACCGCTTGGGCCAGACGGGGGGCGTCCATGTCCCACAGCACCACGCTGGCACCCGAGGCCAAGAAGCGCTTCGCGGTGGCAAAGCCGATGCCTTGCGCCCCGCCGGTGATCACCGCAACACGGCCCTTCAAGTCGATCGCGTTCATGCCAGACCTTTCAGTGCGTCGGGCGTGTTGGCGCTGTCAGCGATGTACTGGCGGATGATGTCGCCAAAATTGGCCTCGGGTTGGAGGCCCAGCGCGGTGGCGCGGTCGGCGCGGGCGCCGGTCGGCCAGTTGGCGACGATGCCGGCGATCCGCTCGTCGCGCTCGAACCGCACCCGGGCGCGCACCACCGGCCCGGCCACTTCTTCCAGCGCGTCCAGCATCTGTGCCACGGTGACGTTGAGCGCCGGCAGGTTCAGTGCGGTGCGGCCGCCATAGGCCGCGCGGCTGGCCTCGTAGACGGCGATCAGGCCTTCCACCGTGCGTTGCGGCGACGATACCGGGTGCGCCACCTCCAGACCGACCGGGCAAATCGATTCGATCCCCGCCAGCGGCTCGCGGATGATGCCGCTGAAGAATGACGAGGCCGCACCGTTGGGCCGGCCTGGCCGAACTGTCACCGTCATCAAGCGGGCGCTGCGGCCGTCGATGTAGCCCTTGCGGGTGTAGTCGGCCACCAGGTGCTCGCAGATGTGCTTCTGGATGCCATAGCTGGTTTGTGGCGTGGGCAGTGTGGTGTCGGTGACGACGTTGGGCATGGGCACAGCGGCATCCGGGCCGAAGACCGCCACCGAGCTGGAAAACACCAGTTTGGCGGCTGGCGCGCCGGCATTGCCGGGCAGCGTGGCGCGGTGGCGCAGCGCATCGAGCAGAGCGCGGGTGCTGTCGAGGTTGCTGCGCAAGCCCAGGTCGAAGTCGGACTCGCATTCGCCCGACACCGCCGACGCCAGGTGGAACACGCCATCGAAGGCCTCGTCCCGCAGCCCTTCGCAGTGCGCCAACAGCGGGCCGACTCTGGCCTCGATGCGGGCATCGGCCAACAGGTCGGCGGCGGCGGGCGCCTGGTCGGCCAGCACGATGCGGGTTATCGCCCGGCCATCGATCATGCCGCGCTGCAGCAGGGTGCGTGCCAGGCGGGTGCCGACAAATCCGGCGCCGCCGGTGATCAGGAGTTTCATGGTGGTGGCTCAGGTTGAAGGTGAAAGATGGGTAAATCAGCGCGGTCGGTGACGGCTTGGGGTGCGCGCAGGCGGCGACGGTGGGCAGTGCTTCGTGACAGTGTCAGCCCAACGGCGATGCCGGCGCCCGCGCTTTGAGGCGCGGCGCCGGCATCGCCAGCGAGGGCAGTTTGCGGCGGGAGTTGAGCACCGCCTCGATGTCCTCGCCGGCGCCGTCGATCAGCACCATGATGGCTTTTTCGGCCTTGGCGGGTGCCCGTGCGATCACTGCGTCCAGCACCGCCCGGTGCAACGGCAACGAGTTGGACGGGCCGTCGGGCCGCGCGGTGGATAGCTCGAACGCGGTGCGCAGCAGCGCGCCCAGCGCCTTGCTCATCTGGATCACCATGCGGTTGTGGCAAGCGCGCAGCAGGCCCTGGTGAAACCGCAGGTCGTGGGTGACGTAGTCGCCGCCGTTGTCGATGGCGTTTTTCATGCCGGCGTAGGCAGCCTCGATGTCGGCGATGTCTGCGGCGGTGGCACGATCGGCCGCCAGGCGCACGGCTGCGGGCTCGACCACCCGGCGCAGCTCCTGCAGATCGCGCAAGAACTCGCGGGTGAAGCCGATCTTGGACTGCCAGACCACGACATCGGGGTCGAACCAGTTCCAGTGTTCTTCGGGCATCACCCGGGTACCCACTTTGGGCCCGGTGATCAGCAAGCCTTTGGCCACCAGCGATTTGACCGCCTCGCGGATGACGGTGCGCGACACGCCCAGCGCCTCGCACAGTTGTGGCTCGGGCGGGATCGCCACGCCCACCGGGTAGTGGCCGCTGACGATGTCCTCGCCCAACAGGTCGACGGTGTTGCCGTGCACGTTCTTGATCATGGTGCGGCCGGGCTGCGCTGGAGGTGGCGTGCTGTGCCGCAATCAGGCCCGGACAAACAGCGTCTCCAGCGCTTCGGGGCCGACCTGCCGGCTCCAGTGGCCGTGCACCTTGGCATCAAAGCTGGTGCCCGCCGGCAGCGTGTCGGCCGAGAAAAAATGCTGACCCGCAGCAAACAGCCGTGAGCTGCCGTCCTGCAGGCCAATCTCCATCTGGCCGCGCAGGATGAAGACCCATTGCGGATCACCGGTGCAGTGGAACTCACTGCGGAACCCGACCGGGCTGCGCCGCAACTGCAGCCCGCCGCTGGGCATCAGGGGTGACAGCAGCGCCTGCGGCTTGCCTTCGGTCAGGCCGATGAGCGTTTCACGGAACCGCGCGCGGCCGTCGCTGTCGGTGAACAGCGTGACTTGGGTGAAGCTGGCAGCGGGCTGGGTCATGGTGGGGTTCTCTAAAGCGTGGCAGTGACACCGCCATCGACGTACAGGATATGGCCGTTGACAAATCGCCCGGCGTCGCTGGCCAGGAACACGGCGGCGGGCGCCAGGTCCTCGACCTCGCCCCAGCGCCGGCTGGGGGTGCGGTTGATCAGCCAGGCTGAAAACGTGGCGTCGTCCACCAGCTTTTGCGTCAGCTCGGTCTTGAAGTAGCCCGGGCCGATGCCGTTGACGGTGATGCCGTAAGGCCCCAGGTCGATGGCCATGCCCTTGGTCAACATCTTCACCGCACCCTTGCTGGCCGCATACGGCGCGATGCCGGGCCGGCCCAGCTCGCTCTGCACCGAGCAGATGTTGATGATGCGGCCGCGGCCGCGCGGCACCATGCGTTTGGCCACCGCCTGGCCGACGTAGAACATGCTGTCGACATTGGTGCGCATGATGTCGGCCCAGTCGCCCGCTGCAAATTCATGGAAGGCACCGCGCCGCTGCAGGCCTGCGTTATTGACCAGGATCTCGATGGCGCCGATCTCGGCCTCGATGGCGGCCACCGCGGCTTCGCTGGCGGCGGCGTCGGTGACGTCGAAGGCGCGGCAAGCCACCGTAAGACCTTCGGCCCGCAAGCGGGCGGCGGTGGTCTCCAGCTTGACCGGGTCGCGGCCGTTCAGCACCAGGCTGGCGCCCGCCTGGCCCAGGCCGCGCGCCAGTGCCAGGCCGATGCCCGAGGACGAGCCGGTGACCAGGGCCAGGCGGCCGTCGAGACGAAAGGTGGTGGCAGTGATCATGGCGTGGGGCGGGCAGAGAGGGCAGGGTTCCGGGTGGCGGCCGGCCGGTTGAGCAAGGCCAGCGCATCGGCGGTGATGCGCGCCGCCGGCAGGCCGACATCGAAGCACAGGGCATGCTCGTCGGCGGCGGGCAGCTCCAGCGTGTCGAGTTGGCTGTCGAGCAGCGAGGCAGGCATGTAGTGGCCGCTGCGCGCCTGCAGCCGCTCGCCCAATTGCTCGCGGGTGCCGCGCAGGTGCAGCAGGTGCAGATCGGGGCAGTTGGCGCGCAGTTGGTCGCGATAGCGGCGCTTCAGGGCCGAGCACGACACCACCAGGCCCTGGCCGGCGCTGTGCGCCTGCGCCAGCCGGTCGGCGATCACGCCCAGCCAGCCGGCACGGTCGGCATCGGTCAGCGGGATGCCGGCGGCCATCAGCGCGACATTGCCCGGCGAATGCAGGGCATCCCCTTCGATGAAGTCCAGCCCCAGGGCAAGCGCCAGCGCGGCGCCGACGGTGCTCTTGCCACAGCCGCTGACACCCATCACCACAACTTGCAGTGGCGCGGCGGGCGCTGGCGTATCCGGCCATGGCGCGACGGGCTGCGCGGCTTGGGGCACAGCGGGCAGGTTCAAAGCCGCTGGCCGTTGGCGCCGTCAAAGACGTGCGCTTTGCTGCCGTCCACACTGAGATACACCGTCTGGCCTGGCCGGGCGTCGGTACGGCCGTGCATCACCAGGATCAGTTGCTGGGTGTTGCTGCCGGTGCCTACCTGCAACAGCAACTCGGTCTCGGCGCCGGTGGGCTCGACCACCACCACCTCGGCCGGGATGCCGGCATCTGCCAACACCAGGTCGCCGGGGCGGATGCCGTAGCTCACCCGTTGTCCGCTTTGTCCGGCCGCCATGCCCGCCACCGGCCAGGACGCGCCCAGCGCAGCCACGGTGGTGCTGCCGGTCTCGCGCTGCAGCGTGCCCTCGAACACGTTCATCGCCGGTGAGCCGATGAACTGCGCCACGAACAGGTTGCTCGGGTGGTCGTACAGGTCCAGCGGCGTGCCGATCTGCTCGATCAGGCCATCGTGCATCACGACGATGCGGTCGGCCATGGTCATGGCCTCGATCTGGTCGTGGGTGACGTAGACGGTGGTGGTCTTCAAGCGCTGGTGCAGCGCCTTGATCTCGGCCCGCATCGCCACCCGCAGTTTGGCGTCCAGGTTGGACAGCGGCTCGTCGAACAAAAACACCTTGGGGTCGCGCACGATCGCCCGGCCCATCGCCACGCGCTGGCGCTGGCCGCCGGACAGCTCTTTCGGGAACCGGTCCAGCAGCGGGCCCAGGTTGAGGATGCGCGCCGCGTTGTCCACCCGCTCGGCCGTCATCCTGGCGTCGGCCTTGCGCAGCTTCAGGCTGAAGGCCATGTTGTCGCGCACCGTCATGTGCGGGTACAGCGCATAGCTCTGGAACACCATCGCGATGTCGCGGTCCTTGGATTCGAGGTCGTTGACGACCTTGTCGTCGATCAGGATCTCGCCGCCGGTGATCTCCTCCAGGCCGGCCAGCATGCGCAGCAGGGTGCTTTTGCCACAGCCCGACGGGCCGACCAACACCACAAACTCACCATCGGCGATGTCGAAGCCGATGCCGTGGATGACCTTGACCGGGCCGTAGGCCTTTTGGATGTTGCGGAAGGTGACGGTTGCCATTTTCTTGTCGCTCGGCTTTCAGCTCTTCACGGCACCAGCGGTGAGGCCGCCGACCATGTAGCGTTTGAAGGTGTAGTAAATGGCGGCCGGTGGCAGCGCGTAGATCAGGCCGGTGGCCATCAACAGCTCCCAGGGTGAATCGTCAGCCGACAGGAAGTGGCCCAGCGCCACCGCCAGCGTCACCTTGTTGTCGTTGCTGAGCAGCAAGAAGGCGTAGAGGTACTCGTTCCAGGCCAGCAGCAGCGAATAAGTGCCCACCGCCACCATCGACGGCACCATCAGCGGCAGGTAAACCAGGCGGAACAGTTGCAGCGGCGTAGCGCCGTCCATGCGGGCGGCTTCGTCCAACTCGTACGGCAGCTTGTCCGAGGCCTGCTTGAGCACCCAGATGCAGTAGGGCGAGGCGATGGTGACCATCGCCAGGATCAGTGACCACTGGTTGTTGAGCAAGCCATAGTTGCCCATGGTCTTGTACATCGGCACGGCCAGAAAGGCCGCCGGGATGAAGTAGGTGAACAGCGCCAGGTTCATCACCCAGCGGCCGATGCCGACCTTGAGCCGGCTGATCGCGAACGCGGCGGTGGTGGCGACAAACAGCGTGATCGCGCCGACCGAGACCGCGATCAGCAACGAGTTGCCCATCTGCACCCAGAAGTGGTCGAGGTAGAAGTGCTTTTGGTAGAACACGAACTCGAAGTTCTGCAGCGTCGGGTGGTCCGGCCAGAGTTTTCCCGAGGTGGCCGTGTCCTTGGGCGAAATCGCGAACAGGAACAGGTGGTAGACCGGGATGATGGTCCACAGGAACACCGGGATGCCGATCAGCAGCAGCTTGGTCTCGGTGGCCACATTTTTGAGGGTGATGCCGCGGGTCATGTTGGCAAGCTCTTCATTTGGACAAGCGCTTCATCATGAAATAGACCAGCGGCAGCACCGCGGGCAAGGCCACCACGATCGACGCCATCGCCAGGTCCACCTGGTCGAGCCGCAGGTAGCGGATGCCCAGCGTGGCCAGCACGTGGGTCAGGTCGGCCGGGCCGCCGCCGGTCAGCAAGTAGACGCTGTTGAAGTCGCCCAGTGTCCAGATCATCGACAGGATGGTGCTGGTCAGGTAGAGCTGGCGCATGCTGGGCCAGGTGATGAACTTGAACTTCTGCCAGTTGGTGGCGCCGTCCACCGCCGCGGCCTCGTACTGTTCGGTTGGGATGGCCAGGCGTCCGGCGATCAGGATCAGGGTCCAGAACGGCAGCGACTTCCAGACGTGCATCAGCATCGAAAAAGTCAACGCCAGCGTCGGGTCGTTGAGCCAGTTCGGGCCGTCCAGCCCGGTCAGGCGAAAGATCAGGCTGTTGATCACGCCCCACTCGGGGTTGAGCATGAAACGCACCGACAGGATGGTCGGGATCGACGGCAATGCCCAGGGCAGGATGAAGATCACCGACAGCCATTTGATCCACCAACGGGCTTGCACGAAAAAGCCCGACAGCACCATCGCGATCACCATCTTGATGTTGATCGCCACCACCAGAAACACCAGCGTATTGACGGCGGTGCGAAAGAAGATCGGGTCGTCGAAAAGCTTGACGTAGCTCTCGGGGTGCCGCGCCAGCCACAGGCCGTAACCCACCGGGTACAGCACAAACACGACAAACACCAGCAGGTAGGGCAGCACCAACATGCGGCCCCACAGCTCGTAACTGGTCAGCGCCTTGCGGGGCGGGGCCAGCGATGGGGCGGCAAGGGTGGTGGTGCTCATGGTGATGTGTGTTGCAGCGGCTAAGGGCTGTGCTTGGCCTTGGCGTGCCCACGGCGAGGCAGTCGGGGGCCGGACTTAAATCAAGCACACGCCGCGGAACCGGCTTTGCCGGGCCGCTGGCGTGTGCCCCCTTGAGGAGGAGCGGCCTTGGCCGCTTCGGGGGTGGGAGATCCGCCGCTTCGGGGGTGGGAGATTTACTCGCCGGCGACGACCTTGATACGGGCGATCATCTCGTCCACCGCCTTGTCCACCGGCACCTTCTCGTTGAGCACCCGGTTCATGGCCTTGGCCCAGACGTTTTCGTTGTTGAGCACCGTGAACTTGTAGTTCTTGGTGAACTCGAAAGGCGTGGTGCCATTCATGAACTGGTTGTACACCGCCAGACGGTGCGGATCACCCTTCCAGAACGGGCTTTGCTGCGCGACCTTGGTCACCGGAAACCAACGGCCCAGCGAGCCTTCGACGTACGGCGTGAGGTTGGCTTCGTCGAGCATGAAGGCGACGAACTTCTTGGCGCCTTCCTTGTTCTTCGAATCCTTGAAGATCACGCCAGTCTTGACCGCTGCGCGGTAGATCATCTTGCTGCCGTCGGGCTTGTTGGGGAAACCCGCGGTGGCAATCAGTTCGGTGTAGTTCTTCTTGGCCACGTCACGCTGCTCTTGGGTGAGGGCCGTGTTGTTCATGTCGTCCAGCCACTTGGCGACGATCGAGATCGTGGCGTTGTGGGTCATGACGATCGTCTTGTTGTGGAAGGCGACGTTGTTGTCCGGGTCCTTCCAGCTGGTGCTCGACGGGGGTGTGCAGCCCTTGGTGTAGACCGAGGTGTAGTCGGTCATCGCATTGATCAGGCCGGCACGCACCGCCGGGTCATCCACCAGCAACTTGCCCGAGTCGTTGACCAGCTTGACGTTGTAAGCGTCCATGAAGGTCAGGAACGAATAGAACGAATCGCTCGAATCCACACCCATCGGGAAGCCAGTGCCAAAACCGCGTTTGCCGGTGTTCTTGCGGTAGCCGGTCTGCACCTTGTCGCACCAGAAGTCCCAGTAGCCCTTCCAGTCGGTCGGGATGTCGCTGGGCTTGTAACCGGCCTCGCCCAGCATGTCCTTCCAGTACTGGATGTGCATGGTCTGCTGCTTGATCGGGAACGCGTAATACGCACGCGACTTGGTCAGGTTGTTGTACAGGAAAGTGGTCTCGACCGTGTTGGCCGCGAACTTGGTGCGCACCGGGTCGATCACCTTGCTGATGTCTTCCAGTTTGCCGTCGTAGGCCCATTTGGCGGTGACCTGGAAGTCGAACACGTCGGAGTAGGCCACGTCCGGCGGCGAGCCGGAATCCAGCGCCGACACGGTCTTGGGGATGGTGTCCTGGATCGGGTACTGCGACAGCTCGACCTTGATGTTCTTGTACTTGGTCTCAAACTTCTTGATGGCGTCGAACAGCGCCTGGTCCTCGGCCTTGTAGTAGCCTTTGACCCACCAGACGGTGAGCTTTTCTTGTGCCTGCGCCTGCGCTGCGCCGCCGGCCAGCAGGCCGGCGGCGACCAGGGCGGTGGTCATCAAAGTCTTGAGTTGCATTGTTGGAGTCTCCGGTGGGGGATATCGGGGCAGGCGTTCAGGAATGCCCGTACCCTGGTGTTATCGTATGATGATTGGCAGCCCAGCAACTCCGTGATTTCCCGGGGTCAATCTGGCAAACCGTAGGCCCGCCGAGGGCCGCGGGTCAGCCCGCCGCTGGTGCTGGCTTCAGCGGCATTCCGGCACGGGTGTGCGCACCGGCTGGCCACTGAGCTGGCACTGCAGGTTGTCGAACGCCAGGTCGGCCATCGCCTGGCGGGTCTGGCCGGTGGCGCTGCCGATGTGCGGCACCAGCACCACCTGCGGCAACGCGCGCAGGCGCTCGGGCACGTTGGGTTCAGCCTCGAACACATCCAGGCCGGCCCCGGCAATCACGCCTTGCTCCAGCGCCTCGATCAGCGCGGCTTCGTCCACCACCGAGCCCCGCGCCACATTGATCAGAATGCCTTTTTGCGGTGAACTGCCGCCCAGCGCGGCCAGCACCTCGGCGTTGATCAGCTTGCGGGTGCCGGCACCGCCGGGCGTGATCACCACCAGAAAATCGCTGACTGCAGCCAGTGACACCGCGTCGGGCAAGAAGGCCCAGGGCAGGGCGGGCTTGGCCGAGCGTGCGGTGTAGGCCACCGTCATGTTGAAGCCCAGTGCACGCTGCGCGATGGCCTGGCCGATGCGGCCCATGCCGACGATGCCGATGCGGGCACCCGACATCTTGCGCGCCAGCGGCATTGGGCCCTGCGGCCACAGGCCGGCGCGCACGTAGCGGTCGGCGGCGGGCAGTTGGCGGGCGGCGCTGAGCATCAGGCCGATGGCCAGATCAGCCACATCGTCGTTCAGCACATCGGGGGTGTGCGTGACCACCACACCACGCGCCTTGGCGGCGGCCACGTCGATGCCGTCGTAGCCCACGCCCATCACCGAGATGATCTCCAGCGCGGGCAATGATGCGATCAGCGCAGCGCTGACCTTGGACTCGCCGCTGGCAAAGATGGCGCGGATCTGCGGCGCGATCTCGGCCGATACGCCAGCCGGTTTTGCCGCGTCGATGGCATGCACGGTGAAGGCGGCAGTGAGCCGGGGCGCCAGCAAGGGCGAAGGAATGGCTACGGCCAGCACATGGATGCTGCCAGCGGCGGGAAGGCTTGTGGACACCAGAAATCTCCTCAGGGTTTTGCCGGGTTCATCATCACGCCGGGCGGTCAATCGTCATACCATAATATGCCCGATTGCACCCCCAAGCCCACCCGGGAAAGCCAGCAGACCATGAGCCAGCCCATCAGAAAAAAGCCACAAGACCTGCGCAGCCAACAGTGGTTCGGCCGCCAGGACCGCGACGGTTTCGCCTACCGCAGCTGGGTCAAGGGCAAGGGTGTGCCGCATGACCAGTTCGATGGCCGGCCGGTGATCGGCATTTGCAATACCTTTTCTGAGCTGACGCCCTGCAACAGCCATTTCCGCACGCTGGCCGAGCAGGTCAAGATCGGGGTTTACGAGGCGGGTGGCTTCCCGCTGGAGTTCCCGGTGATGAGCCTGGGCGAGACGCTGTTGCGCCCCACCGCGATGCTCTACCGCAACCTGGCCAGCATGGACGTGGAAGAAAGCATCCGCGGCAATCCCGTCGACGGCGTGGTGCTGCTGATGGGTTGCGACAAGACCACGCCCGCACTGCTGATGGGGGCCAGCAGTGCGGGCCTGCCGACCATCGGCGTGTCGGGCGGCCCGATGCTCAACGGCAAGTGGCGCGGCCAGGATCTGGGCTCTGGCACGGGCTTGTGGAGCATGAGCGAGCAGGTGCGTGCCGGCACGCTCAAGCTGGCCGATTTCTTCGAGGCCGAGAGCTGCATGCACCGCAGCCACGGCCACTGCATGACCATGGGCACCGCCAGCACCATGGCCAGCATGGTCGAGGCGTTGGGCATCGGCCTGCCCGGCAACGCCGCCTACCCGGCGGTGGACGGCCGGCGCAATGTGCTGGCGCGCAACGCCGGCCGGCGCATCGTCGAGATGGTGCACACCGACCAGACCATCTCCCAGGTGCTGACGCGCGAAGCGTTTGAGAACGCCATCAAAACCCTGGCGGCGATTGGCGGCAGCACCAACGCGGTGATCCACCTGATCGCCATTGCCGGCCGGCTGGGTGTGCCGCTGTCGATTGATGACTTTGACCGCCTGGCCAGCGAGCTGCCCTGCCTGGTCAACCTGCAACCCAGCGGCCAGTACCTGATGGAAGACTTTTGTTATGCCGGTGGCCTGCCGGTGGTGATGAAAGAGATCGCCCAGCACCTGCACCTCGACCTTGTCACCGCCAGCGGCCAGACCGTGGCAGAGAACTTTGCCGACGCCCAGAACTACAACGCTGACGTCATCAAGACCCTGGCCGCGCCGTTCAAGGACCGTGCGGGCATCGCCATCCTGCGCGGCAACCTGGCGCCGCGCGGCGCCGTGATCAAGCCCAGCGCCGCCACGCCCGCGCTGATGCAGCACACCGGCCGTGCGGTGGTGTTCAAGGACAGCGACGACTTCCATGCCCGCATCGACGACGAGGCGCTCGACATCGACGAGACCTGCATCATGGTGCTGCAAAACTGCGGCCCCAAGGGCTACCCCGGCATGGCCGAGGTGGGCAACATGCCGCTGCCGCCCAAGGTGCTGCGCAAGGGCATCACCGACATGGTGCGCATCAGCGACGCCCGCATGAGCGGCACCGCCTACGGCACGGTGGTGCTGCACACCGCGCCCGAAGCCGCAGCCGGTGGCCCGCTGGCCATCGTGCAGGACGGTGACCTGATCACGCTGGATGTGGCCGGCCGCAGCCTGCACCTGCACATCGACGATACCGAGCTGGCGCGCCGGCTGGCCGCCTGGCAGGCGCCGGCACCGGCGATGGCCAGCGGCTACTGGAAGCTCTACATCGACCATGTGCTGCAGGCCGACCAGGGCTGCGACCTGGACTTCCTGGTCGGGCAGCGGGGGGCTGCGGTACCCAAAGACAACCACTGAGGCCGGGTGACCGTGACAACTGAACAGCGGCCTGACTGCGCACCTGCGCTGGCCACGCCACCTGAGCCACTGCTGCTGGCCGTTGACTGGGGCACCACCGCTCTGCGTGCTGCGCTGTTGGCCGCTGATGGCACGGTCCTGGCCGAGCGCGCCTCGGCGCGTGGTTTGCTCAGCGTACCGACGGGGGGTTGGGGCGCCGCCTTCGAGGCTGAATTCGGCGACTGGTTGGCCGCCCATCCCCACTTGCGTTGCCTGATGGCCGGCATGGTCGGCAGCCGGCAGGGCTGGGCCGAGGCGCCGTACTGCGCCTGCCCGGCCGGGCCGTCGGACCTGGCCGCCAAGCTGTTGTGGTTGCAGCCGGGCCGGCTGGCCATAGCGCCCGGCCTGTCAACCGAGGCGGGCGGCCTGCCCGACGTGATGCGGGGCGAGGAGACCCAGGTGTTTGGCGCACTGGCCTTGCTGGGCCTGAGCGACGCCACCCTGGTGCTGCCCGGCACCCACAGCAAATGGGTGACGGTGCAGGGTGGGCGCATCACCGGCTTTGCCACCCACATGACGGGCGAGTGTTTTGCATTGTTCCGCCAGCATTCGATCTTGGCCCGCACCTTGCCTGCGGCCGAGCCGGTCGGGGCCGTCGCCGCAGCGGATGCCTGGGTGCCCGAGGCTTTCGACCAAGGCGTGCTGCAGGCCCAGACGCCCGGCGGCCTGCTGCACCACCTGTTTGCGGTGCGCACCTTGGCGCTGTTCGACCGGTTGGACGCTGCCAGCGGCGCCAGCCTGCTGTCGGGCCTGGTGATCGGGGAGGAGCTGCGGGCGCAGACGCTGCCCGCCCCCGTTCAGGCTGGCGGGGTGGTCGTGATCGGCAGCGCAGCGCTGGCCACGCGCTACCAGCGTGCGCTGGGCTTGCTGGGTGTGCCCGTGCAAACCGTGGGTGCCGAGGCGACCTGGCGCGGTCTGGCGGCCCTGGCCGGCACACTCGCGGGCACACTGGCGGCATGACACCCACCGCCGAAGCCGCAACGCCGCCCACTGCCGCCAGCGATCCCGCCGCCCGGCTGGTCCGCGCCCTGCACCCCCTGCCGCTGGTCGCGATCCTGCGTGGCATCACGCCCGAGGAGGCCGTGGCCGTAGGTCAGGCGCTGGTCGATGCCGGCTGGTCGTTGATCGAGGTGCCGCTCAACTCGCCCAGGCCGCTGGACAGCATTGGCGCGCTGGTGCGGGCCTTTCCGCAGGCGCTGGTCGGTGCCGGCACCGTGCTGGCCGCAGCGCAGGTGCGGGCCGTGGCGGCAACCGGCGCCGGCCTGATCGTCGCGCCCAACACCGATGCCGCTGTGCTGGCCGAGGGCCTTCGGCTCGGCCTGGTCTGCCTGCCCGGCGTGGCCACGCCCACCGAGGCCTTTGCGGCGCTGGCCGCCGGCGCACACGGGCTCAAGCTGTTTCCGGCTGAATTGATGCCGCCGGCCGGTCTCAAGGCGCTGCGGGCCGTGCTGCCTACCGGCACGCTGATGCTGCCGGTGGGTGGCATCACGCCCGACAACATCGCCGCCTACCGCGCCGCCGGTGCGGCGGGTTTTGGCATCGGCTCGGCCCTGTACAAGCCGGGCATGGGCGCGTCCGAGGTGGCGGTACAGGCGCGGCGCTTTGCCGATGCCTGGCGCGCGGCCGGATGAGCGTGCAGGCCGCACTGCCGGCAGTGCCCAGCCCCAAGCCGGTCGCGCCGGGCCAGGGCCTGCGCGTGATGTTGCTGCTGACGATGGCGGTCTGGGGCGGCAACCTGTCGGTGGTCAAGCTGCTGGTCGAGCGTTTCGACCCGCTGGTGGTGTCGGCCGCGCGCATGGTGGTGGCCTCGCTGGCGCTGCTAGCCGTGCTGCGCTGGCGCGGTCTGGCAATGCCCCGGCCCAGCCCGCGCCAGGCCCTGGCGTTTGTCGCTTGCGCGGTGCTGATGGTCTACCTGAACCAGATGGTCTTCACGCTGGGCGTGCAGCGCACGGCGGCGGCCAATGCCGCGCTGATCATCGCGCTGAACCCGCTGGTATCGGCCCTGGTGGCGACGATCTGGCTGGGCGACCGGCTGACCCCGGCGCGGCTGGCCGGCGTGGTGATCGGCTTTGGCGGTGTGGCGGCGGTGGTGCTGCACCGGCCTGGCGCAGGCCTGGGCCACGGCAGCCTGGGCGACTTGCTGGTGTTCGGCTCGGTGGTGACCTGGGTCACCGGCGGCGCGCTGGTGCAGCGGCTGGCGCGGCAGTTCGACTCCGCCGTGGTCAGCGCCGTGGTGTTTTTGCTCGGCACCGCGATGCTGTTGCTGCATGTGCTGCTGGACCCGGGCACCGTCGCACCCGATCCGTCCCGCCTGACGTTCGGCCTGGGCCTGATGTTGTTGTTCTCCGGCCTGCTGGCCAGCGCCTGGGGCGCGCTGGTCTGGAACCGCGCGCTGGTCACGCTGGGCGTGGCCCGCACCGCGCTGTACGCCTACTGGGTGCCGATCTTCGGCGTGCTGTTCGCCGTGCTGGTGCTGGGTGAGCCGCTGACGGTCTGGCACGGCGTGGGCCTGGCGGGGGTGCTGACCGGCACCTGGCTGGGCACCCGCGTGCACTGAGCCGGGGGATTTGCCGATAGCGGCCGCTGCGGCGCGGCACGACACTGCGGCCTGGTCGCCACATTGCACACACGCAGCCCTACTCACCTCATCCCCTGGAGCCCGCATGCCCATCCGCCCCACCCTGACGATCCTGACCAGCCTGCTTGCCGGTCTGCTGGCCAGTCCGCTGGCAGCCTTGGCCGCCGCCGATGAAAATCTGCTGGCAGCGGCCCGCGCCGCCCAACCGGCGGTGGTCGAGTCGCTCAAGGCGATGGTGGCCATCGAATCGGGCACCATGGATCTGCCTGGCCTGGCCAAGATGACCGACTACGCCGAGGCCCGGCTCAAGGCGCTGGGCCTGCAGGTTGAGCGCAGCCCGTCCAGCACCGGCAAGAGCGAGGTGCTGGTGGCACGGGCCACGGGCAACGGCCGCCGCAAGCTGATGCTGATCGCCCACCTCGACACGGTCTACTGGCCCGGCACCCTGGCCAGCCAGCCCTACAAGCAGGAGGGCAACAAGCTCTACGGCCCAGGCATTGCCGACGACAAGGGCGGCGTCGCGGTGATCCTGCATGCGCTGGCCATCCTCAAGGCAGCCGGCTGGGCCGACTATGCCCAGCTCACCGTGCTGTTCAACGCCGACGAGGAGTCGGGCTCCAGCGGCTCGGGCGAGACCATCGCCACGCTGGCCGACGCGCACGACGTGGTGCTGTCTTACGAGCCCACCGCCGCACCCGACCCGGGTGTGCTGCTGTCCGCAGCCGGCGTGGCCGAGGTGGTGATGACCGTCAAGGGCCGGTCCTCGCATGCCGGGGCTGCGCCCGACCAGGGCCGCAACGCCTTGGTCGAGGCAGCTTTCCAGGTGGGGCAGACCACCGACATCGCCAAGGGCATACCCGGCGCCCAGCTCAACTGGACCACGCTGAACGCCGGCAAGGTGCGCAACCAGATCCCCGAGCTGGCGGTGGCTGGCGGCGATGTGCGGTTGACCGCCGATGGCGCGGGCGACAAGCTGGTGGCCGCCTTGCAGGCCAAGGCGGCGGCCAGCAAGCGCGTGCCCGACACGACGGTGGAGTTCAAGCTGGGGGTCGGCCGGCCGCCGTTTGTCGGCGGTGAGCGCACGCTGGCCCTGGCCAAGAGAGCCCAGGCCATCTACGCTGAACTGGGCGGCAAAGCGCTGTCCATCCACCCTGCCAGCGGGGGTGGCACCGATGCCGGCTTTGCCAACCGGTCCGGCAAAGCCGTGGTGCTGGAAAGCCTGGGCCTGCCCGGCTGGGGTTACCACGCCCGGGACGAGTACATCAATCTGGACAGCATCGTGCCCCGGCTCTACCTCAGCACCCGGCTGCTGATGGACCTGGGCCGGGACTGAGCCCGCGCGCGCATCGCCGGAAGGCGATGCGCGGCTGGCGAAGGCCTGACCGCGATACCAGCGGGCAGGCTGGGCCCGCGGCTGGCGAAGGCCTTACCGCGATACCAG
>JBBRZR010000059.1:0-16100 GCA_038236495.1 Burkholderiales bacterium
CGCCGTCCGGGTTCATCGGCAGCGGCGTGGCGTCGAACACCGGTTCGCGCCAAGGATCGAGCACCCGCCACGGCCAACCGGCGGTGTCGGCCGCGGCCAAGCAGTCGCCGATGCCCGCGCAGCTCAGCCCGGCATAGGACGCGCTCACCAGCGCGCCGATTGCCAACTGGCACAGCAGCAGCAGGGCGGCCATGCGGGCCCAGGTTGTGATGGCGGGGCGGGCCGATGGCGCGCTGCCGGTGGCCGCGAGCCGCCAACACAGGGCCAGCATCAGCATGCCACCGACGAGATTGCCCATCGCCACCGCGGGCACCCGGGCACCGGCGGTCCAGCGTCCGAGCACCGCCAAGCCCAGCGCGAGTGCCAGCAGCACCAGCGCGAGCAGGCCTTCGCGTTGCAGCCAGGGCCGGTTGCCAAAGCTGATGGCCAGCATCGTCAACACCGCCAGCAGGGCCAGTACCGCAACCGCCCGGTGCGCCAGTCGCGCGGCCGCCACGGCCTCGGTCTTCGTGTCCAGACCCAGCTGCCCCTGTTGCGCGCCGCGCAAGCGGCTGCCGTAACACTGCGGCCAGTCGTCGCAACCCAGGCCGGCCTGCGACAGCCGGATGAAGGCACTCAGGCTGGTGACCGCCAGCACCAGTGCGGCGCACATCAGCGCCAGCCGGCGCAGCCAAGCATGCCGCCGCTGCATGAGATTCATGCGCTCTCCTGAGATGACATCGTCGGAGCGCGGATGGTAGCCAAGCGCTCGTCCGGCGGCGGTGGCGACATCGCGATTTCTTATCCTGGTTCAAGTCCCTCCTGAGGTCTGCATCTCAGAATTGCAGCGACCCCATCCAGCGCCCAGGAGGCACCATGAGCGACACAAACGCAGCCGATGAGAAGGTTCCGATGATGCAGCAGTTGCTCGACAACCCGTTCCTGCTGCTCTTTCTCGGCGTGATGATTCCGATGATCGTCTACACCCTGTGGGGCGTGATCGACATCCTCACCGTGCCGTTGGCGAAGTAGCCGCCACCACCCCCCGAGCGAGGATCAGAATCATGAGCGCCATCCTGCCACCCGCAGAACGACTTTGGTGGAAACACCCGCTGGACCGTGTCGAAGGCACCTGGATCGTCATAGCGCTGGTCTGGTGTCTGACCATGTTCGCGATGATGGTGGGCTGGCACATCTACGGCAAACAGAACCTGTCGACCGAGACCTACCGGACCACGCCGGAGATGTTCACGGCCAAGGCGCAGGCGGTGGTCGACAAGTACACGGTGCGCACCGAGACGGCCGACAAGATACCGGTCGTTGCGCCACCGCCCGGCAGTGACGTTTACCTGATCGCTCGGCTGTGGAGCTTCTGGCCGATCATCGAGCTCGAAAAAGACAAGACCTACCGGCTGCACTTGACGTCTATGGACTACAACCATGGCTTCTCGCTGCAGCCCGTGAACATCAATATCCAGATCGTGCCGGGCTACGAGCATGTGATCACCGTAACGCCCAACCAGGCCGGCACCTACTCGGTGGTGTGCAACGAATACTGCGGCATCAACCATCACACGATGGTCGGCCGCATCTACGTCAAGTAAGCCGTCGCCGTGGGCCAACGCCAAGCGGCGGCGCCCCTGCGGGTGGCGTTGCCAATGGCGTCCCGGATCAACAAGGATGTGACCATGTCCACTACAACAACTTATCGCACCTGCCCCCGTTCGGGCCTGCAGTTCGAGGCGCAGGCCGAGAAACTGATGATCGCCAACGCGGTGACGGCGGTGGTGTTTCTGCTCATCGGCGGCATCCTGGCCGTGGGCGTGGTGCTCACGCGCTGGCCCGCCATCCATTGGCTGCAGGCAGACACCTTCTACCAGGTGCTCACCGCGCACGGCATCGACATGCTGATCTTCTGGATGATCTTCTTCGAGATCGCGGTGCTGTACTTCTGCTCGTCCACGCTGCTGAGATGCCGCATCGCCACGCCCAGGCTGGCCTGGCTCGCATTCGCGCTGATGCTGATCGGGGCGGTGACCAACAACATCGCGGTCTACCAGGGCGGCTCCAGCGTGATGATGACGTCCTACGTACCGATGATGGCCGCACCGTCGTTCTACCTCGGGCTGATTTTGTTCGCGGTGGGCGCGCTGATCGGCTGCTTCGTCTTTCTCGGCACGCTGGTCATCGCCAAGCGTGACAAGACCTATACCGGCTCGGTGCCGTTGGTGACGTTTGGCGCCATCACGGCCTGCATCATCGCGGTGTTCACGATCGCCTCGGGTGCCATCATCCTGATCCCGACCTTCCTGTTGTCGATCGGTGTGATCGACCGGGTCGACCCACTCGTCTACCGCACGATCTGGTGGGCCTTCGGCCACTCGTCGCAGCAGATCAACGTGGCTGCGCACATCTCGATCTGGTATGCGGTGGCGGCCATCGCCTTCGGCGCCAAGCCGATGAGTGAGCGTGTCAGCCGCGGCGCGTTCCTGCTCTACATCCTGTTTTTGCAACTGGCCAGCGCGCACCACCTGCTGGCCGATCCGGGCGTCAGCACCGCGTGGAAGGTTGTCAATACCAGCTACTTCATGTACTTCGCGGTGCTGGCCTCGATGATCCACGGCCTGACCATTCCCGGGGCGATGGAAGTGGCGCAGCGCGCCAAGGGCTACAACAAGGGCCTGTTCGAGTGGTTGCGCAAGGCACCCTGGGGCAACCCGGTTTTCTCGGGCGTGTTCATCTCGATCATCGGCTTCGGGTTCCTCGGCGGCATCTCGGGCGTGATGATGGGCACCGAGCAGCTCAACATGATCATCCACAACACCATCTACGTGCCCGGCCACTTCCACGCCACGGTGGTGGTGGGCACCACGCTGTCGTTCATGGCGTTGACCTACTTCCTGATTCCGGTGCTGTTCAGGCGCGAGATGATCTCGCCCACGCTGGCCAAGTGGCAGCCCTACTTGTTCGGCTTTTCGATGTACTTCTTCTGCCTGGTGATGATGGGCGCGGGCACATTGGGTGTATCTCGCCGCCATTGGGACATGGCGTTCAACGGCGCGGCGCTGGCCTATGAGTGGCCCGGCGCGGCCTACCTGATGATGGGGCTGGTGGGCATCGCGGGCGTGTCCGCCATCTGCGGCGGCGCGCTCTACATCTACATCACCGTGGGCTCGCTGCTGTGGGGCAAGCGGCTGGATACCGGCAAGCAGAGCAGCACCTTCACGCCGATCCCGCCAACGGCGCCTTCCGCGGCGGTGCAAAGCTACGGCTCGATCGGCTTTGCGGCGCCGGGCACCTTTGCACTGGCAATGGTGTTTCTGGTCTCCTTCATCTTGTACTACTTCATCAACTGGAAGTACCTGTCCCAGGTCTGGGGTCTCAGCTGAGCCGGAGGACTGCCGTGACCACCACCACCACCATTCAGCCAGCGCCGCGTGCGCACGCCACCCTCGCCCGCCAGGTTCTCAGCCTGTTCAAGCTGCGCATCGGCGTGATGATCACCGCCACCGCGCTGGTCGGCATGGTGGTCACGCCGGGCATCCTGCCCGGCTTCTGGCAGATCGTCGTGCTGACGCTGTCGGTGCTGGTGTCGTCTGCGGCGGCGGGTGCACTCAACCAGTACATCGAGGTCGAAACCGACCGGCTGATGGCGCGCACCCGGCAGCGCGCCTTTGTCACCGGGGCCTTGCCGCATTCGCCGGCCTGGCTGCTGCTGATCGCGCTGATGCTGGCGGGCGCGGCGGCAGCGGCGTGGCAGGTGCTCAACCCGATGGTGGCGCTCTACACCTTTCTGGGTGCGTTCGTCTACGGCGTGGTCTATACGCTGTGGCTGAAGCGGCGCAGCTGGCTCAACATCGTCGTCGGCGGCCTGGCGGGCAGCTTTGCCGTGCTCGCCGGTGCGGCCGCTGTCAACCCGCAGATCGGCGCGCTGCCACTGCTGTTGGCGCTGGTGCTGTTTCTCTGGACGCCGCCGCACTTCTGGAGTTTGGCGATTGCCGGCCAGGCCGACTACGCGGCCGCGGGCGTGCCAATGCTGCCCGTGGTGGTGGGCACGCAGCGTGCCGCGCGGGCGGTCTTCCATAGCACGCTGGCGCTGGTGATCGCGTCGCTGTTGCCGGGCTTTTTGGGTGCTGGTCCGGTCTACCTGATCGGCGCGGCCGTCGGCGGCGCGCATTTCTTGCACAAGGCCTGGCAGTTGTCGCGCACACCCAGCCGCAAGTCGGCGATGGGTGCGTTTTTTGCGTCGCTGGTGCAACTGAGCCTGGTGCTGGCCGGGGCCACGATCGACGGCCTGTTGCGATGACCCGTGCGGGCGTCACGCTGGTGTTGCTGTGGGCTGTGCTGGTGGGCCCCAGCACAGCGCTGGCGCAGGGCGACGGCGCCAACGCCGCAGCACCCGCGCTGGATGCTGCAACGGCATTGCGCGACAGCCAGGCCGCCATCGGCCGCAACGTGGGCGGGCATGCGCTGCTCGACACCCAGGGCCGCCCGGTTCGGCTGGCCGACTACCGCGGCAAGCCCCTGCTGGTGAGCTTTATCTACACCGGCTGTTTCCAGGTCTGCCCCACCACCACCCGGTCGCTGGCCGTGGCGGTCGAGCAACTGGCCGAGGTGTTTGGTGGCGACAAGTTCAACGTCGTCAGCATCGGTTTCAACCAGCCGTTCGATTCACCCACGGCCATGCGCGCGTTTGCAGCACAGATGCGCATCACCGCGCCGAATTGGTTTTTCCTCAGCCCGCCACCCGCGTCTGCCGAGGCCTTGACGCGCGATTTCGGCTTTCGCGCCGTGGCCACGCCGGCCGGGTTCGACCACCTGCTGATGGTGTCGGTGCTCGATGCGCAGGGCCGCATCCATGCCCAGGTCTATGGTGAGCGCCTGACGCGTGACCAACTGGGCGAGCCCTTGCGCCAACTGCTGGGCGGTGCGCCGCTGGGCCCGGGCCTGCCACTGGCCGAACTGGTCGAGCGCGTGCGCATCCTTTGCACGGTGTATGACCCGGCCACCGGCAAGTACCGCTACAACTACGGGCTGATCATCGAGATCGCGGGTGGTTTGACCTTCGCGGTGGCGATGGCCTGGTTCTTTCTGCTCGAGTGGCGCACGCAGCGGCGGGCGCGCCGGGCCGGGCGCTTGGTGGCCGGCACGGCAGCCGGCACGCCGGTTTGAGGTTTTCAATGCAGCCTTTGCACGCCACCCGCCTGCAGGCCCTGAACGGCTGGCAACGCCTCGAAGCGGTCGTTGACGCCGCCTTCGGCCCGCGCCTGAACCCGCTGCGCCAACTTGGCGCGCTGGGCTTCCTGCTGCTCTGGCTGCTGGCGGGCACGGGCATCTGGCTTTACGCGATGCTCGACACCTCGGTGGCGGGTGCCTACCCGTCGATCGAACAGCTCTCGCACACCTCCTGGGGTGTGGGTGGCCTGTTGCGCAGCCTGCACCGTTATGCGGCCGATGCCTTTGTCGTGGTGATGCTGGCCCACTTGGTGCGCGAGGCGCTGCTGGGCCGCTTCAGCGGGTTCCGGCGCTTTTCCTGGCTCACCGGCGTGCCCTTGCTGGTGCTGGTGTTCGTCAGCGCGATCGGCGGGTTTTGGCTGAATTGGGACCAGTTGGGCCAGTTCTCGGCCATGGCCACCGCGGAATGGCTGGACTGGCTGCCGCTGTTCGCGTCGCCGCTGACCCGCAATTTCCTCAGTGTGGCAGCGGTCAACGACCGGCTGTTTTCGCTGTTCGTCTTCGTGCACCTGGGTGTGCCGCTGTTGCTGGTGTTTGCCTTGTGGTTTCACATCCAGCGCATTGCGCGCGCGGCGGTGTTTCCACCGCGCGCGCTGGCGGTTGGCACGGCGATCACGCTGGTTGCGTTGGCACTGGTGGCGCCGGTGTTGAGCCACGCGCCCGCCAACCTGATGATGGCGCCTGGCGCGCTGCGCTATGACTGGTTGCTGCTGTTTGTGCACCCGCTGACCAACGCCACCTCACCTGGTTTTGTCTGGGCGCTGCTGGGTGGCAGCTTGGCGGTGTTGATGGCGCTGCCCTGGCTGCCACAGCCCACGCCGGTCCCGGTGGCCCGGGTCGATGCCGCCAACTGCAACGGCTGCCGCCGTTGCTTCGACGACTGCCCCTACACGGCAGTGACGATGGTGCCGCACCCCCTGCGTGGCATCCGGCAGATGGCGCAGGTCGACGCCGCGCTCTGCGCCAGTTGCGGCATCTGCGTCGGCGCCTGCCCGTCGTCAACGCCGTTTCGCAGCGCTGCCGAGCTGGTGACCGGCATCGACATGCCGTCGGCGCCGATCGGTGCGTTGCGCCGCCAACTCACGCAGGGCCTGGCGGCGATGGGTGAGATGCCGCACAAGATCGTCGTCTTCGGTTGTGACCACGGCGCCGATGTCACCCGGTTTGCCGGCCCCGACGTGGCGGCCTTCAGCCTGATCTGCGCCGGGCAGTTGCCGCCGTCCTTCATCGAATACGCGCTGCGCGATGGCGCGGCGGCCGTGGTCGTCAGCGCCTGCCCCGACAACGGCTGCGAATTCCGCCTCGGCGAGCGCTGGACGGTCGAGCGGCTGCTGGGCACCCGCGAGCCCCACCTGCGTGCCTCGGTGCCGCCCGGCCGGTTGGTGGTGGCCCCTGCCAGTGCCGGCGACGAGCACCGCGTGCAAGCCGCGCTGCAAGCCCTGCGCGATCGGCTGCGTGCGGGCGGCGGTGCGTCGCCCATCGCCAACCCGACGACCCACCATGCTTGAGCGCAGCGCACACACGCCGGTGGCCTGGATCGGCCAGGCGCTGCTGTACGGCGTGTTCGCGCTGATCATCGGCGTGTTTTCGTCCTGGCCGACCTACCGCCACCTGGCGGCCGATCAGGCGATGATCAAGCTGAGCTTCAACCAACAAGGCAAGCCGGTGTCCGAGTGCCACCGCGCCACGCCGCAAGAGCTGGCCAAGCTGCCGCCCAATATGCGGGCACCGCTGGTTTGCCCGCGCGAGCGCTCGCCGATCGAGGTGGACCTTGAACTGGACGGCGCGCTGGCGCTGCACCACGTCGCGCAGCCGTCGGGCCTGTCGCGTGACGGTGCGGCGGCCTACTACCACCGCATGCAGGTCGATGCTGGCACGCACCGGCTGGTGGTCAGGCTCAAGGACGACGTGCGCAGTCCGGGCTTCAACTTTGTCCGCGAGGCCACGGTGACGCTCAAACCGGCGCAGATCCTGGTGATCGATTTCGACTCGGGCAAAGGTGGGATCACGCTGCAATGAACTCGCTCACTGACTCCCTGGCGGGCTGCGGCCCGCACACCGCGCAACGGGCGCAGCCCGACGGCAGTGCCTACTCGCTGGCCGTGCCCTGCGGCGCCCGGCGCAGGCTGGCACGTGCCTGGTTGTGGTTGGGCCTGGTCGCGCTGGTTGGGTCTGGTCTGTTCTCGGTGCTGCTGGTGCTGTCGCGCACGCCGCTGATCAACCAATGGCTGCCCGGCGTCGACTTTTTCCGCGTCGCGCTGGTGGTGCATGTGGATCTCTCGGTGCTGGTCTGGTTCGTCGCGCTGGCGGGCATGTTGTGGACCTTGAACGGCTCGCCGCGCGGCATCGGCTGGGGCTGGGCCGCCCTGGGCGCCTGCGGCGTGGGCGCCGCGCTGATGGCGCTGGCCGCCTTTCTGGGCCAGGGCGAGCCGATCATGGCGAACTACGTGCCGGTGTTGGATCGGCCGCTGTTTTTGGCCGCGCTGGTGGTGTTTGCCGCGGGTGCAGGCCTGCTGGTGCTGCGCAGCCTGTGGGCGGCGCCCAAGCCCGGCCCCGCGTTGGACGGCGAGGGCGCGCTGCGCTTCGGGCTCAACGCCGCGGCCGTGTCCGCCGCGGTGGCCTTGTTGGCGTTCGGCTGGTCGTACGTGTCGCTGCCCACCACCTTGGCGGGCAAGGCCTACTACGAGATCCTCTTCTGGGGTGGCGGGCATGCGCTGCAGTTCACCTGGACGCTGCTGATGCTGGTGGCGTGGCTTTGGCTGGCCACGGCTTGCGGCGCGCGCCTGCGCCTGAGCCCCCGCATCGTGCTGCTGATGTTTGCGCTGGCGCTGGTCAGTGTGTTCATCACCCCCTACGCCTACCTCGCCTACGATATTGCCTCGGTCGAGCACCGCAACCTGCTGACCTGGGCGATGCGCCTGGGTGGCGGCGTGGCCATCGCGCCGGTGGCGCTGGCGGTGCTGCTGGCCTTGCCGTCGCTGACGCGTGCCGATCCCCGCCGCGGCCTGGCCGCCAGCCGGGTCAACGGTTGGCGTGCGCCGGGCGTGTCTGGCGTGCCGGGCGCGTCTGGCGTGTCCGGTGACACCCGCCCGCTGCGCGCCGCGCTGGTCTGGTCGATCGTGCTGTTCGCCTCCGGCGGATTGATCGGTATCTTCATCCACGGTGCCAACGTGCGCATCCCCGCGCACTACCACGGCTGCATCGTCGGCGTCACCTTGGCCTTGATGGGGTTGGCTTACCACCTGCTGCCGCAACTGGGCTACGCCACACCGGCCGGCCGTCTGGCGGCGCTGCAGCCGGCGCTTTATGGTGTGGGGCAGCTGATGCACATCACCGGGCTGGTCTGGTCGGGCGGCTACGGCGTGGCGCGCAAGGTGGCCGGCGCCGATCAGGTGCTGCGCAGCACCGGTGAGATCGCGGGCATGGGCCTGATGGGGCTGGGTGGCGCGGTGGCCATTGCCGGCGGGCTGCTGTTCGTTGTGGTGATGCTGGGGGCGATGCGCAGGCTGTCGCCTGCCGCCACAGCGCCGGGCAACAGCCTGCGGGGCACCGCATGACCAAGCGCCTGCAGTCGCTGCTGCAGTGGGGTTTCATGCGGGTCGAGGCGCTGTTCAACCGCGCCTTCGGCGACCGGCTCAATCCGCTGTACCAACTGGGGCCGATCAGCTTCTGGCTGTTCTGGGTGGTGGCCGGCAGCGGGCTGTACCTCTATGCGTTCTTCGAGACCGGCGTGGCTGGCGCCCATGCCTCGGTCGAAGCGCTGACGCACGGCCAATGGTATGCAGGCGGTGTGCTGCGCAGCGTGCACCGCTACGCCTCCGATGCCATGGTGCTGACGATGCTGCTGCACATGGTGCGCCACTTCGCCTTCGACCGGTTCCGAGGTTTCCGCTGGTTCTCCTGGGTCAGCGGTGTGGCGCTGCTGTGGGGTGTGTATGTCTCGGGCATCAACGGCTACATGCTGCCCTGGGACCAACTGGCGCAGTTCGTCATCGTGGCCGCCTTCGAGTGGCTCGACTGGCTGCCTGGCTTTGGCGGCACGCTGGTTCGCAACTTCATCTACACCACCAGCGTCAATGACCGCTTCTTCTCGCTGTTGGCCTTCATGCACATCGGCATTCCGCTGGTCGTGCTGCTGCTGATGTGGGTGCACGTGCAGCGCGTGCCGAAAGCCAGCACCAGCCCGCCGCGGCCCATCATGGCCAGCTTGGCGCTGACGCTGCTGGCCCTGGCGCTGATCAAGCCGGTGCTCAGCCAGGGCGGTGCGGCCAACCTCGCGGTGGCGCCGGCCCAACTGCAACTTGATTGGTTCTTGCTGGCCATCTTTCCGCTGTTCTACCTGTGGCCGCTGGGCCAGGTGTGGGCGCTGCTGGGGGCGGCGACGGCACTGGTTACAGCGCTGCCCTGGCTGCCGCCCAGCCGTTCGCGCGGCAAGGCGGGCGAGTTCCGCCTGACCGTCGATGCCAACCCGCAGCCGCTGACGGTGCGCGCCGGTGAAACGGTGCTCGAGGCTGGTCTGCGTGCCGGCTTGGCCCTGCCCTATGAATGCCGCAATGGCGGCTGCGGCCTTTGCATGTGCACGGTGCTGCACGGCAGTGTTGACCCCGGGCCCTACCAGCCCAGCGCCTTGCCGGAGGCGTTGCGCGCCAAGGGACAGGCGCTGATGTGCTGCGCCGTGCCCTTGTCCGATCTGGTGATCGAAGTGCTGTCCCCGATCACCGTGGCCCAACCGGCGCTGCGCACCCGTGTCGGCCGTATCGAGACCTTCACGCGCCTGACCGACGACCTGATACGGCTCACCGTCTCGCTGCCCGGTGGTGAGCGCATGGCCTTTGAAGCGGGCCAGTACATCAACATCGTGCTCGACGACGGTCAACGGCGGGCCTACTCGTTCGCCAATGCGCCGTACGACAACGCGGTCATCGAGCTGCACGTGCGGCGTGTGCCCGGCGGCCGGTTCACGGGCCACGTGTTTGACGGCATGCAGGTCGGCGATACCTTGACCTTCGAGGGCCCGATCGGGCGCTTCACCCTGCGCGACAGCGACCGGCCAATCCTGTTCGTCGCCGGCGCCACCGGCTTTGCGCCGGTCAAGAGCATCGTCGAAGACGCCCTGCACCGTGGCAGCCAGCGGCCGATGTGGTTGTACTGGGGCGTGCGCCGGCGCCAGGATCTGTACCTGGCCGGCTTGGCCGAGCGCTGGCAGCGCGAGCACCCCAACTTCCACTTCGTGCCGGTGCTCTCCGATGCCGAGCCGGGCGACGCCTGGACGGGACGCAAGGGCCTGGTTCACGAGGCCATGCTCGTGGACTTTGCCGACATGAGCGGCTTCGAGGTGTACGTCTGCGGCTCGGTGAAGATGGTGGAGGCCGCGGTGCCGGCGTTCATCAGCCAGGGCCTGGGTGCCGACATGTGCTTCTCGGACGCGTTTGTACCCGCGGCGGCCAGGCCGCCGGCAGGGCCGTCGGCGATACCACCGGCCGGGGCTTGAACGTCGAGCCGGCAGGCCAGGCGCGGCGCTGCGACTGACCTGGCCATGGCCCGTTGCCGCACGGAGGCGGCCGCCATCGGGTTTCGGCTGACAATGGTGGTCTGACCCTTCGGAGATGCCGCCTTGGACATCCGCGCCTTTGACCTGCCGCGCTACTTGGCGGTGCTGCCCCTGTTCTGTGACCTCAGCCGCCTCGAACTGGAGCGGGTGGCCAGCGGCTGCCAGCTGCGCCGGCTGGTCCGGGGCGACAACGTGTTCCGGGTCGGCGAGCCCTGCGATGCCTTCCACGTCACCGTCACCGGCCAGGTCAAGTTGTTTGCGATCTCGCCAGCCGGGCAAGAGAAAGTGATCGAACTGATCGGCCCGGGCAACAGCTTCGCCGAGGCGCTGATGTTCCTCGACAAGCCGTACTTCATCAACGCCCAGGCGCTGACCGATACGCTGTTGCTGTCGGTCGGCAAGCAAGCGGTGCTCAAAGAGATCGAGATCGATGCCCGCTTTGCGCTGCGCATGCTGGCCGGCATGTCGCGCCGGCTGCACGGGCTGGTGCACGATGTACAGGCCTACGCACTGCACAGCGGCGTGCAGCGCATCATCGGCTACCTGCTGCGCGGCCAGCTGGTGGACGACACCGAGCCGGCCGGCGCCAGCCCGCCCGCCGCCATCACGGTCACGCTGCCGGTGAGCAAGGCCACGGTGGCCTCGCGGCTGAGCATCACGCCGGAGTATTTTTCACGCGTGCTGCATGAGCTGGAAGTTGCACGGCTGATCGAGATCGACAAGCGCGAGATCCGCATCCTGGATGCGGCGCGGCTGGCGCGTTACCCCGCCGCCTGATCAGCGCGGCTCATGCCGCAGCAGCACCCAGCGCTGGGTGTCGTAGACCGCCCAGCCGGCGGTGGCGGGCAGGCGCAGCAGCCAACGCCCGCCCTCGCGCCACAGCCGCGTGCCGTCCAAAGGCTGCGGCGCCGCAGCGGGCAGGGGCAACCGGGCCATCGCACGGCGGATGTCGAGGTGGATCACCACGGCGGTCATCACCGGCAGCTGATCGTTGGCGTCACTCGGCTCGGCGCCTACCAGCCAGGGCACCCGGGCGTCGAAGAACACCGCCACCAGCGGCCGCGCCAGCCGGGTGCGGCGGATGCCCAGGTAGCCCGGCCGCGCCAGGCCCTCGCCCATGCGGTAGTCGTGCACCCAGCCGTCGAAGATCGGCTCGGCCGCCGGGTCGACCGAGATCTCCCACAGTTCGGCCAGGCCCTGCAGCGCGACGACGGCGCTGCGGCGCTGCGGCGCGTCGAAGATGGCCAGCACCGCGCCGGCCTGCCGTTGGGCATCGCGCAGCGGCCAGTCGCGCACTGGCTGCCCGTGGCTGTCTTGCATCAACAGGCGGTCAGCCTGCGCCTGCAACACAAACCGGCCCTCGCCCACAGGCACGGCCTGCGCGGCGGCCATGCCCGTGCCCACGCCCAGGCTCGCCAGCAGAACGGCCGCAGCCGCACGGCGCAGCACCTGCTTCAGGGGCATGGTTGCAGCTTGGCCGGTGGCGCCAGCACGGCAGCAATGCGCAGCAAACGGCCCTGTGCCAGCCACTCGGCCAGCCGCGCCTGCACCTGGCGCGCCGGTACGCCCAGCATCGCGCCCAGCGCCTCGTAGGGCTTGTGCAACAGCGGCAGGCCGCTGGCGCTGGCGTCGATCAGCGCCAAGCCAAATGCGTCGGTGACGGGTGTGTCGGCCCCGTCGGCAAACACCAGCCCGATGCGCAACAGCAAGCCGCGCGCCACGTGGTGCTGCAGCAGATCGATCACCGACTCACCGCGCAGGGCCAGCGGCGCCCCCAGTTGTGCGAAGGGCTCGTCGTCCAGCGTCAGGCCGGCCAGCGCCCGCTGCAGCAAGGCGCTGTGCTGCGGCGCGGCGCCGGGCAGCAGGGCAGGTGGGCACCGTTCCATGCGCCGGGCACGGAGGGCATCACTGCTTGAGGACCCACTCGACCGCGGCGCGCAGATCGGCGTCGCTGATCTTGTCGGGGCCGTTGGGCGACATCGGGATCGGCCCGAACACGCCCTTGCCGCCGGTGCGCACCTTCTCCACCAATTTGACGGCCATGTCCTGGCCCTTGTACTTGGCGGCCACCTGCTGGTAGGACGGGCCCACCAGCTTCTTGTCCACCGCGTGGCAGGCCATGCAGCCGGCCTTGACCATCGGCGCCGGTGGGTCAGCTGCGCGCACCGCAGGGGCCGCCAGCACCAGCCCAGCCATCAATATCCAGACATGTTTCATAAGTCACTCCGTTGAAAAGACCGAGGGCGAGCGCAAGCTGCGCTAGCCGTCAAGCAAACGCCGTGGAGCCGGCTCCGCCGGGCCACTGGCGTTGCCCCCTGTAGGGGCTGAGGCCGAACACAACCGGCGAGCCGTTTGTGCCTGCCGAAGGGCTGGACCTCTAGCCCAGCGCGGCCTGCAAGGACGACGAAGTCGCTTCGGGGGGCTAGTAAATGTCATGCTGGGTGTTGTAGACATTGAACTTGCCGGTGGGCGTGATCAGCCGCGGGTCCTTGATCACGGCCTTGAGCTTGAGCGTCTTGTCGTCGACGATGACGATGGCGCTCTGCTTGTTCTTGGCTGACCAGACCGAGAACCACACCTCGTCACCGGCCTTGTTGAACTCGGGCTGCACCACGCGCTTGGCGCCGTCGTCCTTCAGATCGGCCCATTCAGCGATCGGCAGCACCTTGAAGCCCTTGTCCAGCGCGTTGATGTCGAACACCGCCACCGACTGCGATATCGCCGCGTCCGGGTTCAGCGGCGTGTCGCTGTACAGGTGCGTGGACTTGGGGTGGGTCTTGATGAACAGCGCGCCGCCGCCCTGGCCCTTGAGCTGTGCCACTTCGGTGAAGGCGTACTTTGCATGCTTGACCGGGTCGGTGGCGATCAGCGAGATCGCCTCGTCACCCAGGTGGCCGGTGCTCCACACCGGGCCGTAGACGGGGTGGATGAAGTTGGCGCCGCGGCCCGGGTGCGGGATCTTGCTCACGTCCACCAGCTTGACCAGTTTGTCTTCCTTGGCGTCGACCACCGCCACCTTGTTGCTCTGGTTGGCCGCCACCATGAAGTAGCGTTTGGTCGAGTCCCAGCCACCGTCGTGCAGGAAGCGGGCGGTGCCGATCTCGGTGATCTTCAGCGAGTCGAGGTTGCTGTAGTCCACCATCAGCGTCTTGCCGGTCTCCTTGACGTTGACGATGAACTCGGGCCGGTAGTGGCTGGCCACGATGCTGGCCACACGCGGCTCGGGGTGGTACTCCTGCTTGTCGACCGTCATGCCGCGGGTGGAGACGATCTTCAGCGGCTCCAGCGTGTCGCCCTTCATGATCACGAACTGCGGCGGCCAGTAGGCGCCGGCGATCACCAGCTTGTCTTCGTAGCCCTTGAACTTGCTGGCGTCCACCGAGCGCGCCTCCAGGCCCATGCGGACCTCGGCCACGTTGTCGGGCTTGGCCATCCACAGGTCGATCATGTTGATCTTGGCGTCACGCCCGATCACGAACAGGTAGCGCCCCGAGGCCGACGGGCGGGTGATGTGCACCGCGTAGCCGGTCTTGACGATGTTGATGATCTGCTTGGTGTCGCCGTCGATCAGCGCCACCTCGCCGCTGTCGCGCAAGGTGGTCGAGAAGATGTTCTCGATGTTGTAGTTGTTCATCTTCTTGGTGGGCCGCTGCGCGGGCGGCACCACCACCTTCCAGGTGGCTTTCATGTCGGCCATGCCGAACTCGGGCGGCACCGGCGGCGTGTGCTGGATGTAGCGCGCCATCAGGTCCACCTGAGCCTCGGTCATCTCGCCCGAGGTTTGCCAGTTGGGCATGCCGGCGGGTGAGCCGTAGGCGATGAACACCTTCAGGTAATCCGTGCCTTTGCCCAGCGTGATGTCGGGCGTCAGCGGCTTGCCTGTGGCGCCCTTGCGCAGCACGCCGTGGCAGCCGGCGCAGCGCTCGAAGTAGGTCTTGCGTGCGGTTTCAAACTCGGCCACCGTCATCGGCGGCGCATTGGGGTTGGTGTTTTGCACCATAGGCACGTTGACCAGCGTCGAGGGTGCGGCGTTGTACTGCGCGTCGCTCGGACTGATGTGCGTCTCCGGCGCCGGCGCCGGTGCCGACGACGCCGCCGCCGCCTGCGCCTGCGCGGTGTTGAGCACCAGCAGCGGCGCGGCAACGACCAACAACGCGGCAATCCGGGTCAGTTTGAGATTGTTCATGGTTCATTCCTCGGTGGTAGGGCTGAAAAGGCTTGTGCAACTGCTGCCGCATCGTCGCCATGGGGCCGGGGCGCGTCCTTGAACTGGGTCAAGGACGCTGCGACAGGGGCCACCGCAGTGCAGCAAACACGATCTGGTTCAAGGTGGCGGCGGGCTGAAGTGCCGATGCTTGCGATCAATCATTCGTCAAGCCCTGGAGACTTCAATGCCCCGCTTTCCTGCCCGCGTTCGGCCATTGCCGCCGGTCCTGTTCAGTCTGGCCCTGCTGGCCGCCTGTGGCGCTGTCCGCGCCCAGGCCGAGTCCGTCCCCTTTACGCAAACCGTGGTGGTCTCGGCCACACGGCATGCGATGGCGCTGATCGACGCGCCGGCGGCGATGAGCGTGGTCACGCCGGCCCAGATCGTCGAGCGTGGCGCCGACAACCTGTTCGAAGCGCTGCGCGGTGAGCCCGGCCTGTCGCTGATCGGCCGCACCATCTCGGGCCGGCGCAATCTCAGCATCCGCGGCATGGACGGTCGGCACACGCTGTTTCTGGTCGATGGCATGCGGGTGGGCGCCACCGACGGTGTGGTCGGCCACAGCGACTTCCAGTACGACTGGGTGCCGGTGGAAGACATCGCCCGCATCGAGGTGCTGCGCGGGCCGATGTCGGTGCTGTACGGCGCCGAGGCGCTGGGCGGCGTGGTCAACATCATCACCCGCGCGCCGGGCGACACCTGGGCGCTGCAAGCGATGGCCGAGGGCTCGTGGGCCGACGGCAACCTGGGCGGCGACGGCTACCGCGCGGCGGTGTCGGTGGGTGGCCCGCTGGCGTCGCACTGGCGGCTGGGCGTCACCGCGTCCGACACCCGGCGGCAGGAGATCCTCAACGCCGCCGAGCCGAGACTGGGCGACCTGGAAGGCCGCGACAAGCGGGATGCCGCGCTGCACCTGGTGTGGTTGCCGGCCAACGGCCACCAGCTCGACCTGGTGCAGCGCAGCGGCCAAGAAGACCGCTGGGCCGGCGTGCGTGAGCGCAGCGGGCGGCGGCGCTTCCACCAATCGGTGCACGATATCGACCGCAGCCACTCGTCGCTGGGCTGGACAGCCGACTGGGGCGATGCCTGGCAGGCGCACAGCTTGCTGCGCGGCTACGGCAGCCGGGTCGA
>JBBRZR010000060.1:0-16074 GCA_038236495.1 Burkholderiales bacterium
CGTGGCCGGTCAGAAAGATCACCGGCAGCGCCTGTGTCAAACCGCGCTCGACCAGCCGCTCGAACAGCACCAGCCCGCTGGTGCCGGGCATGCGCACGTCCAGCAGCAGGCAGGACGGCGCTTCGGGCCAGCCCGAGACCAGGTCGCGGGTGGCCAGAAATGCCTCGAAGGCCTCGGCCTGCGGAAAGCCCTCGGACAGCAAGCGGCGTGAGCGCAGCAACCAGGCCAGTGCGTCACGCACCACGGCCTCGTCATCGACCAGGTAGACCACAGGGATGCCCATGGGCTGGCTTGCATGGCTGGGCGTCATGGGCGAAGTATGGTGCAAGCTGGCGGCGACGGCGGGCGGTGGGCGGCGCTGGCGGGCTGGGCTGCCCGGTCAAGCCGCGCTGCCGCGCGGCAGGCTCAGCGGCAGCGTGAAGCGAAACTCGCAGCCCACCGGCCGCGCGGTCGCGGCGGCCCCCGGCAGCGTCGTGTGCAGCGGCGGCAGGTTCTCGAAGTCCATCGCGCCGCCGTGCTGCTCGATCACAGTGCGGCACAGCGACAAACCCAGACCCATGCCCTCGGCCTTGGTCGTGAAAAATGGTGTGAACAAGCGCTGCGCGACATCGGCGGGGATGCCCGGACCGGCATCGATCACCGAGAACAGCACCCAGCGCCCATGCGCGCCCGCCGCCAGCCGTACCCGCAGCGTGAGCACGCGCTCGGTCAACGGCGTGTCTGCCTCCATCGATTGCAGCGCGTTGCGCGCCAGGTTCAAGAGCACCTGTTCGACCATCGTGCGGTCCACCTTGACCCGTGGCACGGGCTGCACCAGGTCCAGCGCAATGCGGGCGCCGCTCTTGCGGGCCTGCATGCGCACCAGCGGCAGCACCGATTCGATCAGCAGGTCGGCAGCGATCACCTCATGCGCCTGGTGGCGCCGGCGCACAAAGTCGTGCACGCTCTTGATCACCCGGCCGGCACGCTCGGCCTGCTCGGCAATGCGGGTCAGGGCCTGTTGCATCAGTGCCAGCGTCTGCGCCGGCGGCTCGACCTCAGGTGCGGCCAGCAGGTTGAGCGAGCCGGTGGCATAGCTGGCGATGGCCGACAGCGGCTGGTTCAGCTCGTGGCTCAGCAGCGAGGCCATCTCGCCCACGCTGGCCAGCCGGGCGGTGGCCTGCAGCCGCTCCTGCTGCTGGCGCGACAGGTCTTCGGCCCGGCGCTGGGCCGAGATGTCGAGCACCGCGCTCATCCAGCCGCTGTGCTTGCCGGTGCCGGTGACCAGCGGCGCCTCGTAGATCATCACCGGAAAGCGCTCGCCGTTGCGCCGCAAAAACACCGTCTCGTAGCCTTCGTGGCGGGCCTCGGGCACCGCGCCGGGCGCCAGCCGCTCGGCCTGGCGGCGCTGGTACTCGGGCACCTGCTCGGGCGGCCAGTAGGGCGGCAGCGTGGCGCGCTGCAACTCGTCGGTCGAATAGCCCACCATCGCGCAAAAGGCCGGGTTGGCATAGACGATGCGGCCGTTGCGGTCGCGGGCGCGCAAGCCGGTCAGCAGTGAGTCCTCCATGGCCTTGCGGAAGGCCAGCGCCTCGGCCAGGCGGTCTTCGGCGCTGGCGCGGCGGCGGCCGTCACGCACCAGCAGCAGCACCAGTACAAACAGGCCTATCGACAGGCCCAGCACCAGCGCGGTGGCCAGGTTGGGGATCAGGCTGGGCGCACGCTGCACCGCATCCACCCGCACCTGCAAGGTGGTGCCTGGCAGATCGACCACCCGGTCGGCGATGAACACGCCGCCACCCCGTACCGCACCGCTGCGCGCCAGCCGGGTGCCATCGGCCTCGACAAACGACAACTCATGGCTGCGGCCCACCTCAGCCACCCGCACCTCGTCGAGCAGCAGCGGCAACACGATGCTGGCGACGGTGAAACCGACCAGCTGACCGGCCTGTTGCACGGGCACGCAGACGTCCAGCACCTCGGCGCCCAGGCCGGCGGCCATCGGCACAAATTGGCTGCGCGAGAAGACCGGCGACATCACGCGACCGGCCGCGCTGCAGGCGACCTCGGTCTCCAGGTCCATCTCGGCCCGGGGCCAGCGGGCAAACAGCGGCTCGCGAAACGGCGTCTCCGCTGCCTCCAGGATGGTGAGCGCGTTGTTGCGCCGCTCGATGCGGCCCAGCTCACGCTGGTTGCGCAGCAGGGTGTCGGCGTCGCGCCGCCAGGCCAGGGGATCGCCGTTGCGCGGCTGCAGTCCCTGCAAGGCCTGCAACACCATTTGGGTGCGGCGCCGCACCTCGCCCACGGCGGCGGCGGCCACGTCGTCGCTGCGCTCCTGGGCGCGGGCCTCTTCATAGCGCAGGGTCAGCACGACCAGCAGGGTTTGCGCCACCCCCAGCAATGCCACCAGCGCCACCCACAGCAGCGCCCTCGGCGTGCGGCGCACACTGCGCGCCCGCGCCAGCCAGCCCCGCGCCGCGGGGGTCGTGGCTGGCTGGGGCGGGTGGGGTGGGTGGGGATCGGGTGCGGCCATGGAATCGCCCAGTATTCAGCGGTCCAGGGTTAAAACCGCTACGCAGTTTCGCGCATGAACACCCGGCGCAATTGGCCTCACACTGCCGGCAGGTCGGATTGGCTGTCCCGCACGGCCCGGTGACAGTCTGGCCGCGCGGCCTGCCCGCCAAACGCCACCCTGTCGTCGCCCCCGCCGCCAAAATTCCCGACGCCTAAAATCATCCTCCCCCCGCTCAGGACCGCCCCATGCCCAACCAAGACGAAAAGCGCGCCGAACTGCGCCGTGCTGCACTGGAGTACCACGAGTTCCCGACCCCGGGCAAGGTAGCCATCCATGCGACCAAGCAGATGGTCAACCAGCACGACCTGGCGCTGGCTTACTCGCCCGGCGTGGCGGCGGCCTGCGAGGAGATCGTTGCCGACCCGGCCAACGCCTGGCGCTACACCTCGCGCGGCAACCTGGTGGCGGTGGTCACCAACGGTACCGCGGTGCTGGGCCTGGGCAACATCGGCCCGCTGGCATCCAAGCCGGTGATGGAGGGCAAGGGCGTGTTGTTCAAGAAGTTCGCCGGCATCGATGTCTTCGACCTGGAGATCAACGAGCTGAATGTGGACAAGCTGGTGGACATCATCGCCGCGCTGGAGCCCACCTTCGGCGGCATCAACCTCGAAGACATCAAGGCGCCAGACTGTTTCTACGTCGAGCGCAAGCTGCGCGAGCGCATGAAGATCCCGGTCTTCCATGACGACCAGCACGGCACCGCCATCGTCGTCGGTGCTGCGCTGCTCAACGGCCTGAAAGTGGTGGGCAAGAAGATCGACGAGATCAAGCTGGTCACCTCGGGCGCCGGCGCAGCCGCACTTGCTTGCCTGAACCTGCTGGTCAAGCTGGGCCTGCCCAAGAAGAACATCTTCGTCACCGACCTGGCGGGCGTGGTCTACCAGGGCCGGATCGAGCTGATGGACCCGGACAAGAGCGAGTTTGCCCAGGACACCGCCCACCGCACCTTGACGGACGCGATGATCGGCGCCGATGTCTTCCTGGGGCTGTCGGCCGGCGGGGTGCTCAAAGCCCCGGCGGTGGCCAGCATGGCCGCTAACCCGATCATCTTTGCGTTGGCCAACCCGACGCCCGAGATCATGCCGGAGGAGGTCAAGGCGGTGCGCAGCGACGCCATCATGGCCACCGGCCGCACCGACTACCCGAACCAGGTCAACAACGTCCTGTGCTTCCCGTACATCTTTCGCGGTGCGCTCGACTCGGGTGCCACCACCATCACCGACGCGATGGAGATCGCGGCGGTGCGTGCGATCGCCGAGCTGGCCCAGGCCGAGCAAAACGACGTGGTGGCCGCTGCCTACGCCGGCACCACGCTGGTGTTTGGCCCCGAGTACCTGATCCCCAAGCCGTTCGACCCGCGCCTGATGATGAAGATCGCGCCGGCGGTGGCGCGCGCCGCAGCCGAGTCGGGTGTGGCCGCCCGCCCGGTCACCGACTACGAGGCCTACGAGGAAAAGCTGCAGAGCTTTGTCTACGCCTCGGGCAACGCGATGAAGCCGATCTTCAGCCAGGCCAAGCGTGCGCTGCGCCGCAACGTGGCTTACGCCGAGGGCGAGGACCGGCGTGTGCTGCGTGCGGTGCAGGTGGTGGTGGATGAAGGCCTGGCCCGGCCCTGGCTGGTCGGGCGGGCCTCGGTCATCAATGCCCGCATCGAAAAGCTGGGCCTGCGGCTGCAGCAAGGCCGTGACTACGAGATCGTCAACATCGACGACGACCCGCGCTACCGCGACTTCTGGCAGACCTACCACCAGATGACCGACCGCAAGGGCATCACCGAACAGTTCGCCAAAATCGAGATGCGCCGCCGCCTGACCTTGATCACCAGCATGCTGCTGCACAAGGGCGAGGTGGACGGCATGATCTGCGGCACCTGGGGCTCGACCGCCCAGCACCTGGCGCACATCGACCAGATCATCGGCCGGCGCGCCGGGGTACAGACCTACGCCTGCATGAATGGCCTGATCCTGCCGGGCCGGCAGATTTTTCTGGTCGACACCCACATCAACTACGACCCGACGGCCGAGCAACTGGCCGAGATCACCATCCTGGCGGCCGAGGAGATGTTGCGCTTTGGCGTGCAGCCCAAGGCAGCACTGCTGTCGCACTCGAACTTCGGCTCCAGCAACCAGCCCTCGGCGATCAAGATGCGTGAGGCGTTGGCACTGATCCAGGCGCGCGCACCGTGGCTGGAGGTGGACGGAGAAATGCACGGCGACGCCGCGCTGGACGCCGACTACCGGCGCGAGCTGATGCCGCGCTCCAGCCTGGTGGGTGAAGCCAACCTGCTGGTGCTGCCCAACATCGACGCGGCCAATATCTCGTACAACCTGCTCAAGACGGCGGCGGGTGGCGGCATCGCGATCGGCCCGGTGCTGCTGGGGGCGGCCAAGCCGGCGCATATCCTGACACCCTCGGCCACCGTGCGCCGGATCGTCAACATGACCGCGCTGACCGTGGCGGACGCCAACGCGGCACGTTGACAGCGGGGCGGTGCTGGCGGCAGGCCTGGCACAGCCCCAAAACAGTGCGCCGTGAGGCGCTGCACAAAACTTTGCATCAAATGGATGTCAATATCCTATTGACAGACGTCAAAACGCGGGATTGCAGGACACGCAGTGAAGGTGAGTGCCCACTCATACCCTTAGACTTCTGCCCAAATATGAGGCATTCACTTGAGTTTTCAGGCCTGTTCCGGTAGCATTGGCAGCTCAGAATTCAGGGTAAACCAGTGGAAGAAGCCGGTGGTGCATCGATTTGGCGCTCTCTGTGCAAGCAGGGGCTTCAGTCGGTAGTCGTCGGGTTTTTGCTGGTCGGTGCTTTGGCTCAGGCCAAGGGGCCGGTGGAGGGTTTGGGGTCGGTGGCACTGTCGGTGTTACCGCCCGAGGCCCAACAAACCCAACGTTTGATACTTGCCGGCGGCCCGTTTCCTTACGCCAAGGATGGCGTGGTCTTTGGCAATTTCGAGCGGGTGTTGCCACGGCGTGAGCGCGGTTTTTACCGCGAGTACACCGTGACCACACCGGGAACGCGCAACCGGGGGGCTCGCCGCATCGTGTGCGGCGGCAACCAGCCTACGCGTCCTGATGCCTGTTTTTACACCGCTGACCACTACGCGAGCTTCAAACACATCGCGCAGTAGCAGTGACTGATTCGGCAACGCATTTTTGACTCTGGAGGAACGTGACCATGCTGCTGCAGACCGTCCGTCCCAATATCGTGCAGGCGATTCGCGCATACCGCGTCGAAGACCTGATGACCGCCGCCGAAGGCGCGGGCCAGCATTTCCTGTACGCCAACCTGACCGAGGCGCAGACCAAACAGGATGTACTGGACAAGATCGCGGAGTCTTTTCTGTTCCCGGCGCACTTTGGCAAGAACCTGGACGCGTTGTTCGATTGCATGACCGATCTGGTGCACCGCGCGGGCAGCCAGCCCGGGTTCGTGGTGGTGCTGGAGCAAATCCCCGACGGTAGCAAGTTCGACCGCGAGGCGCGTGAGCAGTTGCTGGATGTCTTCCGCGACACCGCCGATTTTTGGGCCGAGCGGCGCATTCCGTTCCGGTGCTTCTACTCGTTTGCCGTGGCGCGTGGCGCCGAAGCCAACGCCTGGGAGCGGGCAGGCGAGGTGGCCCAGGTGCCTGAGAAGCCACCCGCCAAGACCGTGACCAAGACGGGCGTCAACCCCAACTTCGGCATGAACATGCCGATGATGAGCAGCGCGTTCGATACCGCGATGTGGCTCAACGCCGCCTGACGCAGCGCCACTGACCTGCGGGTCGGTTGGTAAAAAAAGGCGCCCCGAGGGGCGCCTTTTTGATTCAGTCTTCGCCCAGGCTGGGCAGAGGCGCAGCCGAGGCAGGTGGCGCCGGCCCCACCGCCTGGGCCAACGCCACATACTCAGCCACCGGCACCTCCTCGGCACGGCGCTGCACGTCAAAGTGGCCGCCAAAACCGTTGTCGTCCAGCCAGCGGCCCAGCGTGTGGCGCAGCAGCTTGCGGCGCTGTGAAAACGCCAGCGCCACCAAGGCCTGCAAGCGGGATTCGTCGAGCAACGGCGGCTGGGCCAGTGGCCGCATGCGCACGATGGACGACTGCACACGGGGCGGTGGATCAAAAGCGCTGGGCGCGACGTCGAACAAGGCTTCGACGCTGTAGCGCCACTGCAGCATCACCGTCAGGCGCCCGAAATCCTTGCAGCCCGGTGCGGCGGCCATGCGGTCAACCACCTCCTTTTGCAGCATGAAGTGCTGGTCGCGCACCTGCGGCGCCACCGCCAGCAGGTGAAACAGGATCGGCGTCGAAATGTTGTACGGCAGGTTGCCGACCAGCCGCAGCGGCTGCCCGGCACTGGCCGCCAGCGCGCCGAAATCAACCTTGAGCGCATCGGCCTCGATCACCGTTACACCGGCGCGCTCCCGCCAGCGTGCCGCCAGGTCACGGTCGAGCTCGACCACGGTGAGTGCGCCGCAGCGCTCCAGCAGCGGCTGGGTCAGCGCCCCCAGGCCTGGGCCGATCTCGACCAGCGCCTCGCCCGGTTTGGGTGCGATCGCCCGCACGATCGCGTCGATCACGCCGTGGTCGACCAGAAAGTGCTGGCCGAAGCGCTTGCGCGCGACGTGGCTCACTGGGGGGGCTCGCGCAGTTCGATGTAGGCGCGCAGCCTGAGCTCTTTGGCCCAATCGGCGTAGGCCTGGTCGAATTTGGTCTCGCGCAGCTGCGCGCGCGCCTGGTTGCGGATCTCTTTGGGGTCGGGCGTGATGTTGCGGCGTTCCAGCACCTGGATCAGGTGCACGCCGAAGCGCGAGACCACCGGCGGCGAGATGCCGCCCGGCGCCAACTTGACCATCGCGTCCTCGAACTCGGGCACAAACTGCCCGGGCGAGGCCCAGCCCAGGTCGCCACCGCTGGCCGCCGAGCCGTCCTCGGACACCTCACGCGCCACCTCATCGAACTTCTTGTCGCCGCGCTCGATCTGGCGCCGCAGGTCTTCCATCCGGCGCAGCACGGCAGCGCTCTGGGTCTTGTCGGTCGAGCGCAGCAGGATGTGGCGGGCGTGGGTCTGGGTGATCTGGAAGGCGTTGCCGTCCTGGCGGTCCAGCACCTTGAGGATGTGGAACCCGGCCGGACTGCGCAGCGGCTGCTCCGCCACCTGCCCGACCGCCAAACCACGCACCGCGTCCACAAACAGGTCCGGCAGCCGGCTCGCCGGGCGCATGCCGATCTCGCCACCGGCTTCGCGGTTGCCGTCTTCGCTGAGATCGCGCGCCACTTTGCTGAAGTCTTCGCCCGCGCGCACCCGGGCCAGTGCCTGGTCGGCGCGCGTCTGGCGCTGCGCCAGCAACTCGGCGCTGGCGTTCTCGGGCACGGTGACCAGAATTTGCGCCAGATTGAGCTGGGTTTCGGTCGAGGCCTTGGCGCGGTACTCGTCCAGCACCTTGTCGATGTCGGCGTCCGAGATACGGATGCGGGCGTTGACCTCGCGTTCACGCACCCGCTCCAGCATCAGCTGGTCGCGCAGGTTGTTGCGGAAGCGGGGCATCTCCATGCCCTCGGCACGCATCCGGTCGCGCAGCTGCGGCACGGTGATCTGGTTCTGCGCGGCCACGTTGGCCACGGCGCGGTCGATGTCGGCATCGTCCACTTTTTGCCCGACCTCACGCGCAAAGGTGATCTGCACCCGCTCGTCGATCAGCGCGTCCAGCACCTGCTGGCGCAGCACGTCGGTGTTGGGTTGCGGTCCGCCAGCGCGCTTGGCCTCGGCGCTCAACCGCTCTACGCGTTGCGTCACCTCGACCGCCGTCACCGCCTCGGTATTGACCACCGCGACGATGAAGTCGGCGCTGCGGTTGGCGCTGCGGCTGGTGCTGCCCGTGGTCTGGGCCAGCGCCGCGGTCGGGGTCGTCCCCAGGCAGGCCGCCGCGGCCAGGGCCAATGCGGCGATGCGCAAACGGGGGATCAAGGGGATGTGGGTCATGGCTCGGGGGTGGGAAACGGGGTGTTGCCCGGCTCGCGCAGCAGCCGGTAACCGGGGATATTGTCCTTCAACGACTGCAGCGGGTTGGCGCCCAGCCGCGACAGGCCCACCAGCTCCAACTGCAGCAGCAACCGGGTGGTGGCCTCGGCGCGGCCAGTCGACAGGCGTTCTGCCACCACCCGACCGATCCAGCAGCCGGTGTCGTACTCCATGCCCACGGTCGAATCGGTCGCCCGACTGTCCTTCAGGCTGTAGTTCAGCCGGCCCACGGCGTACAAGGTGCCGCCGCAGCCACCAGCCCCACCCACCGGCCGTGCCGTGCCGCGGTAGACCGGCCACTGCCAGCCCAACTCGACCTGTTCGGACAAGCCCTGGGCCAGCCGGTAACGGGCGCTCAGCGTGTGGAACGGCGCTGGCGAGTACCGGACCCCGGCGATCGACCGCACGACGCGGCGGTTGTCAGGGTTGTATTGCAGCGCGGCATCGATGGACCAAGGGTTGAAGACCGAACTGGCGCCTTCGATCAACACGTCCGAGAAGCGTTGGTCCAGCGTGTCGCCGCTCAGCACCACCCGCTGGTCGCGCAGCCGGATGCGTTGCGCCACGCCCAGGCGCAGGGTCTCCGCGCCGCTCTCCGCATCGACCAGGCGGGTGGTGAAGCCGGTGGTGACCTGGTGCCCGTCGGACACCCGGTCGATGCCGGTGAAGGCGCTTTCGGCGTAGATCGAGACGATGTTGAAGTCGCGCTCGGCCGAGTCGAAGTTGGGCAGCGTGGCCTGCTCGCGGTACGGCGTGTTGACGTAGAGCAGGCGCGGCTCCAGCGTCTGGCGCTGGGCCCGGCCGAACCAGGTGGTCTGGCGCTCGAACACCAGCCCGGCGTCCAGGCTGGCGGTGGGGATCACCCGTTGCGCCCGGCGGTCTGGCACGCCAGTGCTGAGGCTGTCCACCTGGTAGGCCGCGGCATTGAAGCTGAGCTTGGGCGTGATCCAGCCGCCGGGCGGTGCAAATGGCCGGCTGATCGCCCCCAACGCGTGCAGGCGCCAGCCCGTGGGCAAGAGGGCGCTTGCCGAATCGTCAGGCCGGGTGAAGTGGTTGACCTCGGTCTCCAGCGAGGCCCGCAGGCCGGCACCCAGTGCCGGCACCAGCCGCAGGCCGAGTTGCGGGCTGCGCTGGTAGGGCGAGACGATCAGGTCGCTGCCGCTGCCGGTTTGCAGCACCTGCCAGCGCTGCGCCCGGGCGTAGGGCGACACCAGGCCGAAGGCGGTGTTGAATTCACGCTCGGCGCCCAGTTGCTGGGTCAGCAAGCGCGGCACGGTCGAGTCCGACAGCGCGTGCGGAAAGTCCTTCCAGTAGTCTTTGTCCGACACCTGACGCCAGCGGGCGGTGTAGCCCACGCCGCCAGGCATCAGGCCTGCGTTGTCGAGATCCCAGGCGTAGCGCTGGCTGCCGGTGCTGCGGTCGTAGGGCAGCCAGTTCAGGCGCACCCGGCCGTTGTGCTGCGGCTCCAGGTAGCGGAACTCGCTGTCCAGCGCCAGCCCGCGGCGGGTCAGCAGCGTGGGGATCAGCGTGGCATCGCGGTTGGGGGCGATGTTCCAGTAGTACGGCACGGCCAGCGTGAAGCCGTTGCGGCTGTCGATCGGCACCACCGTGGGCGGCAGCCAGCCGCTCTTGCGGTCGTCGCCGAGCGGGAAGCTCAACACCGGCAGACCCAGGATCGGCGCCCCCAGAAACTGCAGCACCGCACCTTCTGCCACGCCCTCGTTGGTGGCGAAATCGAGCTTGACACGGTTGGCGCGCAGCAGCCAGTCGGGCTCGCCACCCCCGTCCCGCGGGCAACTGGTGTAGATCAAGCGCTGGGCGCGCAGGCGCTCGCTGTCGAGAAAGTCGATCCGTTCGGCATGACCACCGGCACCCAGCCGGGTGAATTCGAACTCGGGCTGCAGAAAAAAGCCCTCGAAGCGCTGCACGTGCAACTGCAGTTCGGGGCCGCTGTAACGCACGCCGTCTCGGGTCACCACCACCTGCCCGCGGGCGGCGGCCAGGTCTTCGGCGCTGTCATAGCGGAAGTGGTCGGCCCGTATCACGGTGCCGGCGCGGCGGAACTCGACATCGCCGTCGGCCACTGCGTCGAGCTCGGGCCTGACACGCAGCGTCTCGGCGCGCAGCACCATCGGCCGCTGGCGGGCCTGGTCACCGGTGGGCGGGGGGCCCAGCGCGGTGCTGGGTTGCAGCCGTAGCGGCCGGTCTGTCGGTGGTGGAGCGGGGCTGCCGATCGCGATGCCGGACGCGCTGGGCGCGGTGTCGGCCTCGGCGCCCCAGGCTACCGGTATGCCGCCGACCACCCACGCCGCCAGCACGGCGCGCCATACCGGTGACGGCGGCAGGCCCATGCCGCGGACGCAGCCAGACATAGCGGCGCGGCGGTGCGGTTGAGCGGCAAGTCGGGGGGCGGCGGGCACGGCTTGGGAATGGAGGTGCGCCGGCCGGTGTGGGCTGGCGGGTCGCGGCCGGCCGGCGCCATCGTGAGGGCGGCCGGCGCGACCGGGCAATCGGGCAAGGGCCGCTGCGCGACGGGAGCCGCCGAGACGAGCGGTTCGTAGAATCGGCGGATTATCCATGAGCCTCCGCACCGCGGGCGCGGCCGGCCAAGGGCCGCCGCTGGCGCCACAACCTGCCCCATGACCCCAGCCCCCGCCCCCATCGCCTGGCCTGACGCCGGGCGCGAAGCCGCTTTTCACCGCTGGTTTGCGCCGCTGGCGCAATCGCTGTCGCTGGACGCCAGCACCCTGGCGCCGGCCTCGGCGGACGCCAGCTTTCGGCGCTACTTCCGGGTGCAGGGTGCCGGCGGCGTCAGCCGCATCGTGATGGACGCGCCGCCGCCGCAAGAAGACGTGCGGCCATTTGTCGACATCGCCGGCCGCCTCCATGCCGCCGGCCTGCATGTGCCCGAGGTGCTGGCGGCAGACGAGGCCCAAGGCTTTGTGCTGCTCACCGACCTGGGATCGACCTTGTACCTGAGCGCACTGCAGCGGGCCGATCCCGCCGAGGCCGACCAATTGATGCGGGACGCCGTGGCCGCGCTGTTGCAGTTTCAGCAGCAGGTGGACGCTACCGGCCTGCCAGCCTACGACGATGCCCTGCTGCGGCGTGAACTGGGCTTGTTCCCCGAGTGGTGCGTGGGCCGTGAATACGGCATCACCTGGACGGCTGCCCAGACGGCGGTGTGGCAACGGCTGTGCGACAGCCTGGTGGCCAGCGCGCTGGCCCAGCCCCAAGTGCCGGTCCACCGCGACTGGATGCCCCGCAACCTGATGGTGGCCACGCCCAACCCGGGCATCCTGGACTTTCAGGACGCGGTGCTCGGGCCGGTGACCTACGACATCGCCTCGCTGCTGCGCGATGCCTACCTGTCCTGGGACGAAGCGCAGGAGATCGACTGGGCCGCCCGCTGGTGGCAGCAGGCGCGGGCCGCCGGCACCTTTGGCGATCATGCGATGGCCGGCGACTTTGGCGAGACCTGGCGCGCGCTGGAGTGGATGGGCCTGCAACGCCACCTCAAGGTGCTGGGCATTTTTTGCCGCCTCAAGCACCGTGACGGCAAGCCCGCCTACAGTGCCGACCTGCCGCGGTTTTTTGGCTACGTCACCAAGGTGGCGTTGCGCTACCGCGAGCTCAAACCGCTGGTGGCCCTGATCGAGCCGATGACCGGCGCACTGACCACCACCGCCTTTTCAATGCGCTGATGCCTTGTCGGCCGCCCTGCCGCACCTCCCGGAGTTATTGCACATGAATCATGGTTCTGTCGCCATCCTGGCCTTGCTGGCTGCCACGCTGGCGCCGATCACGGCACCGGCCCAAACCGCGGCAGCGTCCTCAGCCCAAGCCCCGGCCGTGGCGCCACAACCCACGCAGCGCTTGCGCGGCACGCTGCAGTCGTTCGACGGCAGCACGCTGGTGATGACCGAGCGCAGCGGCGAGGTCTTGCGCCTGGCGCTGGCCGACAACTTCAGCGTCAGCGAGGTGCTGCCGATCGCCTTGACCGCCATCCAGCCCGGCAGCTTCGTGGGCTCGGCGGCGGTGCCGTCGGCCGACGGCCACCTGATGGCGCTGGAGGTGCTGGTGTTTCCTGAGGCCGCACGCGGCTCGGGCGAAGGCCACTACCCCTGGGACCTGCAGCCCGGCAGCACCATGACCAACGCCACCGTGGCCGACGTCGTGACGCAAGCCCAGGGCCGCACCCTGACGCTGCGCTACAAGGACGGCGAGAAGACCCTGAACGTGCCGCCCGGCGCCCCCATCGTCACCTTCAAGCCCGCTGATCGCGGCCTGCTGGTGCCCGGCGCCAAGCTGCTGGTGACGGCGCAACTGCGCAACGGCGTGCCCACCGCGCTGCGGGCGCTGGCCGGGCGCGACGGCTTCACGCCGCCGATGTGAGCACCGGCGGGGCGCGCGCTGCGCCGCCTGGCGGCCAGATCTGGGTCTCGCAGCCTGCGGCGGCCAGCCAGGGGTCGCGGTCCTCGCCGCCGAACACCTGCACCAAAAAATCCAGCATCGCCCGGGTGCGCGCCGGCAGGTGCTTGCGGGTGGGCAGCGCCACCCACAAGTCCAGCGAGAACAAGCGCCAGGCCGGCAGTACCCGCTCCAGCGCGTGCTCCAGCAGCGCGTCCTCCAGCACATAAGACGGCAGGCCAGCCACGCCCAGGCCGTGCAACGCAGCGGCGTAGCTGGTGTCGATGTGGCTGGTCGACAGCACCGGCCGCCGGGGCACCAGCGTCACCGACGCACCGGGCAACGCGCCGTCGTGACCGGCCACAAAAGTGATGCCGCGTTGCAGGCTGCTGATCGGCGGCAGCAGGGTGTCGTGCTGCACCAAGTCGTCGGGATGCGCCGGCCGGCCGCGCCGGTCCAGGTACTCGGGCGAGGCGCACAACACCACCTCGGTGCGTGCCAGCCGGCGCGCCACAAACTCACCCGACAAGGGCAGGCGGCTGGACAGCAAGGTCAGGTCGTAGGCCTCGTCCAGGGTCTCGACCGGCCCGGGCGAGTGCAACTCCACGGTGACCAGCGGGTACTGCTTGTGAAAGCGTGGCAGGTGCTTGGCCAGCTGGTGCACCGCCAGCGCTGGCGGCACCAGGATCTTCAGGTGGCCCCGCGGCTCGGCGGTCGATTCATTGGCCAGTGACTCGGCCTCGTCCAGGTCCGCCAGGATCTGGCGGGCCCGCGCCAGGTACTGGTCGCCGGCTTCGGTCAGGGTCAGCCGCCGGGTGCTGCGGTGCATCAAACGGGTGCCCAGGTGCTGCTCCAGGTCGGCCACCAGGCGGGTGACCACGGCGGGCGCCAGGTCCAGCGCGCGCGCCGCCGCCGCCAGGCTGCCCTCGTCCGCCACCCGCACCACCACCCGCATTGCTTTGAACAGATCCATGCAGGATTATTGCGCCGAACTGAATTACAGGTTGAATTCAGGCTGCAAGTGATGTTTTGTCGAATGATCGTTGTGAAACTGGCAATGATTCATTCCACTGGCGCCGCTGGTAGTCATCCGGGTAACTCCCTACAGTTCACTCCATCGACGGGCCAGACAGCCCAGCGACACCGGCCAGACGGGCTTTGCCCAGATCGCCGCCGGTGCTTTTATGGACCTACAGGAGCCTCACATGAACTTCATCACCACCCAAAAGCCGCTGTTGCTGGTTGCCGCTGTGGCACTGACCACCGTGCTGAGCGCCGCCAGCGCCTTTGCACAGGACGCCTTGCCCGAGCAATTCAAGGCCCTGAGCGCCGTCAGCACTGCCAGCCGCACCGAGGTGATTGCCGAGGCGCAGGCGTTCCGCGGCCAACCCAACCCCTGGTCACGTGAGTTCAAGCAGCTTGTCGCCAGCCCGCAGCCGCGGGCCACCGTCAAGGCCGAGACACTGCGTGCGCTTCAGGCCCACGAGGTGGTCAACGCGGGTGAGTTCTTCAGCATCAGCCCGGCCAAACGCCAGCAACTGGCCTTGGCCAGCCGCTGAACCTGGGCGCAGCCGGCTCAAGGGCAGGCTGCGATCACCTGCGCCACGGCGGCCGTCAGCCGCTTGGCGTAGGGCACGTGCAAGAACTCGTTGGGCCCGTGGGCATTGCTCTTGGGCCCCAGCACCCCGCAGACCATCATTTGCGCCGACGGGAAACCCTGCTGCAGCAGGCTCATCAGCGGGATGGTGCCGCCTTGGCCGATGTAGGCCACCGGCGCGCCGAACTGGGCTTGCGACGCGGTGTCCAGCGCCCGCTCCAGCCAGGGCGCCAGATCGGGTGCGTTCCAGCCACTGGCGCCCAGCGCGCCGGCCCGGCCGTCGGGATGGAAGGTGACTTTGGCGTTGTAGGGCGCGTTGTCCTCCAGCAGGGCCTTGAGCTGGACCGAGGCCTCGTGGCCGTTGACCAACGGCGGTAGCCGCAGACTGAGCTTGAAAGCGGTGTAGGGCCGCAGCACGTTGCCGGCACTGCCCATCTCGGGGAAGCCGTCGACCCCGGTGACCGACAGCGTGGGCCGCCAAGTTCGGTTGAGCAGGGCCTCGACCGGGTCGGTGGTGGTGGGCAGCGTGTTGCCACCGTCCGCGCCGCAGGCCCAGGGGAAGGTCTTCCAGGCCTGATCGCCCAGAATGCTGGCAGCGGCGCGCACCTGCACCGCACGGTCGGCAGGCAGTGCGCAATGGAAGCTTGCGGGCAGCAACCGGCCGGTGGCCGAGTCCTCCAGCCGGTCCAACACATTGCGCAGGATGCGAAAGCTCGACGGCACCACGCCGCTGGCGTCGCCCGAATGCACACCCTCGGTCAGGATCTCGACCTTGAGCACGCCCGACACCATGCCGCGCAGCGAGGTGGTCAACCAAAGCTGGTCGTAGTTGCCGGCGCCTGAATCCAGGCAGACCACCAATGCCACCTCGCCCAACCGGGTGCGCAGCGCGTCCAGATAGGGCGGCAGGTCGTGTGAGCCGCTTTCCTCGCAAGTCTCGATCAGGCCGACGATGCGCGGATGGGTCAGGCCTTGCGCCTTGAGCGCCTCGACCGCGGTGATCGCGGCGTAGACCGCATAACCGTCGTCGGCGCCGCCGCGGCCGTAGAGCTTGTCGGCCTCGTATTTGGGCGTCCACGGCCCCAGGTCGTTGCGCCAGCCGGTGAACTCGGGCTGTTTGTCGAGGTGGCCGTACATCAGCACGGTGTCGGTGCTGCCCGGCTTGGTGGCCGGGATCTCGAAAAAGATCACCGGCGTGCGGCCGGGCAGGCGCACCACCTCCAGCGTCAGGCCGGGCACCTTGCGGGACTCGACCCAGGCGGCGGCGTCGCGCACCACGCGCTCGATAAAACCATGGGCCTGCCAGTCGGCATCGAACATCGGGCTCTTGGCCGGGATGCCGATGTAGTCGACAAGCGCCGGCACGATGGCCTCGTCCCAGCGGCGGTCGGCAAAAGCGCCGAGTGCGCTGGCTTCATCGGGCTGCAGCGGCAGCAGGGGATCGCGTGCGTTCATGGGGCGTCTTTCAGTGGTGCGATCCCGTGGTGGACCGGCCCCGCCA
>JBBRZR010000061.1:0-15949 GCA_038236495.1 Burkholderiales bacterium
CGTTCGCTGCCCCGCCAGGGGACGGCAGCACCTTTGGGACGGCCCGCCCGGTGCGGCCATGACCTCCATCGTGATCGTGGGTGGCGGCCATGCCGCCGCCCAGTTGTGCAGCTCCCTGGCCGAGGCCGGCTTGGGGCCGCGTGTGCAGCTGGTGTGCGGCGAAGCCGAGCTGCCCTACCAGCGCCCGCCGCTGTCCAAGGCTTACCTGAAAAACCCGGCCGAGGGGCTTCAAGCCCTGCGGGCCGAGGCTTGGTATGCGCAGGCCGGCATCACCGTGCACCGCAACGACCCGGCTGTCGTGATCGACCGCGCCGCGCAAACCGTGCGCCTGCAGTCTGGCACCGAGCTGGCCTACGGCCATTTGGTGCTGGCCACCGGGGCACGCGCACGGCGCCTGCCGCAGCTGCCGGCGGGCATGGCCAACGTGGCGGTGCTGCGCAACGCGACCGATGCCACTGCCCTGCGCACGCAACTGGCCGGTGCCACCAGCCTGACCGTGCTGGGCGGTGGCTTCATCGGGCTGGAGGTGGCTGCCTCCGCGCGGGCGATGGGCCTGGCGGTACGGGTGATCGAGGCCGCGCCGCGGCTGCTGGCGCGGTCGGTATCGGCCGAGTTGTCGGCACATGTGCTGGCCACGCACAGGGCCGCGGGCACAGGGGTCGAGTTGGGCGCCCAGGTTGGCGCTGCCGAGTTCACCCCCGAACGACTGCTGTCGCTGCAGGTCAACGGCGAGCGCTGTGCCATCGACCTGCTGCTGCTCGGCGTGGGCGCCGAGCCCGACACCGCGCTGGCCGAGGCCGCCGGGTTGAACTTGAGCAACGGCATCGTGGTCGATGCGGCGATGCGCAGCAGTGATCCGGCCATCCTGGCAATCGGCGATGTGGCCAACTTCCCCGTCGCCGAGGCCTGGGCGCCGGCCGGCACCCGGCTGCGGCTGGAGTCGGTGCAAAACGCCAACGACCAAGCCCGCACCGCCGCCGCCACGCTGCAAGGCTTGCCCGCCAGTTATGCCGCACTGCCCTGGTTCTGGTCCGAGCAGGGCAGCCTGCGCCTGCAGATGGCCGGCCTGATGCCGGCGGCCGACGCCCCAGGCGTGACGCGCCACCGCCGGCCGGGTGCGGCCGCAGCCAGCGCGCCCGCCGGTTTTTCGATCCTGCACTACCGGGATGACCGGCTGGTCTGCGTCGAATCGGTCAACGCGGCGATGGACCATGTGATGTCGCGCAAGCTGCTGGAGGCGGGCCGCCACCCGGCGCCGGCGCTGGCCTGCGATCCGGCGGTGGCGCTGAAATCGCTGCTGTGACCCGACTTGGCGCGAAACTTGTCAACCGTCAGGGTAAACCCGACGTTGTAGACACAAGCCCGGCAGATGCAGGGCCCGCTCACCAGAGTCGGAGCCTCCTGCGAATCTTGTCTGATCCGGAAAACCCACCATGACCAAGTCCCTGCTCATCGCCGCCCTGTTTGCCTCTGCTGCCAGCCTGTCGTTTGCCCAAACCCCGGCACAAACCCCGGCTGCGATGCCGGCCAAGCCCGCAATGACCGCGTCGGCGCCGATGATGGCTGCAGCCCCGGCCGCTGCCGCGTCCAAGCCTATGCATGCCAAGAAGCATGACAAGAAGCACGCTGCTGCTGCCAGCACCGCCGCCTCGGGCGCCGCGCCGGCTGCCATGGCTGTGAAGCCGGCCGCCTCGGCCACCAAGTAAGGGGCTGCGCCGGCGCCCGCCGGCCGGCCGCGTTTGACAAAAAGGGCTGGCAATGCGCCAGCCCTTTTTTCATGGCCGGTGCAGTGTCAGCCGGCCTCGTCGCCGACGACCTTGGCGCGCAGGCGCCGCATGCCGCGCAGCCAACGCTCGATGTCGGCGGTCTTGCGCTGCCAGAAGGTCAGCACCTCGTCGTGCGGCAGGATCAGAAACCGCTCTTCTCGCAAGCCCTGCAGCGCCATCGCGGCCACCGCGTCGGCCGACAGCGCGCCGTCGGCCAGAAAACTCTTGCGTCCACCGCCCTCACTGCCCAGGCCCTCGCTGCCCAGGCCCAGAAGCATCGGCGTCAAGACGCCTTGCGGACACAGGCAGCTGACCCGGATGCCGGCGTCACCGTGGGCGATGGCCAGCCATTCGGCAAACGCGACCGCGGCGTGCTTGGTCACCGAGTACGGCGCGGCATTGACCTGGCTGAGCAGGCCGGCCGCCGAGCAGGTCTGCAGCAGCGCGCCGTCGCCACGCGCCAGCATTTGCGGCAGCACCGCGTTGGCCGCATGCACATGGGCCATCACGTTGACGTCCCAGTGGCGCTGCCAGGTGGCGGTGGGTGCATCGGCATCGACGCGGGAGATGATGCCCGCGTTGCTGCAAAACACATCGACCTGGCCGTACTGCGCGGTGGCTTGCGCCACCAGCTGCTGCACCTCGGCCTGCACTGCGACGTTGGTGGCCACCGCCAGGCCGCCGATCTCGGCCGCCACCGCAGCGGCGCCGGCGGCGTCCAGGTCGGCCACCACCACCGCACGGGCACCGGCCTGGGCAAACGCCCGGCACAACGCCTGGCCGATGCCCGACGCGCCACCCGTCACCACCACCACCTTGCCGGCCATGTCCATGCGCTTGCCCTCAATGCTTGTTGTTGATGGGCTATTCGGCCGGGGCGAGCGTGCCGCAACAAGCACCTGAGCGACATCGTCGCCCGGGGTCGCGCTGCTATCGTCGGATGCCTGTCCGGGCCCTGCCCTGTCCGCCGCCCATTTTTATCGCCACCCACCATGACCCCAGCCAACCCGATCGACAGCCTGCCCTTCGACAACCTGCCCGCGCTGGTGGCCGCCCAGGCCCGCGCCCGCCCCGACGCCACCGCGCTGGTGGTGGGGCCGCGGCGGCTGAGCTATGCCGAGCTCGATGCGCTGGCCGACCGGGTGGCCGCATCGCTGCAACGCGACGGCGCCCGGCCGCAAGAGGTGGTGGCGGTGTGCGGTGGGTCCAGTGTCGAGTACATCGCCTTGTTCCTAGGCGCGCTGCGTGCCGGCCTGGCCGTGGCACCGTTGGCGCCCAGCTCCACCGCGGCGCAACTGGTCAGCATGGCGCTGGATGCCGGCGCCCGGCGGTTTTTTGTCGATGGTGAGGTGCTGGCCGCGCTGCAACGCGCGGGTGTCGAGGTGCCCGCGTCGTTGCCGACCACCCGGCTGGACGCCGACGGTGCGCAGGCCGCGCTGGCGCCCTGGCTACAGCCAGCACCCCCGGCAGCACCCGCCCGGCCCACGCCGGTCGCCATCGACCCGGCCTGGCCGTTCAACCTGATCTATTCGTCCGGCACCACCGGCACGCCCAAGGGCATCGTGCAATCGCATGCGATGCGCTGGGCCCATATCCAGCGCGCCGCAGTCTCGGGCTACGACGCGTCCACCGTCACGCTGATCGCCACACCGCTGTACAGCAACACCACGCTGGTGGCGGTGATCCCGACGCTGGCCCATGGCGGCTGTGTGGTGCTGATGCCCAAGTTCGACGCCGGCGCTTACCTGCACGCCGCCCAGGCCGAGCGGGTGACCCACACCATGCTGGTGCCGGTGCAGTACCAGCGGCTGATGGCGCGGCCGGATTTTGACCAGTACGACCTGGGCGCGTTCCGCATGAAGCTGTGTACCAGCGCGCCCTTTCTGGCGCCGCTCAAGGCTGATGTGCTGGCGCGTTGGCCGGGGGGCCTGGTCGAGTACTACGGCATGACCGAGGGCGGCGGCACCTGCATCCTGCAGGCCCATTTGCACCCGGGCAAGCTGCACACCGTGGGCCAGCCGGCCGAGGGCCACGATGTGCGGCTGATCGACGAGGACGGCGCCGAGGTGCGCACCGTGGGCGACAGCGGCGAGGTGGTGGGCCGGTCCGGCGGCATGATGACGGGCTACCACAACCAGCCCGCCAAGACCGCCGAGGCCGAATGGTTCGACGACCAGGGCCGGCGCTACATCCGCACCGGCGACGTCGGCCGGTTTGATGCCGACGGCTTCCTGACGCTGCACGACCGGCGCAAGGACATGGTGATCTCCGGCGGCTTCAACATCTACCCCAGCGACCTGGAGGCCGTGTTGCGTGGCCACCCGGCGGTGGCCGACGCGGCAGTGGTGGGGGTGCCCTCGGCCGAATGGGGCGAGACGCCGGTGGCGTTTGTGGTGCGGCGCGAGGGCTGCAGCGACAGCGCCGAGGAGTTGCGGGCCTGGTTCAACCAGCAGGTGGGCAAGACCCAGCGCCTGTCGGGCCTGCGCCTGCTCGACGAGATGCCGCGCAGCGCGATCGGCAAGGTGCTCAAGCGTGAGTTGCGCGAGACCTGGGCCGCACCGGCGGTCTGACCGCGGCTGGATTGCGGCTGGGTTGCGGCACGACCGTGGGTCGACCGCGGCCGACCCTTCGATCAACCGCGTGAACGGGGTGGCAGGCGGGGGGCGCGCAGCGCCGCAGCGGCAGCAGCCTCACGCAGCTTGTCTTTTTTGCTCTTGCGCCGGCCTTTGATGCCGCCGTTCGGGTCGGCGGCACCGACACCCGCGGCAGCAGCAGCCGGCGCCGCTCCGCCATCGACAGCCGGCGCCGCATCCGCCAGCCCGGCCAGCACCGGCTCGAAGCCCGGCACCTGCTCACGCGGCACACGCAGGCCCTGGCGCTTTTCGATCAGGCGGAAATGCGCCTCACTGCCCGGCGCGTCGGCAGCGATGAAGCTGATGGCCTGCCCCGTCGCACCGGCGCGACCGGTGCGGCCGATACGGTGGATGTGGTCCACCGCCGAGCGCGCCAGGTCGTGGTTGACCACCGCTGCCAGCCCGACGACATCCAGGCCGCGCGCCGCCAGATCGGTGGCCACCAGCACCTTCAAGCGGCTGGCCTGGAAATCCGCCAACACCTGCGTGCGCCGGCCCTGGCTGAGCTGACCGTGCAGCGCGGCGGCCGGCATGCCGGCGCGCTTGAGCTTGTCGGCCACATGCTCGCTGGCGTACTGGGTGGCCACAAACACCAGCACCCGGTCCCAGCCTTCGCTGGCGATCAGGTGGCGCAGCAGCGGGGTGCGCCGGGTGCTGTGCACCTCGATCGCCCGTTGGGTGATGGCGGGCAGCGGGGTGGCCAGCGCCGCAGTGGGGTCGGTGTCGTCACCCGCTTCACCCACGCCTGCCGGCGTGTCCCTCTGCTGGTCGCTGTCCGCGGCCAGCGCCACGTTCAGCGGCGAGCGCAGCAACTGGCCGGCCAGCGCCTGTACTGCAGCCGGCAGCGTGGCCGAAAACAGCAAGGTCTGGCGCCGGGCCGGCAATGCCGCCAGCAAGCGGCCCACCTCGGCGGCAAAGCCCAGGTCGAGCAGGCGGTCGGCCTCGTCGAGCACCAGCAGCGCCAGGTCCGACAGGCGCAGCGCGTTGTGGTCCAGCAGGTCGAGCAGACGGCCGGGCGTGGCCACCACCACCTGCGCGCCGCCCCGCAAGGCCATCATCTGCGGGTTGATCGATAGGCCACCCACGGCGACCACGGTCTTGAGCGTGGGCGCGGCGCTCTGTGCCAGGCGCTGCAACACCTCGCCGGTCTGCAGCGCCAGTTCTCGCGTCGGCGCCAGGATCAGTGCCCGCAACGGGCGCGGCCGGCGCACCAGGTCGTCAGGTTCGGCCAGCAGGCGCTGCAGCAGCGGCAGCACAAAGGCGGCCGTCTTGCCCGACCCGGTGGGCGCCGTGGCCAGCACATCCTGCCCGTGCAGGATGGCCGGCAGCGCGGCGGCCTGGACGGGTGTGGGCACGGTCCAGCCGAGCTCGGCGGCGGCGGCCGCCAGGGCCGGCGACAGGCCCAAAGCCGTGAAAGACGGGGCGGCGGGCACTGGGGCAGAGTCGGCGTTGGGCATCACCGGCGGCAGTGTACGGCCCGGTGCGGCCCAGGAAACATCGGCTGCCGCGGCGCTTGCCAGCCCACCGGCCGCGGTGTGCGGGTGTTGCTTTGCCGGGCAGCGTTTGCCGCTGAACAGCCTGACCGACAGCGGGCAATCCCCAAGCCACCGCCGCGGCGCTGTCAAGACAATGCCATGAACCGCGGTGGCGCCCCTGGCCCACCCTGCCCCATCCCCTTCACCTCAGGAGCAAATCCGATGTACTCCGGCAAATATGCCCAGCAACATGCCGACCGGCCGGCGTTCATCATGGCCACCAGTGGCGAATCCCTGACCTATGCCGAGCTGGAGACCCGCAGCAACCGCCTGGCCCACCTGCTGCGCGCCCAGGGCCTGCAGCGGCTGGACCATTACGCGATCTTCATGGAGAACAACAGCCGCTTCATCGAAGCCTGCATGGCGGGCGAGCGCACCGGCCTGTACTACACCTGCGTCAACGCCTTCCTGACCGCCGACGAGCTGGCCTACATCCTGAACAACAGCGAATCGCAGCTGCTGATCACTTCAGCCGAAAAACTGCCCGTGGTCCGCCAGGCGTTGGCCAACTGCCCGAAGGTCAAGCTGTGCCTGGTGGTGGGTGGCGGGGCCGAGGCCGCCGGCCAGGTCGGCGCCGCCATGCTGCAAGACTACGAAGCTGCGCTGGCCGGCCTGCCCGGCACCCCGGTGGCTGACGAATGGCTGGGCACGGCGATGCTGTACTCCTCAGGCACCACGGGCCGGCCCAAGGGCATCCTGCGTCCGCTGCCCGAGGACCCACCCGCCAAGCCGCTGCCGTTGTTCCACTTCCTGAACAACCTGTGGCAGTGCGAGGAGGGGATGTTGTATTTGTCGCCCGCACCGCTCTACCACTCGGCACCGCTGGCCAACGTCAGCCTGGCGCTGCGCAACGGCGGCACGGTGGTGATCATGGAGCACTTCGACCCCGAGCAGTACCTGGACCTGATCGCGCACCATCACATCACCCACACCCAGCTGGTGCCCACGATGTTCTCGCGCATGCTCAAACTGCCGCCCGAGCGGCGCGCGCAGGCCGACCTGTCGTCGCTGAAGATCGCCATCCATGCCGCTGCGCCCTGCCCGGCCCAGGTCAAGGCGCAGATGATCGACTGGTGGGGGCCGATCATCCACGAGTACTACGGTGCGACCGAGGGCCTGGGCTTTACCGCCTGCAACTCGGCCGAATGGCTGGCGCACCGGGGCAGCGTGGGCCGGGTGCTGCTGGGCGACATCCACATCCTGGACGAGATGATGCAGCCCGTGCCCAAGGGCACCGCCGGCGAAGTCTGGTTCAAGACCGCGTCGCCGTTTGTCTACTTCAACGATCCCGAGCGCACCGCGCTGACGCGATCGCCCGACGGCAGCATGAGCACCGTGGGCGACATGGGCTACCTGGACGAGGACGGGTTTTTGTACCTGACCGACCGGTCCACCTTCATGATCATCTCCGGCGGGGTCAACATCTACCCGCAGGAATGCGAGAACCTGCTGATCACCCACCCCAAGGTGGCGGATGCGGCGGTGTTCGGCGTGCCCAATGCCGACCTCGGCGAGGAGGTCAAGGCGGTGGTTCAGCCGATCCCAGGCGTCGAGCCCGGGCCCGCGCTGGCGCAGGAGTTGATGGCCTTCTGCGCTGAGCACTTGTCGCGCCAGAAGTGTCCACGGTCGGTCGATTTCAGTGTGCAATTACCGCGCCTGCCCACCGGCAAGCTCTACAAGCGACTGCTGCGTGACCCGTATTGGGCCGGCCACAAGAGCCGCATCGTCTGACGGCGACCCGGCCGGCGCAGGTTCACCGACAATAGAGGCCGGTCCCTGCCCTCCCTGGCCGTGCTGCTGTGCCCGGCCCATGCCATGAACGCTCGCTTCCAGCCTGCCGCCGCAGGCTCACCCCACGACCTGCAGGCGCTGCCCGGCACCTTGGTCTCCTGCCGCTTGCCTACCCGTTTTGGCGAATTCGATCTGCATGGCCTGGTCGACCCGCAGACCGGCGCTGAGCACGCGGCCATGAGCCTGGGCCGGCTGGACGACGGCGAGCCGGTGTTGACACGTCTGCACAGCGAATGCCTGACTGGCGACACGCTGTACAGCCTGAAGTGCGATTGCGGCGCCCAGCTTGAAGGTGGGCTGGCGGCAATAGCCGAGGCCGGGCGCGGCCTGCTGCTGTACCTGCGCCAGGAGGGCCGCGGTATCGGGCTGGTCAACAAGATCCGGGCTTACGCGCTGCAACAGGCCGGCGCCGACACGGTCGAGGCCAACCGGCTGCTGGGCCTGCCCGACGATGCGCGGGACTACGCCATCGCTGCGCAGATGCTGGGCCAGTTGGGCGTCAAACGTGTGCGCTTGCTGACCAACAACCCGGCCAAGGTCGACGCACTGCAGCGCCTGGGCATCGAAGTGGTTGAACGGCTGCCGCTGCACATGCCGTCCAACCCGCACAACCAGGGCTACCTGCAGACCAAGTCCCGGCGCATGGGCCACTACGGGCCCGACGATCCCGTCTGATGGCCCGGCGGGCTGCCCGCACCGTGGCAGCGGGGGCTGAGCACCGCCTCTGCCTCAAGCTGCCGCCCTGCCCTGCCCCGTTAAGTTTCGGCGCGCGCCGATCCTGCGCTGCTCTTTGAGAACTCCGCCGCAATCGCCAGGATGTCGTCCAGAGTGGGCTTGTCCCATTGCTCACCCAACGCCGAGGCACCATAAAACCGCATGAAGGCGGCGATGACCATGCGGTGCTGCCAGCCCGACAGGTCGAACCGCTTGAGCACCTGGGTCTGGGCACTGCGCACCATTTCATCGCGGAAAGTATCGAGCAGGGATTGCTGAGTGGCGGCCGGCAGTTCACCGAAGCCGGCCTGAAGGCGAGCCTTGCGCCTTCTCAGCCATTCGTCGGTCCAGGCAGCGCGGTGGGCCGTTACCTCCAGCGGACTGATACCTGCGGGCAGCGCTGGCGCCTGCGGCGCGGCAGCACGCACATCGCGCAGCAGGTGCGAGCGCAGCCAGCCACCGGGTTTGAAGACGGCGCCGACCTTGTCCACCGGCATCTTCAATCGCCTGTCGAGTTCGTCGAGTGCCGACACAAATGCAGCCGCTCCATGCCTGTGGATCAGTGCTTCAGCCTCGCTCTGGCGCACACCCAGGTTGATGGCCCGGCCGATCGCGGGCAAATCATCGACAACGATCTGCACCAGGGCCTGGGCGGGTTCGCCGGTGATCGCCTTCAGGTAGACCTCGAACTGGATTTCGGCGATGGTGTGGTTGTCGCGCTCCTTGTGCTCGATGGGTCCACGCACCTCGAGGTTGGTGTTGGCATTGATCTCGGCAATGGCCGGCTTGAGCACATCGCGCTTGAAGAAGCGGTACTCGGCCTTGCTGTCGTCGGTGGCGGCGCCGGTGAGCACCGGGCGCCACCAACGCCAATGCTGACGGGCCGTGCGGTGGCCGGGGTTGTCGACATAGCGGGCGCAAATCTCGTAAAGCGCCATGGACGAGTGCGTAGACAGCTGCGTGATCGCCTCCAGCGACAGCCTGGCATAACGATCCGGGCTGAGCAACTGTTCGCGGACCTTCAGGTCGTAGCGCCAACGTATCGTCACCGCACCGGTGCGCTTGTCCTTGGTGGTGCCCGCACCGCTTAGCAAATTGCAGGCATCCCAGGTCTCCACCTCACCGCCGGTGGGGCTTTGCCACTCGACCGTGGTGGACATCAACTCACGCAGCACTTTGCGGATGCTGGCGGTGTTGTTACTGTTGTAGGCCGCATCGCTGACGATCTCGTGCAACCGGGCCTCGTACTCGTCGCGCTCGCCCTCACCCTGAGCGCGGTGCAGCAAGACATTGAACAGCCGCCGGCCGAGCAAGCTGATTCGACGCCCACCGGGCACGGGCATCAACGCCACAGCGTTGACGTGCTTGAGCAAAAACTCGTCGTCCTGTTCTGCCGGGAACAGTCGAGCTTGGTTGGACATGCCTCACTTTATACCAAACGTGAATGAGTTTAATGATGCGCTCTCACATTCAATCCAAGCGCCCAAGCCCCAAAATAGCTCACGTCGAGGGCTAGCGGTTTCGATTGACTCCCAAATCACCTCACGTCCGCAGGGGCCACCGAGACCCGGTTTGTGCAGGAAGCCACCCAAACCCGTGCACTTTGTTGGGCCACAGGCACCTGAGGCGTCCGGTAGCGGCTGCGACCCGCGATGAAGAAGGGCTTCGGCCACCCAGGTGAGTCGATTTGGGTGCGGTCTGCCCAAATGCGTCACGCTGCTGCAGCCCCCCTATCCACTCACGTCCATCCCCAGTTCGGCTCACGTTCGGGCCCAACACGGCTCACGTTGAACCCCAATGGCGCTCACCTTGAGCCCTAAACCTACTCACTCACCTTGCCTTAAGTCGTTGTCAGCAATAGGAAATTCAGTTTGCAAAGAGTTTAAAGGTCTTGAAGGTTGTTAAAGATTTCAAATCAAAACCCTGGGCTTGTTTGCAAATCGCCCGCTACAAGTCCCCCAAAGGCAGTTCCGAACTGGCTGACTCACCTGTTTTGCGCCAGGTTTGTAGACTTATTCGTCAGTGATTCCAAGGTTTCTTTGTTATGCCGAAAAATTACGGGACAATCGAACTGTCGCAATGCCGCTGAGGGCTTACGTTTTGACTACCAAAGAGTTGTTGCTGGAACCGCAATCGCTGTCGGACATCATGGTGCAAGCGGACCGTGCAAGTTACCTGATGTCAGAAGTGCGCGGGGCCATGTTGTCGCCGCAGCGGCGCAAGACCGCCCCCACCTTCAATGCCACCCAACTCGCAGCGTTGTGTGAGGTTGACCGCAGCCAGATCGTGTACCGACTGAGCAAAGGCGACTTGCCCTCCGGCCAGATCAACGCAAGCGGCAACCGGCGTGAATTCTCGCTCGAAGAAGCGCGGGTCTGGGTGCGTGAGTACCGCGTCTCCAGACTGCGGCCGGCAGCCGCCAGTGCGGTATGCATCTCGGTGGCCAATTTCAAGGGCGGCGTCGGAAAGACAACGACCGCGATGACCTTGGCCCAGGGGCTGTCTTTAAAGGGGCACCGGGTATTGCTGCTGGACTGCGATCCCCAGGGCTCGCTGACCACTTTGTTCGGCATCTTGCCCGATACCGAGGTGTCGGACGAGCAGACCATCCTGCCTGTCTGCCTGGGCCAACAAGCCAGCATCGCGCCGGCGATACAGCAAACCTACTGGGACGGCATCGACTTGGTTTGCGCGGCGCCTTTGCTGTTTGCCGCCGAGTTTGGCCTGCCCGCGCGGCAGATGCGTGAAACCGGCTTCGAGTTCTGGAACGTGCTGAATCTCGGTATCGACGATGTCCGGGACGACTACGACATCATCCTGATCGATACCCCACCGGCCTTGTCGTATGTGACCATCAATGCTTTGATGGCCAGCGACGGCATCGTGATGCCGTTGCCACCCAATGCACTGGATGCAGCGTCGGCGGCCCAGTTTTGGCGCTTGTTCTCGGACCTGACCAGCGACCTGGTGTTGCACCGGGGGGTGTCCAAGGAGTTCGCCTTTGTCCGGGTACTGCTGACCCGTGTGGACAGCCAGGACGCCACTGCAGCGGTGGTGCGTGACTGGATCGGCAAGGCTTACGAGGGCAAGGTACTGGCGGCCGAAATCCCGAAGACGGCGGTGGCATCGTCTAGCTCTGCAGAGTTCGGGACGGTCTACGATATCGGCCGGTACGAGGGCAATCAACGCACCTACAAGCGAGCACTCGACGCCTACGACAAGGTCTCGGAGTTGTTGGAAGAAATCATCCGCGCTACTTGGCGGCGCCATCTCGCCAGCTGAAGCATCGACGGACAGGGAGTCTCTGATGGTCAAAAAAGTAGCTGCCCGGACTGCCGGCATTTCCATGGACGGCTTTCACGCCAGACCCACGGTGTTTGACGGTCAAACACCGCCGGCGTCAGCAGACGGCGAAAGACCTGCCTCGATGGATCGACCACGTGACCGGCCGTACACCGGCGTGGGCAGTGTGATGGCCGCTATCACCCGCGAGGCCGAGGTTTCGCAGGAATTGGTGGGCGTGCAGGGTCAGCTGAGCGAGGCGCGCCGGCAGTTGGAGGGTTTCAAGGATGTGGTGCTGGTCATGCCACTCGACCCCACGATCATTCGGCGCAGCCGGTGGGCCAACCGGAACCAGGCGGAGTTCGTCACCATCGAGTTTCAGGCGCTGAAGGCCGAGATTGAGCAGGCTGGCGGCAACGTTCAGCCTATCAAGGTGCGTGTCCTGCCCGCCCCCAAGAATTCGGCGGACGAGCCGTTTGACGGTCAAACACCCCGCTATGAAATAGTCTATGGCCATCGTCGCCACCAGGCCTGCCTGGAGCTGGGCATGCCGGTGAACGCAGTGGTCGCCCAGGTCATGAACGACCAGGAGTTGTTCGCTGCCATGGACCGGGAGAACCGGGGCCGCAAGAACCTCAGCGCATGGGAGCAAGGGCGCATGTACAGCGATGCGCTCAAGGCCGGGCTGTTCTCCAGTCTTCGCCGTTTGTCGGAGTCGCTGGGGGTCAATCTCTCCGATGCATCACGCACGGTGCAGCTTGCCAAGTTGCCAGCGGATGTGGTGGCCGCCTTTGCATCTCCCCTGGACCTGCAGGTCCGCTGGGCAAAGCCGCTGTCGGACGTGCTCCAAAAAGATCCGGACACGGTGCTCGGCAGGGCTCGTGCGATCGCAAGGGCGCGTGCCACTATGTCCGCCAGCGAGATTTTTGACCGACTCATTGGGTTGGGCGAGCGGCCGGCCATGGCCGAGACTGCCGTCGCAGTTGCGGGCAAGCAGGTGGCCATGATCAAGACAGGCCGCCAGGGCAGGGTGGTCCTTGAGTTTGAGCCGGGCGCCCTGCCAGGCGAACGCCACCAGGCGTTTGCCAATATGGTCGAGAATTTCCTGTCGAAGGGTGTTTGACTGCCAAACACCGAGCAGCGTATCAAGCGTTGCAGCGGTGCTGTGTTGGCGATCGCGGCCCGGTTGCCGAGCTCAGACCCTGGCGCGGCAAGTCTTCCGCACCGCTGAATCAGCGGCTCGTTCCCCTGGTCGGGCGACAGGTAGCGCTGCGACTGTCTAGGCTGGATGAGGCTGGATGAGGCTGGATGAGGCTGGGCGGCAACGGCTGCTGGGGGCTGTCTTCTACCAGCCAGGCTCGGTCGCGAAAGGCGATGGTCTGGCGCCCCCGGGGCCTTTTGATGGCCCTGAATGGCCGGTGTCCAGTCCTTCCATTGGCCGCGCAAGCAGATGCACGCGAACGCCTTCACTGCCGAAGTCGCGCGGCTACGATTTGGCTGGCCTCATGCCAGGTGCTGATCCGCGCGGGCGGGGCTCTCGCGACGCCGACACGTGCGCCGGTGCCAGTCGCCGTCGTCAGAAGCTCTGTGGCGCTTGACCTCAGGTCGCGTTCCCATGGCAACGGCAGCTTCAACCCGGGCTGTGCTGCGTTGTGTTGCGGTGGCGGGTGGGCGGATCCCTGCAAACACCCAGGGGGTGCTGCCGCGGAGTCTGCCGAGTCTGGACTGCCGCGCCGGTGAGAGCCCGACCACGAATTTCCCGCAATGGAGTGATCTCCGCGCCGGTCCGCTCTGACAACCGTCGCTCGCGTTAGGTCAGTGCACGACCGTGCTCGCACCAGTTCGTCACGCGGCGACCTTGCAGGGCCACAGTGCGGCGCGGGACAACGTCGGGCGTGTGGATGCGTGAGGTGCCTTCGAAACTGCGGTGTGCAACTGGAACATCGGCAGCCCTACCGCAGAATGCCCTCGGCCGCCCAGCGGCAACACCTGGGCAATGACCTTATAGCGCAGCTGGGCAACCCGCAGGTTGGTGAATAAAGACCGCGAGGGCAGAGCGTCGGGCTGACGCACGATGACCGCGGGGTTCGTCCTGCAGCGGCTGGCCCTGCCAAGCGTGCATCGGAACACGCTCACCCATGGTCTCGATCCCGCAAAGGACGGCTGCCGGTCGTCTTGGTTCGAGCGTCAATGCCAAGCCGCATTGCGCAGACGTGGTCAAGCGGCGGTTGGCCACGTCGCAGACCTCAGGCTTGTGCCGGGCCGCCGGTCAAGGTTTTGGGTGTTTGGGGCGACAGTTCCACGAGCGTGCAGTGCCCAAGGCGCATCACGGCAACGTTGCCGGTGATGTACCGCCTGAATGGCAACCCACCAACGGCCGTAGCCAGGCCGTGCGCCTGCCGGCGGCCTTTAGGTTCGACACCAAGGAAGTCTTGATTCGCCAGGACCCAAAGACTGGTGACGTTATCCTGTCGCGCAAACCCACCACCTGGGACGGCTTCTTCATGGCATTGGAGGGTGCCAACGTCCCGCAGGACTTCCTGAGCGAAGCCGAGCGTGTTCAGGGCCGTCATGATCGGGATCCGTGTGCATCTCGGCCATCACCCAAGGCGAGTTGCTTTTCGGCCTGGCCAGGCGTCCAAATGCAACAGCGCTTCATGAGGCGGTATGGGAACTTCTGCGTCGGGCAGACGTTTTGCCTTGGGACGCGACCACGGCGCCGGTTTACGGCGCCGCCCGAGCCGCCACTCAACGCGAGGGTAGGGTGCTAGCGCCGCTGGATCTTTTGATTGGCGCACACGCTCTGAGCGTCGACGCTGTCCTGGTGACGAACGACCATGCTTTCAGGCAGCTTCAAGGCCTGACCACCGAGGATTGGACCGAGAAATCTCAATAGTTGAGGGCGCCTTCTGGCTCGTCCATGGTACGTGTTGGCTACATGATAAGTAACCTTATCATGGTGCTTGGAAATGGACCAGAATTTCGAGGGGTTCAAATCGAGCCAGCTTCCGTGATCGCTCACGGACAGATTGACGCCGAATGTTCATAGGCGTACATTGAGGCCTGGCCGACCATTCAGGCAGCAAATAGTCTGCATCCCCGCACCCCACTTCCATGAGCGCCGTCCTCCACCCACACACCGCCAAGTCCCTCGGCGTCAACCTGAATACAGCAGCCGCTGCAGAGGCCGCACTGCGAACCTTCTGGCGCCTGGCCGACGCATGGAAGCTCACGACCACCGAACAGATCACGCTGCTGGGCGTGGCGCGCACGACCCTGTATCAGTGGAAGCAGGGCAAGGTGGGGCCGTTGGACCGGCATGTGCTCGAGCGGCTTTCCTACTTGTTCGGCATCTACACGGCACTGCAGATCCTGCTGCCCGTTCCCGCGCGTGCGAACGAGTGGGTCCGCAAGCCCAACACGGCGCCCTTTCTGGCCGGCAACTCAGCGCTGGAACGTATGCTGGGCGGGCAGGTAGCCGACCTGTTCGTGGTGCGTCAGTACCTGGATGCCGAGCGCGGCGGCAAGGCCTGATTTGCGGCCCGCCAGGGTGAGCCATGGCCAGCCCGATTCGTCTCGAATCTACCCATGACCCCCGACCTCAGCGCCGTGGCTTGGCTGCCCTGTCACCGGCTGATCGCGAGCCGGTTTCCGACCGTGGGCCTGTACGACGACGTGGCCGATGCCGCAGATCTGGACGTGGTGTTTGCCATCGAGGCACTGACCAATCCCCGCGTGCGCCAGGAACTGGGGCAGTTGAGTCTGGTGCCACCCGCCGAGCGCGTGGTCGGGGCCGGGGCGACACTGATCATGGCCGCCTTCACCCACCTCAACCCGCTGGGCTCGCGTTTCAGCGATGGCAGCTGGGGCGTTTACTACGCCGCCGACTCCCTGAACACGGCCGTGGCTGAGGTCAGTTACCACCGGGCTTTGTTTCTCGCGCGAACGTCGGAAGAGGCCATCGACATCGACCTGCGCTGGCTGCACGCCGACCTCATGGACCGGCTGCATGACCTGCGAGGGCAGGGCGCTTCCATGCCAGGGGTCTATGACCCGGGCCGCTACGGCGCGAGCCAGGACCTGGGGCGCGCGCTGCGCGCGCAAGGCAGCCAGGGCATCGTCTACGACAGCGTGCGCTGGCCGCAAGGCCAGTGCGCGGCCGTCTTCAAACCCAGGGCGCTGAGCAACGCCCGGACCGCCGGGCACATCGGCATGCACTGGGATGGCC
>JBBRZR010000062.1:0-15759 GCA_038236495.1 Burkholderiales bacterium
GTTCTTGATCCTGCCGTGGATTCAGTGCAAAGGACTGGCCTCCAAAATCCTGTCCATCGCCTGCCGCCAATTGCCCATCGACTGGCAGCAACGCTACGGCTTCAAACCCGTGCTGCTCGAAACCTTCGTCGAGACCGAGCGCCACCGAGGCACTTCCTACAAGGCCGCCAATTGGATCAACGTGGGCAAGACCGTCGGTCGCGGCAAGAAGTCCCGTGTCCACCACCAAATCATCCCCGTCAAGGACATCTGGCTCTACCCACTGCGGCAGAACTTCCGAACCGTCCTCTGCGCCTGACGCCGCCGCGTGCGAACCCGGCATACGGGTCTACCGAATGCTTACCGAATACTTACACAAATTCCGCCAGATCGCGTCCTAAGTCATTGATCCCATTGAGTCAATGGTCGGGATTTGGGCGAAATTCGGGTTTTGGTGGCGAACTCGGGAGACCTCAAGCTAACCGGCAATATGAAGTGACCCCAGGACTCTGTACCCTTTGGCACCGGTCACCGCGGGACAGTTGCCCGGTTGGTGGTCTATGCAGGACTTTGCAAGCCACGCAAACGCTGTGGCTTCCACTTGAAGCGCCGGCAGCCCGACTGTGTCAGTGGTTGCCACTTGCGTTCGGGGCATCAATTCGTCCAGTCGCTGCATCAAGTGCGTGTTCAGCGCACCGCCGCCACAGACCAGCAGGCGCCGCGCTTCGGGTAGCTTACCCAGCAGCGCTCGCTGCGCTGCCAAGCAGGTAAATTCGGCTAACGTCGCTTGAACATCCTGCGGTAAATAGCGGCAATGGGTTGGCGTGGCAGCGATCTGTTGGTCCAGCCATTCCGCGTTAAACAAGTCTCGGCCAGTGCTCTTAGGCGGTTTGCGCTGAATGAAGGGCTCGCTGAGCATGCTCGCCAACAGGTCTGGTTGCACGCTTCCAGCACGTGCCCAGTTGCCTTGGTCATCGTAGGCGGTGCCGAGATGGCGTTCACACCATAGGTCTAGCAGCACATTGGCCGGTCCGCAATCGAAGCCCGTCACTTGGCCGTCGGCGCTGAGCAGTGAGATGTTGGCAATGCCGCCCAGGTTCAACACCGCTTGATCCACGCCGGGTTGCTGGAAGGCGGCTGCGTGAAAGGCGGGTACGAGTGGTGCGCCCTGCCCACCGGCAGCAACGTCGCGCGCTCGAAAGTCATAGACGACGTCGATACCCGTCAGCTCCGCCAACAATGCGGCGTTGAGCAGTTGAATGGTGTAGCCCGTGCCATCAAATTCCCCGGGACGATGGCGTACGGTTTGGCCGTGGGCGCCCAGTGCGCGTACATTTTCAGGCCGCAATGCACACTGGCGCAGCAGCTCTGAGACCGCGTCCGCATAGGTGCGGCTCAGGGCGTTGGCTGCAAGGCACGATCGGTGCAGTTCGTTGCTGCCTGCGCGGTTCAGCGCCAACATTTCCTGCCGCAACGCAAGCGCGAATGGCTGGTACACATGCCCCATCACTTTCAGCGGCTGATCTGGCGAGTTGAAGCCGACCAGTACCGCGTCGACACCGTCTAGCGACGTGCCTGACATCAAGCCGATGTAGAAATCAACCATGTCAGCCGACAGCCGACTGGACGTCAATGTGGCATTTGCATTGGCGGGCGCGTGGCGCACGCAGAGCCATCACTCAGCGTCACCCCTGAACCCCGTCAGCGATTCCGCCGCGTCCAGCTGGTGTTGTGCAGCACTGGCAACTTGTTGGAAGTGTGCCTTTTGAGCCGTGTCGATCACCAGGTTCTCACTGACTCGCGCCGCCATTAGCGGGTCCTGAAACTGGCCATTGATGCGAAACTCGAAGTGCAGGTGAGGCCCGGTTGCCCAACCCGTTGCGCCGACTGCGCCTATCCGCTGTCCCTGCTCGACCCGTTGGCCCAGGCGCACGTCGATTCGGCTTAAGTGTGCGTACAAGGTCGATTTTCCATTGCCGTGCAGCAGTTGGATCACGTTGCCGTAGCCGTTCTGCCGACCGGCAGACTCGACAACGCCGTCGGCGACCGACCGCACCGCTGTTCCCGTCGGCGCGCCATAGTCCACGCCGTTGTGCGCGCGCCAGTTCTGGAGAATCGGATGGAAACGCATCGCGAAACCTGAGGTGACTCGGGAAAACTCCATCGGGCTCGCCAGAAATGCTTTGCGCCTGCTGCGACCGTCGGGCCCGAAGTAGCCGCCCTTGGCCTTGCTGTCGTCTTGGAACCACAGTGCCTGCAGCGCCTTGCCGTTGTTGACAAACTCGGCGGCAACGATGCGCCCGGTACCGTCGTTCCAGCTGATGGGCTGGTCGTCGGCGGTCAGCGTCTCAAACGCAACACTGAAGGTGTCACCTTTGCGCAACTGGCGGTGAAAATCGATGTCACCGGAAAAAATCTCGATCAGTTGACTGGCAATTGCATCGGGCAGGCGTGCGTCGTCGGTCGCGGCCCAGAGTGATGTTCTAACCGTGCCACTGCCCAGTCGCACCTGGGGCACCAAGGCCACAGTTTCGAGCGTGCTCATGAACTGGCCGTTGATACGCGCCAGTTTCATGCGGGTGAAATGGCTGCCATTGCGGGCAGTGTCAAGCGCCGGGAAGCGTGCAATCAGCTCGACCAACGTGCCGTCCGCGGCGGTGCGCACCTGCACCATCTTGCCGGCCCGGCCGTCGGTCAGACGCCGAGCGTCGTTGTCGGCCCGAATGAAGGCGGCCGCCACCGGGTCGCTCACGCCCAGGCGGCGGAGCAGGCTGTCTGCGGTATCGCTGCCGCGTGTCAGGTCGCTGTGGTTCAGTTCTAGCACTTGCTCGGACAGATCGCCAAGCTGGCGGTCCAGGCCGGGTACCTGCAGGGCTTCGGTGATCAGGCGCTGTGGCAGCTGCGCGGCGTCCGGCGCCAGCGGCGCGATGCCAAAAGCGGTCACGGCAAAGGTGCCCAGCACGGCCAGCACGGTACCAGCCACGCGGCGCGGATGCCGCAACACAGCGGCCTGGACAGTCACAAGAAGACGCTGAGCGAAGGGCGGGACCAGTGTCAAAGCGATGGGTTCCTGGCTCGGAGGCTCGCTGCGCAGGAGCCCGTGTGGTTGAACGATGCCGCTCTCGGCGCGGGCTTGTCCCCTGCCTGGCTGGGCCGCCCCGTGCCCCTAGAATTGCAGGCTGACCTAAGCGACAACGGATTCGCTGTGCGCTCTGCCGCACAGACAAGTTCGCGAGTATACCCAGCACCCGTTCTGTCGATCCCGCGGATCAGCCCCCCTATAGCCCACCATGTCACTGTCAGACCCGATTTCAGCGGCACCGCCGCACCCCATCACCGACCGGGTGCGCGAGGCCATGCAGATCTCCCGCCGCAACTGCGAGGAACTGCTGCCCGAAGCCGACTGGCTGAAAAAGCTGGCGCGCTCGGAAGCGACGGGCCAGCCGCTGCGCATCAAGCTGGGTCTGGACCCGACGGCGCCCGACATCCACATCGGCCATACCGTGGTGCTCAACAAGATGCGCCAGTTGCAGGATCTGGGTCACCAGGTAATTTTCTTGATCGGTGATTTCACCTCGATGATCGGCGACCCGTCGGGTCGCAACACTACCCGCCCACCGCTGACGCGTGAGCAGATCGAGGCCAACGCCCAGACCTACTACCAGCAGGCCAGCCTGGTGCTGGACCCGGCGCGCACCGAGATCCGCTACAACAGCGAGTGGAGCGATCCACTGGGCGCGCGCGGCATGATCCAGCTGGCCGCACGCTACACGGTGGCGCGGATGATGGAGCGCAACGACTTCCACGACCGGTTCAAGGCCAACACGCCGATCTCGGTGCATGAGTTTCTGTACCCGCTGATGCAGGGCTACGACTCGGTGGCGCTCAAAAGCGACCTGGAGCTGGGTGGCACCGACCAAAAGTTCAATCTGTTGGTGGGCCGTCATCTGCAGCAAGAGTACGGGCAAGAGCCGCAGTGCATCCTGACGATGCCGCTGCTCGAGGGCCTGGATGGCATCGAGAAGATGTCCAAGAGCAAAAATAATTACATTGCCATCACCGAGCCGGCCAACAGCATGTTTGCCAAGGTCTTGTCGATCAGCGACGTGTTGATGTGGCGCTGGTTTGCGTTGTTGAGCTTTCGCAGCGAGGCTGATATCGCCTCGCTCAAGGCCGAGGTGTTGGCGGGCCGCAACCCGAAGGACGCCAAGGTGTTGCTGGCCCGCGAGTTGGTCACGCGGTTCCACAGTGCAGCGCTGGCGCAATCTGCCCAGGCCGACTTTGACAACCGGGCGCGCGGCGGTATCCCGGACGAAGTGCCCGAACTCAGCCTGGGCGGCGCACCGCTGGCCATCGGCAACCTGCTCAAGCAGGCGGGACTGGTGCCGTCCACCAGCGAGGCGCTGCGCCTGATCGACCAGGGCGGTGTGCGCATCGACGGTGTGGTGGTCAGCGACAAGGCGCTGAAGCTGCTGCCAGGTACCGTGGTGGTCCAGGTGGGCAAGCGCAAGTTTGCCCGCGTGACGCTGAGCGTCTGACGGCAGCGACGGCCACCCATTGATCGCCTTGGTCCAGCGCGTGAGCGAGGCCACCGTCCGCGTGCAGGGCCAGGCGGTGGGTCAGATTGGCCCTGGCCTGTTGGTGTTGGTCTGTGCCGAGCCGCAGGACACCGAGCTCCAGGCGGCAAAGCTGGTGGACAAATTGCTGAAGCTGCGCGTCTTTGCCGACGCCGGCGGCAAGATGAACCGCAGCGTGGTGGACGTGGCCGGCGGCCTGTTGATCATCAGCCAGTTCACGCTGGCCGCAGATGTATCGGCAGGCAACCGCCCCAGCTTTACCGCTGCCGCTGGACCGGAACTGGGGCGCGCGCTTTATGACGCGCTGCTTCGCATTGCCCGCGAGCGTCACCCGGTGGTGGCGGCCGGTGTGTTTGGCGCCGACATGCAGGTGGCATCGATCAACGACGGGCCCGTGACGATCCCGTTGCACATCAGACGCTGACAGACGTCAACGCCCGTGCTGAACGCGGCAAGAAAAAGCCCCGGTGTTCGGGGCTCTTGTCGGGTTGATGAGGCCGCAACGGCCTCGTCCAAGCTCAGTCGGCGTACTGGCCTGCCGCCTTGATGGCCGGGCCCCATTTGTTGATTTCGGCCTCGACAAACTTTTTGTGCTCTGCGCCGGACAGGCGGGCATCGGTGATCACCACCGCGCCCAGCGCCTCTTCGCGCTTGATGAACTCGGGGTCTTTCAGCGCCGCACGCAGCGCGACGTTGAGCTTGTCGAGTACCGCCTTGGGCGTGCCCTTGGGCGCGTACATGCCGTGCCAGATGGCGACGTTGAAGCCCTTCAGGCCGGATTCATCGAGCGTTGGCAGCTTGGCCAGAGCGGGTGTGCTCAGGCGCTTGCTCGTGGTCACGCCAAAGGCCTTGACCTTGCCGCTCTCGATCTGCTGGGTAGTGTTGGTTGTCTGGTCGCACATCAGGTCGACCTGCCCGCCCAGCAGATCGGTCATCGCCGGCGCGGTGCCCTTGTAGGGCACGGTCGTCATGTCCACCGCCACGGCTTGCTGGAACAACAGCCCGCACAGGTGCGAGGCGGCGCCCAGGCCGGCATTGGCCAGGTTGATCTTGCCCTTGTTGGCGTCGATCCACTTGCGCAGCTCGGCAAAGTTGTTGGCGGGCAAGGTGCTGCGGCCGATCAGGGTCATCGGCACCTCGTTGATCATGCCGATGTACTCAAAGTCGCCCAACGTGTCGTAGGGCAGCTTGCGGTACAGCGCAGGTGCCGTAGCCATGCCGATGTGGTGCAGCAGCACGGTGTAGCCGTCGGGCGACGCCTTGGCCACCTTGGCGGCGCCCAGCGTGCCGCCGGCGCCGCCGACGTTTTCGATGATGATGGTCTGGTTGAGCTGTTTGCGCAGCACGTCGCCCAGGTCGCGCGCGACCTTGTCGGTGGGGCCACCGGCGGCAAACGGCACGACGACGGTGATCGGCTTGTCGGGGTATTCGGCCTGTGCGGCGGTCGCAACAATCAGCAGCAAGGCGGTCGAGATCAACAACTTCATCGCAAGGTCCTCAGCGGTGGGCGCCAGCGGATGCGAAATGGCAGCGCCGTGCACGGATCGATAAATACAGGTCGACAAATGCTAGGGCGTGCTGGCCGCCGGCGTGTGCCGGAAACTACTTAGCCCTGTGCCCGTTGTGCCGAACTTTGTGACGGATCAACGGCCCGGTTCCCCTGCCGCAGCTCATTCGTACTTGCGCGCGTCCTCGATCACCTTGCCGTCGTTGGGCAGGCCGCCGGGCCCTGCCAGCACCACCTCGGCACGCAGCTTGGTCACGTCACGCACGCTGGCCGCCACTGCGGCAGCCAAGCCCTCCGGGGCGTCGGCACACTCGATGTGCAATGTCATGCGGTCGTTGGCCATTTCGCCTTCAACCACCAGCCGGGCCTTGAGAATCTCGGGATGGCGGCGTGCCACGTCGGCCACCTGGCCCGGATGCACGAACATGCCCCGCACCTTGGTGGTCTGGTCGGCGCGGCCCATCCAGCCCTTGATGCGGGTGTTGCTGCGGCCAGTGGGGCAGGCGCCGGCCAGCACCGCCGACAGGTCACCGGTGCCAAAGCGCACCAGCGGATAGTCGGGGTTGAGCACGGTGACCACCACCTCACCCACCTCGCCATCGGGCAGCACGTCGCCGGTGCCCGGGCGCACGATTTCAAGGATCACGCCCTCGTCGACCACCAGGCCCTCGCGTGCCGAGGTCTCGTAGGCGATCAGACCGCAATCGGCGGTGCCGTAGCTCTGAAAGGCGGTGACGCCGTGGTCAGTCAGCCAGTCACGCAGGCTGGGCGGAAACGCCTCGCCACCGACTGAGGCCTTGCCCAGGCAACGGATGTCGGCGCCGGTTTCAGCCGCCTTCTCGACCAGGATCTTCAGAAAGCTGGGCGTGCCGATATAGCCGTGCGGGCGCAGGTCGGTCACCGCCTGCAGCTGCAGTTCGGTGTTGCCGATGCCGCCGGCAAAGGTGGTGCAGCCCACCGCATGCGCGCCGCTCTCCATCATCGAGCCGGCGGGGGTGAGGTGGTAGCTGAAGCTGCAATGCGCCAAGTCGCCTGCGCGAAAGCCGGCGGCAAAGATCGCCCGGCCCATGCGCCAGTAGTCGGACGCACTGCCCTCCGGCTCGTAGATCGGGCCGGGCGACTGGAACACCCGGCGTGCGCCTTTGCCGGCGCGCAAGCCGCGCCAGCCGATGGCTGAGAAGCCGCCAAATGGGTCTTGCGCCCGCAGGGCAGTCTGCCGCGCCAACAACTCGTGCTTGCGGGTCACCGGCAGCCGCGCCAACGCCGCGCGGCTGATGATGTCGGCCGCGGGCACGCCGGCCAAAATATCGGCAAACGCGCTGGTACGACCTTGGGCCTGGGCGATGTGGCCGGGCAATGCGGCCATCAGCGCGGCCTCGCGTTCGGCGGGGGCGCGGTGTTCCAGCGCGTCGTAAAAATCAGTCATCACGGTCGCTCCACTGCGCCAATAGTTTTTTGAGGTCGGCGACAAAGTCGCGCACGTCGGCGCTGCTGTGCAGCAGCCGTTCTTGCCATTCGGGGCTGGTGCGAGACGGGCGTTTGACCCGCGCTGCACGCAGTGCTGCCCCGTCAACCGCTGCCCGGGCAATGGGCATGCCACGCCGCTCAAAGCGGCCAGCACGCTCTACCAGGCCCAGGTTGCCCAGCTCACGCCGCAAGGTCTGCAAGGCGTCATCGGGCCTGAATGCCGGCGCGGCGAAACTGAAATCGTCGGACATGCCGAAAGCTGAATTCGACAACGCTCAAGCCAGCCAGCGCTTGCGGCGCTTGTAGCTCTTGACGTCCTTGAAGCTCTTGCGGTCGCCGCCGCCCATGCCGAGGTAAAACTCCTTGACGTCCTCGTTCTCGCGCAGGTCGCTGGCCACGCCGTCCATCACGATGCGGCCGTTCTCCAGGATGTAGCCGTAGTCGGCGTAGCGCAGCGCGATGTTGGTGTTTTGCTCGGCCAGCAAGAAGGTGACACCCTCTTTGGTGTTCAAGTCCTTGACGATCTCGAACACCTCTTCGACGATCTGCGGCGCCAGGCCCATGCTCGGCTCGTCCAGCAGCACCATCTTCGGGTTGGCCATCAACGCCCGGCCGATGGCGCACATCTGCTGCTCGCCGCCCGAGGTGTAAGCGGCCTGGCTGGTACGCCGGGTCTTGAGCCTCGGAAAGTAGTTGTAGACCTTGTCCAGCGTGGCCGCTACGGCGCCCTTGCCGTCGTGCCGGGTGTAGGCGCCGGTCATCAGGTTTTCTTCGATCGTGAGGTGGGCAAAGCAGTGCCGCCCCTCCATCACCTGGATGACGCCGCGGTCCACCATCTGCGCCGGGCTGAGCTGCTCGATGCGCTCTCCGCGCAGCTCGATCGTGCCCTTGGTCACGGCGCCGCGCTCACCCGCCAACAGGTTGCTCACCGCCCGCAAGGTGGTGGTCTTGCCGGCGCCGTTGCCGCCCAGCAGCGCCACGACCTTGCCCTCGGGCACGTTCAGCGACACGCCCTTGAGCACCAGGATCACGTGGTTGTAGATAACCTCGATGCCATTGACGTTGAGAAGAATATTCGGTGTGCTCATCGGGGGTGTGTCCTTTGACTCTTCAAAGCGCCGCGCGCGGCGCTTTGAAGAGGGCCCCACCCGGGGCCCTCGGCAAGCTCAGTCGATCAGCTCTGGCAATCTGCGGGTGCGCGGCGGGTCAGCTTCTTGTCGCTGGCGTACTTGTCGGCGGCCTGCTTGATCATGGGCTTGAGGATCGCTTCATCCGCCTGGTACCAGTCGGCACCGATGTTCCACTTGGCACCGTCCCAGGTCTGAACGCGGGCCCAGGTGGAGCCCATGTGATCGAGGCACGAGGTGCTGACAGGGCGGATGGTGCCGGTCAGGCCCAGCTTGTCGAGCTGCTTGGCGTTGATGTTGAGGTTTTCCAGGCCCCAGCGCATCTGCTCGCCGGTGATGACCTTGCCCTTGCCAAAGCGCTCCTGCGCGCCGCGTATCGCCTCGATCATCATCGCCTGCATCACCACGCCGCGGGTGTACAGCACCGTGCCCACTTCATCCTTGGGCCCCGTGCCCTGGCCCTTGTCATGCACGAACTTCAGGATGTCCTGCATCACCTTGGGGCTTTGGCCCGAGCCGTTGAGCGCCAGCGCGTTGTAGCCCTTGGCGCCTTCACCCACGTCCTTGACATCGGGCTCGGCACCCGACCACCATACGCCGTACATCTTGTCGCGCGGGTAGCCGGTGGCTTGGGCCTCTTTCAGCGCGGTGGAGTTCATCACGCCCCAGCCCCACAGCAGCACGTAGTCGGGCTTTTGCTGGCGCACTTGCAGCCAGGCCGACTTTTGCTCAACACCTGGCGCGGTCACGGGGATCTTGACCAGCTCGAAGCCGTGGGTCTTGGCGCGCTCTTCCAGCAACGGCATCGGCTCCTTGCCAAACGGGCTGTCGTGGTAGACCAGGGCAATCTTCTTGCCTTTGAGCTTGTCCAGCCCGCCGTTCAGCTTGCCCAGGTGCTGGATCAGGATGTCGGCGGCGGTCCAGTAGCTGCCCATCAGCGGAAAGTTCCACTTGAACACGCCGCCGTCCTGGCTGGCGGCCAGGCCGTAGCCCATGGTCACCAACGGGATCTTGTCGGCAGCCACCTTGTCGGTCAGCGCAAAGGTGATGCCGGTGGCCTGCGGGTCGAAAACCGTCGCGGCCTTGCCCTTCAGGCGCTCATAACACTCGACACCCTTGTCGGTGGCATAGCCGGTTTCGCACTCTTCATAGGTGAGCTTGACGCCGTTGACCCCGCCGTCACGGGCGTTGATCATCTTGATGTAGTCCAGCTTGCCGTTGGCCCAGGGGGTGCCGTTGGGCGCGTACGGGCCGGTGCGGTAGACCAGCAGCGGGAGGAACTGCTCTTTGGCTTGCGCAAAAGCAGGCGCAGCGACCAGGGTGCTCAGCCCGGCTGCCAGAACTGCGGCCGTGAGCGAGATGGATTTGAAGTTCATGTCTGCCTCCAGAGGTGGGGAAAATGCACCCGTCGGTGCCGGGGAACAAGCGCCATTGGATCGGCGGTGAGGTGGTGAAAGTTCAATGCGGGAAAGGCCAGAGCCGCAATTTCTCGCGGCCGGTCGCCCACAGTCGGGCGATGCCGTGCGGCTCGACGATCAGGAAGAACACGATCAGCGCGCCAAAAATCATGAAAGTCAGGTGCGACGCCAGCGCGGTGTCTATTGGCAGGCCGAAGTAGGCCGGCAGCGCGTCCAGCAGGATCGGCAGCAGCACGATGAAGGCGGCGCCGAAAAAGCTGCCGGCAATCGACCCGAGCCCGCCGATGATCACCATGAACAAGAGCTGGAAAGACCGGTCCACTGAAAACGCTGCCGGCTCCCAGGAGCCCAGGTGCACAAAGGCCCACAACCCACCGGCCACGCCGACGATGAATGAGCTGACCGCAAACGCGGTGAGCTTGGCATAGACCGGGCGGATGCCGATCACCGCGGCGGCCACATCCATGTCGCGGATGGCCATCCACTCGCGGCCGATGTTGCCGCGCACCAGGTTCTTGGCCAGCAGCGCAAAGATGCAGACAAAAGCCAGGCAGAACAGGTACTTCTGCACCGGGGTCTCGATCGGCATGCCCAGCACATTCAAGCCCGCCACGCTGACCGAGCCGGACGATGAATCGTTGGTGAACCACCTGATTCGCAAGAAGGCCCAGTCGGTAAAGAACTGCGCCGCCAGCGTGGCCACTGCCAGGTACAGGCCCTTGATGCGCAGGCTGGGGATGCCGAACAGCACGCCCACCACCGTGGCACAGCAGCCGCCCAGCAGCAGTGCGGCGATCAGCGGCATGCCGGGCACCCGCACGAAGAAGTTGTAGGCGCCGTAGGCCCCGATCGCCATGAAGGCGCCGGTGCCCAGCGAGATCTGGCCGCAGTAGCCCACCAGCACGTTCAGGCCGAGTGCTGCCAGCGAAAGGATCAGGAACGGGATCAGCACCGCGCGGAAGGTGTATTCGCTGGCCAGGAAGGGCACGGCCAGGAAGGCCAGTGCCACCAGCGCCAGGATCACCAGCTTGTCCTGCAGGATCGGGAAGATCTGCTGGTCAGCCCGGTAGCTGGTCTTGAATTGGCCGTTTTCGCGGTAGATCATGGGTTGGTCTCGGCCAGTTCAAACGCGGTCAATGATCTTCTCCCCGAACAAGCCTTGCGGCCGGACGAGAAGCACAAGCAACGCCAGCACATACGCAAACCAGATCTCGATGCCACCGCCCAGCATCGGGCCGATGTAGACCTCGCTGAGCTTTTCGCCCACGCCGATGATCAGCCCGCCAATGATCGCGCCCGGCACCGAGGTCAGCCCGCCCAGGATCACCACCGGCAAGGCTTTGAGGGCCACCTGCGCCAGTGAAAACTGCACCCCCAGTTTGCTGCCCCAGATCATGCCGGCCACCAGTGCGGCAAAACCTGCCACGCTCCAGACGATCACCCAGATGCGGTTCAGCGGGATGCCGATGGACTGCGCGGCCTGGTGGTCGTCGGCCACCGCGCGCAGCGCCCGGCCGGTGGCGGTTTTCTGAAAGAAAATGCTCAGCGCCACCACCAGCGCAGCGGCGATCAGCGCCGCGTACAGGTCTTCCTTGTTGATCAGCACGCCGCCTTCGAAGACCTTGTCGAACACGAAGATCGGGTCCTTGGGCATGCCGATGTCGATCTTGTAGATGTCCGAGCCAAACAGGGTCTGGCCAAAGCCGTCCATGAAGTAGCTGATGCCCAGCGTGGCCATCAGCAGGGTGATGCCCTCCTGGTTGACCAGCTTGCTCAGCACCAGGCGCTCGATCACGTAGGCCACCGCGATCATCACCAGCATGGCACCGCCAAAGGCCAGGCCGATGGCCAGCCAGTGGTTGTCGAAGCCGAACCATTTGGGGAACCACTCGGCAAAACGCGCCATCGCCAGCGCGGCAAACAGCACCATCGCGCCCTGCGCAAAATTGAACACGCCCGAGGCCTTGTAGATCAGCACAAACCCCAGTGCGATCAAGGAATACAACATACCGGCCATCAGGCCGCCAAACAGTGTTTCCAGAAAAAATCCCATGGCGTCTCTCCTGCGGGCTCAGTGGGATGTGCCGAGGTACGCGCTGATCACGTCCTCGTTGTTGCGCACTTCGTCGGGCGTGCCGTCGCCGATCTTCTTGCCGTAGTCCAGCACCACCACCCGGTCGCTGATGTCCATCACCACGCCCATGTCGTGCTCGATCAGCACGATGGTGGTGGCGAACTCCTCGTTGACCTCCAGCACGAAGCGGCACATGTCCTGCTTTTCCTCGACGTTCATGCCGGCCATCGGCTCGTCGAGCAGCAGCACGCTGGGCTCCATCGCCAGCGCCCGGCCCAGGTCCACCCGCTTTTGCAGGCCGTAGGGCAGGCGGCCCACCGGCGTCTTGCGGTAGGCCTGGATTTCGAGAAAGTCGATGATGTGCTCGACAAACTCGCGGTGCTCGGCTTCTTCACGCGCGGCCGGGCCGATGCGCAGCGCCTGCAAAAACAGATTGCTCTTCATCTTCAGATTTCGGCCGGACATGATGTTGTCGATCACGTTCATGCCCTTGAACAGCGCCAGGTTCTGGAAGGTGCGCGCCACGCCCATCTCGGCCACCTGCCGGCTGCTCATGTGGCTGAAGGTCTGGCCGCGAAAGGTGATGCTGCCCTGCTGCGGTGTGTAGACGCCGTTGATGCAGTTCAGCATCGAGCTTTTACCCGCACCGTTCGGGCCGATGATGGCGCGGATCTCGTGCTCGCGCACGTTGAAGCTGATGTCGGTCAGCGCCTTGACGCCGCCAAAGCTCAAGGAGATGTTCTTGACGTCCAGGATCACGGCGCCGCTGCTGCCGGTGTGGCTGTTGTCAGGGTCTGGCATGGGTTTGGTTTCAGCCATCTCAAGCCGCCTTCTTCATCGCGGGGAAGGTCTTGGCGTCGTCGAGCTTGAGCGTGGCCGACACCGAGCCCGAGCGCCCGTCCTCGAACTTCACCGCCGTCTCGATGAATTGCTCGCTGCGCCCGGCGTACAGCGCCTCGACCAGCACCTGGTACTTCTCGCTGATGTAGCCGCGCTTGACCTTGCGGGTGCGGGTCATCTCGCCGTCGTCGGCGTCCAACTCCTTGTGCAGGATCAGGAAGCGGTGGATCTGGCTGCCCACCAGCAGGCTGTCGTGACCCAAGTCGGCGTTGACCTTCTCGATGCACTCGCGGATCAACGTGTAGACCTCGGGCTTTTGCGCCAGGTCGGTGTAGCCGGCGTAGGGCAGGTTGCGCCGCTCGGCCCAGTTGCCCACCGCCTCGACGTCGATGTTGATGAAAGCGCAGACCGTGCTGCGCTTGTCGCCAAACACCACCGCCTCCTTGATGTACGGGAAGAACTTGAGCTTGTTCTCCACATACTTGGGCGCAAACATCGCACCGTCGTTGGCCCCACCCATGATGCGGCCGATGTCCTTGGCGCGGTCGATGATCTTGAGCTGGCCGCTGGCATCGATGAAGCCGGCGTCACCGGTGTGGTACCAGCCGTCTGCGGTCAGCACCTCGGCAGTGGCCACCGGGTTCTTGTAGTACTCCTTCAGCAGCCCGGCCGACTTGACCAGGATCTCGCCGCTGTCGGTCAGCTTGATCTCCACACCGTCGATCGGTACGCCCACGGTGTCGGCAAACACCGCGTTGTCGGGCTGCAGGCAGACCAGCACGGCGGTCTCGGTGCTGCCGTAGAGCTGCTTCAGGTTGATGCCGATCGAGCGGAAGAAGGTGAACAAATCAGGCCCGATGGCCTCACCGGCGGTGTAGGCCACCCGCACCCGCGACAAGCCCATCGAGTTGCGCAAAGGGCCGTAAATCGCCCAGTCGCCCAGCGTCAGCTTGATGCGGTCGAGCAGTGCCACCGGCCTGCCGTCCAGTCGCGCCGGCCCGACCCGGCGCGCCACCGCCATGCAGGTGTCAAACAACCACTTCTTGATCGCGCTGGCGTCCTCCATGCGGATCATCACGCTGGTCAGCAAGCCTTCAAAAATTCGCGGCGGCGCAAAGTAGTAGGTCGGGCCCACTTCTTTCAAGTCGATCGTCACTGTGGCGGCTGACTCGGGGCAGTTGACGATGTAGCCGCAGGCCAGCCATTGCGCATAGCTGAAGGTGTTCTGGCCGACCCAGGCCAGCGGCATGTAGGCCAGCACTTCTTCTTGCGCAGTGAGCTTGTCGAACTTGGCGCCGGCCCGTGCCCGGTCCAGCAGTGAGCCGTGGGTGTGCACCACGCCCTTGGGGTTGCCGGTGGTGCCGGAGGTGAAAAACATCGTCGCCACATCGGCCGATTGCAGCTTGGCCACTTCAGCGTCGAAAAAGCCCGGCTCACGCGCCGCACGCGCCGTGCCCGATTCGATCAGCGCATCCATCGAGGCCAGCCCCGGCTCGTCGTACTTGCGCAGGCCGCGCGGGTCGTCAAACCAGATGCGGGCCAGAAGCGGACACTGCTCGCGGATTTCCAGCAGCTTGTCGACCTGCTCCTGGTTCTCCACCACCGCGAAGCCCACGTCGGCGTTGTTGATCGGGAACACGAACTCGGTGCTGGCCGCGTCCTGGTACAGCGGGATCGGCACCGCACCCAGGGACTGCACCGCCAACATGGTGGCGTACAGGCGCGGCCGGTTGTCACCCACCACCACCACATGGTCGTCGCGCTTGAGACCGGCTTCGGCCAGCCCGCAGGCCAGATGCCGCACCAGCGTGGCCAGTTGCGCCCAGGTGGTGGTCTGCCAGATACCAAAGGATTTTTCGCGCAGGGCGGCAGCGTCAGGCCGGGCCTTGGCATGGTCGAGCATCAGGCGGGGAAACGTCGTCAACACCAGCAACTCCTTCAGCAAGACCGGTTCAGGGCAACTGTCGCTCGACATACCGGTCAGCGATTGAAGACGGATACTAGGGGTGGATTTGACGTCGGCTTGTCGGTAGGGCGACAATTTAAGGGTCTGTACCCACAGGACTTACCCCCGAACTTGACAAAGGATTGCCTGAATGAGCGACGAACCCGCCGCCCAAGGTCCGGTTCCGACCGCCATGACAGACACGACCGCCACGACCGCCTCACCGCCCGCCAGCCTGCGCCAGCGGGCCCGCTCGCCCAGCGCAGCCGAGATGGCCAATATCCCGTGGCTGGGCGTGCTGGCCGACGAGGACCGGCGCGAGGCCGCTGCAGCGCTGATGGTGGTCACGGCGGACACCGGCGACCGGGTCTGCCGCACCGGGGCGCCATCGACCTACTGGTTTGGCGTGATCGACGGCCTGCTCAAGATGAGCAACATCAGCATCGAGGGCACGCCCATCACCTACACCGGCATCCCGCCGGGCGCCTGGTTTGGCGAGGGCACGCTGCTCAAGCGCGAGGTCTACCGCTACAACATCGAAGCCTTGCGCAAAAGCACGGTCGCCGGGCTGCCGATCGAGGTGTTCTGGCGCCTGCTGGAGCGCAGCATCCCGTTCAACCGTTTCGTGATGACGCAGCTCAACGAGCGGCTGGGCCAGTTCATCGCAGCGCGTGAGATCGACCGCAACAACCAGCCCGATGCCCGCGTGGCGCGCAGCCTGGCCGCGCTGTTCCACCCGGTGCTCTACCCGGGCGTGGGCCAGTTGCTGCGCATCACCCAGCAAGAGCTGGCCTGGCTGGTGGGCCTGTCGCGCCAGCGGGTGAA
>JBBRZR010000063.1:0-15634 GCA_038236495.1 Burkholderiales bacterium
GGGCGCGCAGCGCAGCCTGTACGACGGCTTGTCGGCGCAGCTGCGCTCGGCCGATGAGCAGCGTTTGCAGTTCGAGCGCAGCCTGCAGCCGCTGCGCGACGAGATCACCAAGCTGCAGCTGGAGGCCCAGGCCGCCCAGCTCGGCGGTGCGCAGTACCTGGACCAATTGGTTGCAGCGGGGGTCGACTTCGAAGCGCTGGCTGCCAATATCGAGGTTGGCAGCGTCAAATTGTGGGGCCTGCAGGGTGAGATCGACCGCATCACCCGCGAGATTGCGGCGCTCGGCGCCGTCAACCTGGCCGCGCTCGACGAGCTTGCCGCGTCCAGCGAGCGCAAGACCTTTCTGGACGCCCAGGTGGCCGACCTGACGGACGCCATCAACACGCTGGACGACGCGATCCGCAAGATCGACCTGGAGACGCGCGACCTGCTGGCGGCCACCTTCAACCAGGTCAATGAGCACTTTGGTCGCATGTTCCCCAGCCTGTTTGGCGGCGGCACGGCGCGGCTGCAGATGACCGGCGACGAGATCCTGGACGCCGGGGTGCAGGTGCTGGCTCAGCCGCCGGGCAAGAAAAACTCGACCATCCACCTGCTGTCAGGTGGCGAGAAGGCGCTGACGGCGATTGCGCTGGTGTTTGCGATCTTCATGCTCAACCCGGCACCGTTTTGCCTGCTCGACGAGGTGGACGCGCCGCTGGACGACGCCAACACCGAGCGCTACGCCCGGCTGGTGGCCGAGATGTCGAACAAGGGCACACAGTTCCTGTTCATCAGCCACAACAAGATCGCGATGGAAATGGCCGAGCAATTGATTGGGGTGACGATGCAGGAACAAGGCGTCTCGCGCATCGTCGCGGTGGACATGGAAGCCGCAGTGGGATTGGCCGAGACCGCATGATCACGATCACTTTGATGCAGGGTTTGGCCGCCGTGGGCGGCGTGGTGCTGGTGGGCGTGGTGGTGCAAGGCCTGTGGACGGCGCGCAAGGCCAGTCCGCGCCAGGCCGACGGCTTGGACAGCACACGGGTCGAGCCGTCGATGCACGCGGCCGCTGGCGCCGAGACCGGTGCCGTGGGCGAGGCCGGCTCTGGCGATGACACGCTGGCCTCGCCCGACACGGCGGAGGCACGTCGCCTGCTGGTGCCGCGCAAGTCGGCCCGGCTCGACCCGCTGATCGACGCGATTGCCCTGCTGCGGCTGGACGCCGCCGTCAGTGGCGAGTTGGCGCTGCTGCACCTGCCACCGTCGCGCCGCGCCGGCACCAAGCCGTTTTTGATCGAAGGTCTCAACGTCGCCACCGGCGATTGGGAGCTGCCCACCGCCGGCCAGCGCTACGGCGAGTTTCAGGCCGGGGTGCAGCTGGCCAACCGCAGCGGTGCGCTCAATCAGATCGAGTACTCGGAGTTTGTGCAGAAGCTGCAAGATTTTGCCGAGGGCGTGGGCGCGATGGCCGAGCTGCCCGACATGCTGGACGTGGTGGCCCGGGCGCGCGAGCTGGATGCCTTTGCCGGCGACCATGATGCCCAGCTGGCGCTGACGCTGCGCGCCAACGGTGCGGCCTGGAGCGTGGGCTACATCCAGCAGTGCGCTGGCCGGCACGGCTTCTTGCCGGGCGTGCTGCCCGGCCGGCTGGTGATGCCGGGTGCCGAGGACGGCTCGCCACCGGTGCTGGTGCTGGGTTTCGATTCCCAGGTGGCGCTGTCCGACGACCCGGGCGTGGCCGCCGTGCGCGAGGTGCAGCTGTCGCTGGACGTGCCGCAGACGGCTGAAGCGGCTGAGCCCTTCCCGGCCTGGCACGAGGCGGCCCGCCTGCTGGCCGCCGACATGGACGCGCTGATGATCGACCACACCGGCCGGCCGATCACCCTGCACGCATTTGCCTCTATCGGCGAGGACTTGGCCAAGTTGTATGTCGCGCTGGCCTCGCGTGACCTGGCGGCCGGGTCGGCGGTGGCGCGGCGTTTGTTCAGCTGAACTGACGGACTTGGCTGTTCGCCGGCCTCGGCGGCCGGCCCCGACCCCCGGCCCCGACCCTCGGCTCCGGCAGCGTCAATCCGTAGCGGGCTGGTTTGCCTTCCAGGCGCTGCACAGCCGCACCGCCTCCAGGCTTTGCGCCAGCGCCCGCTGCCCGCCGGGGTAGCGGGCGGCATGCGGCGCAAACACGGCCTGGATGCGCGCCGCAGCACCCGGGCTGCAGGCGCGGCTGAAGTAGCCCGGCAACCAGGCGGGCACGTCGGGCCCCAGGCGCGCCGCCAGCGCGGCGTGGTGCTGCTGCACAAACTGCAGCAGGCCGTCGCGCAGCAGCGGGTCGGCGTTGTGCGCCGACATCACCGGCCGCTGCACCTCGCGGATGTCCAGGCTGGCCTCCAGCAGCAGATCGCGGGCACGGCCAGCCAGGGCCGGTGAGCGAAACGACCCCAGCGCCGCCAGCAGATCGCCGCGCTCCGCCCGGTTGCTGCTGCGGGCCAGTGCGGCCCGCAGCGCGTCGAACAGATCGGCATCACCCTCCAGCGCCGCACTGCGCAGCACGGCGCCGCGCAATGCGGCGTCCAGGCTGCCCGGGTCAGCCAGCCAGCGGCCGGCAAGGGCGCGGGCCTCGGTGCGCAGGCCGGCGTCGGCGCCCAGGTCGGCCAGCGCCGGCACCAGGTCGGCCCGCAGCAGGCGCGTATCGTCGCTGTCGCCCACCTGGGGCTGCCAGCCCAGCGCCCGGCCCCGGTCGCCGACGGCACGTTGCCAGCGCGCCGCATAGGCCGCCACTTGGGCCGGCTGCGCCGTATCGACCAGCGGCCGGGCGGCGCGCAACACGGTCAGCGCCTGCTCGACAACCCGCCGGTCCGGGTGGCCGGCCTGGGCTTCGGCCAGCGCCAGCATCGCCGCCGCGCTCAGGTCGCCGGCTTCGGACAGGCCGCGCGCATCGTCCAGCCCGGCCAGGCGCTCGGCCACCGGCAGGTCGGGGCGGGCCATCAACGCGGCCGTCAAGGGCGAGGGGTAGGCCGCGCGGTAATAGCCCAGCCCGCCCGCGTTGGCTTGCACCCAGGCGGGGCAGTCGGTATCGGGCAGTGCCAGCGTGGCGTCGGCGCTGTCCAGCAACAGCCGGGTGGTACCGGCAGGCGTGCGGATCAGCATCGGCACCTGCCAGCTGGCGGCAGGCAAGGCGGCGGGCGCGTCACCGCGCACACCGCTGGCAGCCACCGAGCCCAGCGCCAGCAGACGCGACTGCGACAGCTGCAGCCGGGGCGGGCCGTCGCTGCACAGCAGCTCGACGGCAATGCGCGGGATGCCGGGCTGGTGGGTGAAGCTGCGCAGCGCGGCGGGCAGCGTGCTGTCCTCCACCGCCAGCGCCGCGGCAAAGTCGTCGCCGGTGGCATGGCCCCAGGCGTGACGCGCCATGTAGCGGCGCACCCCCGCCTGGAAACGGTCCGGCCCCAGCCACTGCTCGAACATGGCCAACACCACCTGGCCTTTCTGGTAGGTGATGCTGTCCCAGACATTGGCCAGCTCGTCGTCGTTGCGCACCGGCTCGGCAATGCGGCGCGACGAGACCAGCCGGTCGGTGCGCATGGCCTGGGCGCGGGACTCCAGCACGGCGGTGTCCCAGCCCCAGGCCGGCATCAGCTCGGCGGTGATGCGGTCACCCATCCAGGACGCAAAGGATTCGTTCAGCCACAGGTCGTCCCACCAGGCCATGGTCACCAGGTTGCCAAACCACTGGTGGGCCAGTTCGTGCGCGGCGGTGGCCACGTAGTCGCGCTCAAAAAGCGGCGTCTGCTCGGCCGGCGCGGCCAGCAACACGGTCGAGGCGTAAGTCACCAGGCCGGCGTTTTCCATCGCGCCAAAGTTCACTGTCACCGGGATGGCCAGGCTGTCGAGCTTGGGGTACGGGTGCGGCAGGCCGAAGTAGGCCTCCAGACGCTCGACGATCGGGCCGGTGACTTTGGCGGCGTAGGCCGCGTCGCCGCTGCGCCCAGCTGGCGCAAAAAACCGCAGCGGGGTTTGGCTGGTCGGGCCGGTGTTGCCGGCCTCCCGCACCTCAAACTCGCCCACCGCAAATGCCAGCAGGTAGCTGGGCAGCGGCGGGGTGGCGGCAAATCGCAGCGTCTTCCAGCCGGCGTCAGCCGGGGTTTCGCTGACGACCGGCATGTTGGCGACGGCGGTGAGCGCCTGCGGCACGGTCAGGCTCAAGGTCCAGGGCACTTTCCAGCCGGGCTCGTCGAACAGCGGAAAGGCCAGCCGCGCGCCGGTCGATTCAAACTGCGTCATCGCGTACCAGCGGCCGCCCTCCTGCTGGCGGAACAGCCCGCTGACCGCCTTGTCCTGCAGCGTGCCGGTAAACCGCAGCGCCAGCCGGGCCGGGCCGGCCGCCAACGGGCGGGCAAAGTCCAGCGCGATGTTCTCGGCGTCCAGCCGCCGGACCTTGGCGTCCAGCCGCCGGGCCCCTTGCTCCAGCCAGGCTTGCGGCACCTGCAGGTCCTTGGCATGGAGGCGCAAGCGGGCGGTGGGCTTGCGCAGCTGCAGGTCGATCTCGACCTGGCCGCTGTGGCGGGGCTGGGCCGGGTCCAGCGTCAGCGCCAGGGTGTAGGCCTGGGGCACAACATCGGGACTCAGGCGCATCGGCAACACCGGCGCCGGCGCTGGCGCGGGGCGTCGCAGGGGCTTGCTCCAGGCCGTGCCCAGCCCTGAGGCCAGGACCAGCAACAGGCACATGCCTTGGATCACATGGCGCAATCGGAAGCTCAGGGTTGGGGTCATGGCGTTGGATAGCGCATGTCGACAGGGGGCAGACTCTACACGCCGGCTGCTGTGGCAGCGCCGGTGGCGCAAGGGGGCCAGCCAGCCGAGGCCCAGGTCCCGTCCTACACTCAAAGCCACCATGGCCGACACGCTCCTGCCCCCCGCCGATCTGCCGCCTGCCGCCCGTGCCGACGCCCTGCGCAAGCTGCTGGCGCACCATGCCCAGCGCTACTACGTGCTGGACGCGCCACAGATCCCCGACGCCGAGTACGACCGCTTGTTCCAGGCTCTGCAGGCGATCGAGGCCGCGCACCCCGAGTTGTTGACGGCCGACTCGCCCACCCAGCGGGTGATGGGCCAGGTGCTGCCCGGTTTTGCGGCGGTGCGCCATGCGGTGCCCATGCTCAGCATCCGCACCGAGACCGACACCGAAGCCAGTGGCGCCGAAGCCTTTGATGCCCGCATCCGGCGCGAGCTTGAGCTGGGCCCCGACGCCGCACCGGTCGAGTACAACGCCGAGCTGAAGTTCGACGGCCTGGCGATCAACCTGCGCTATGCGCACGGCGTGCTGGTGCAGGCCGCCACCCGGGGCGACGGCGAGACCGGTGAGGACGTGACGCAGAACATCCGCACCGTGCGCGGCCGGGCCGGCGCTGGCGGCAGGGTCCCGCTGCGGCTGCTGGGCTGCGACGCCGAGGTGCTGGAGGTGCGCGGTGAGGTCTATTTGCGGCGCGACGACTTCGAGCAGATGAACGAGCGCCAGCGCGAGCGGGGTGAAAAAACCTTCGTCAACCCGCGCAATGCCGCGGCCGGTGCGGTGCGCCAGCTCGACCCGGCCATCGCGGCCCAGCGCCCGCTGAGCTTTTTTGCCTACGGCCTGGGCGAGGTACGCGGCTGGACGCAACCCGCCACCCACAGCGCCACGCTGGACGCCCTGGCGGCGATGGGCGTGCCGGTTTGCGCCGACCGCACGGTGGCGCTGGGCGCGGCCGGGCTGGTGCAGTTCCACCATCAGGTCGGTGCCCGGCGTGATGCGCTGCCGTTTGATATCGACGGCGTGGTCTACAAGCTCAACGCGGTGTCGCTGCAGCAGCGGCTGGGCTTTGTCAGCCGCGAGCCACGCTGGGCGGTGGCGCACAAATACCCGGCGCAAGAGCAGATGACCCGGCTGGAGCGAATCGAGATCCAGGTCGGGCGCACTGGCAAGCTGACGCCGGTGGCCAAGCTGGCGCCGGTGTTTGTCGGCGGCACCACCGTCAGCAACGCGACATTGCACAACCTGTTCGAGCTGCGCCGCAAGGACGTGCGGGTGGGTGATACGGTGATCGTGCGCCGCGCCGGTGACGTGATCCCCGAGGTGGTGGGCCGCGTGGCCCCTGGCGACGGACCACGCCAGCCCTATGTGCCCAACTTTCGTATGCCTGGCGCCTGCCCGGTCTGCGGCAGCGCCGTGCTGCGCGAGCGCGGCGGTATTGCGCACTGCTGCAGCGGCGGCCTGTTTTGCCCGGCCCAGCGCAAACAGGCGATCCTGCACTTTGCCAGCCGCCGGGCGATGGACATCGAGGGCCTGGGCGACAAGCGGGTGGACCAGCTGGTGGACGCCGGCATCGTGCGCGTCCTGCCCGAGCTCTACACCCTGGGCCTGGCCAAGCTCAGTGCGCTCGACCGCATGGGCGACAAGAGTGCGGCCAAACTGGTGGCCGGGCTGGACCAGAGCAAACAGGCCACCTTGCCGCGTTTTTTGTACGCCCTGGGGGTGCGCCATGTCGGTGAGGCCACCGCCCGGGACCTGGCCAAACATTTTGGTGCACTCGACCGGATCATGGACGCCAGCGCCGAGCAGCTTTTGCAGGTCAACGATGTGGGCCCGGTGGTGGCGCAAAGCATCCACACCTTCTTTGCGCAAGCGCACAACCGCGAGGTGGTCGAACAGCTGCGCGCCGCCGGCATCCGCTGGCCGGAGGGCGAGGGCGCCACCGCGAGCACGCAGCCGCAGCCGCTGGCCGGCAAGACCCTGGTGCTGACCGGCACGCTGCCCGGCCTGAGCCGCGACCAGGCCAAGGCGCTGGTCGAGGCGGCGGGTGGCAAGGTGGCGGGCTCGGTGTCCAAGAAGACGCACTACGTGGTGGCCGGCGATGAAGCGGGCAGCAAGCTGGACAAGGCGCTCGAGCTGGGTGTGACGGTGCTGGACGAGGCCGGCTTGCGGGCGCTGCTGGCCGGCGAGCCGGTGCCCGAGTTGCCTGAGCGGGCCGCCTGAGCAACGGTTGAGACACCGCCGGGCGCTGGACTTGACCTGCGCCGCTAAACTGCGGCGCGCCGCTTGCGGGTGGCGTCGGCGCGGCTGTCCCGCGCTGACCCCGGGCTTGACGGAGACCGACACCATGGCCGTGCACGAGATCTTGAAAATGGGCGATGCGCGCCTGCTGCAGGTGGCGCAACCGGTGCTGTCCTTCGACACCCCCGAGTTGCACGCCCTGGTGGCCGACATGCACGAGACCATGGTGGCCGCCAATGGCGCGGGCCTGGCGGCGCCGCAAATCGGCGTCGATCTGCAGCTGGTGATCTTCGGCTTTCAGCGCAACGAGCGCTATCCGGAGGCGCCGCCCGTGCCACTGACAGTGCTGATCAACCCGCAGATCACGCCGCTGTCGGACGAGTTGGTCGAGGGCTGGGAAGGCTGCCTGTCGGTGCCCGGGCTGCGCGGCCAGGTGCCGCGCTGGGCCCGCATCCGCTACACCGGCTTCGATCTGCAGGGCAACGCGGTAGCGCACGAGGTCGACGGCTTCCATGCCCGGGTGGTGCAGCACGAATGTGACCACCTGATCGGCAGGCTCTACCCCACCCGCATGCCGGACCTCAGCAAGCTGGGCTTCACCAGCGTGCTGTTCCCCGAGCTGGGTGCCGACGCCGGCGACGACTGAGGCGCCGGCAGCGCAGGCAACGCAGGCAACGCCGGGCAGTGCCGCGCGGGGCAGGGTGGGTAGCGGCAACATGCCGGACGCCCGCTTTACAAACCAGACACGGTGCGCCGTCGGCGGCACCGGCTTGCCGGGCGTTGTAGCTTCAGGCCGGCCAAAGGTGGTCGGCGGAGCAGGCCCATGACCCCAGTTCGACCCCGGCGCCGCGCCGGCCTGTTCTTGCTTGCACTCTGCAGCCGGCTGATGGCCCTGCTGGTGCTGGCCCTGGCTGCGATGCCCGGGGTGGCCCTGGCCGGCGCGGTGCCCGGTGAGCTGCCGGCCTACGTGGGCCGGCTGAGCACCGTGGCCGGCGAGGTGCGCTGGTTCGACCGCGACAGCGAGAGCTGGCTGGGCACGCCGCAAGAGCCGCTGCGCAACTGGCCGGTGGCGGCCGGCGACCGGCTGCGCACCGGGCCTGACGGCCGCGCCGAGTTACGGCTGGGCAGCACCACGCTGCGCCTGGGCCCCGGCTGCGACTTGACGCTGCAGCGGCTGGATGGCCAGGGCCTGGTGCTGTGGCTGGAATCCGGCACGCTGGCGCTGCGTTTGTCCGCGCTGCTGCCGGGTGAGGGCGCTGCCGCCGAGGTGCTGACCGCCGAGGGCCGCTGGCTGCCCCAGGCGCCCGGCCACTACCGCATAGCCCGGCAGGCCGACGCCCGCACGCCGGCCACGCTGGCGACCACCTGGCGCGGAGAAATGTCCTTCGAGGGCCGCGACAGCGCGCTGACCGTGCCCGCCGGCCGCCGGGCCGACATCTGGCTCGACCCCGCCAACAGCACCCGCTACACCTGGGCACCCGTCGAGCGCGACGCCTTTGCCGACTGGGTGGCGCGGGACGAGCGGCTGGACGACGCGCCGGTCTCGGCCCGCTACGTGCAGCCCGGCGTGACCGGCTGGCAGGATCTGGACCGCAACGGCGACTGGGTCAGCCACCCCGAGTACGGCCAGGTCTGGCAGCCGCGTCAGGTGCCGGTCGGCTGGGCGCCGTTTCACGATGGCCGCTGGGTCTGGGTGGCCCCCTGGGGCTGGACCTGGATCGACGCCGCACCCTGGGGTTTTGCGCCGTTTCACTACGGCAGCTGGGTGGTGTGGCGAGACCGCTGGTGCTGGTCGCCGGGGCCGCGCCAGGAGCGGCCGCACTACGCGCCGGCGCTGCGGGCCTGGACCGGTGGCCCGGTGGTGGGCGGGGGCACCAGCATCAACATCAACATCGGCAACAACACGGGCTATCGCCCGCCGCCGCCCCGGGTGGTGATCCCGGTGGTGCTGCCGCCGCGCATGGTGGTGGCGCCGCCCACGATCATCGTGATCAACCCGCCGCCGCGGGCCTGGCGTGGCGATCCGGTACGGGCAGCGCCGCCATCCCCGGTGCCGCCACCGCATGACCCCGAGCACCGCGGGCGCTACGACCCTGCGCCGCGTGATCAGGACCGACGGCCGCCCGACGGGCGCGATTCTGACCGGCGTGATCCTGGCCGGCGCGAACCGGACCGCCGTGACCCCGACCGCCGTGAGCCGGACCGGCGCGACCGAGGTGGGCCGGTGACCGCGGCGCCTGCACCTGCACCTGCACCGGTGCCGGCAGCGCCGGCTCCGGCCGTGCCCGCGGCAGGTCCGACAACGCCGGCACCGGTGGTGCCCGCTGCTGGCCCGGCAGCGCCAGTGCCAGTGGGTTTGGCCAGACGTTTCACGCCACCTGCGTCACCGGCGCCCATGGCGCCCGTGGCGCCCGTGGCCAATCCGGCGGCGGCCCAAACGCCTACCCCGGTCGTGCCCCGCCCGGCGGTCGCACCTCGCCCGTCGGCTGCGTCGCCCGCGCCGCCGCCCGCGCCGACACCTGCCGCACCCCGGCCACGCGACGCCGAGCCGGGCCGCACCGACGCCTCGCAGCGGCCCGACCGTGGCGACCGCGGAACGGCCGTGCGTTAGCCGCCCACCGGCAGCCGCCCTTTGTCACGCCAGCCCGCCAGCCCGCCGCCAGCCCGCCGGCGGCAAGCACCCGATCAGCGCAACCAGGGTTTCATCACCGCCCACACCGTTTCCAGGATGCGCGGATGCGCCTCGGCCTTGGGGTGAATGCGGTCGGGCTGGAACAGGCTGTCGGCCTGCGGGCTGTCGGCCACGCCCGCCAGCATGAAGGGCACCAGCGCCGCGCCTTCGTCTTTGGCAACCGTGGCGAACAGCGCTGAAAAATCCTGGCCATAGCGGGCGCCGTAGTTGGGCGGCATCTGCATGCCAAGGATCATCACCCGCGCACCGGCGGCCTTGGCGGCGCGGGCCATGGCTTGCAGGTTGTCCTGGGTCATCTGCAACGGCAAGCCGCGCAGCGCATCGTTGCCGCCCAGCTCGATCACGACATGGCTGGGCCGGTGCTGTTTGAGCAGCGCCGGCAGGCGCGAGCGTCCACCCGAGGTGGTGTCGCCGCTGATGCTGGCGTTGACCACGCTGACCGCCAGCTTGTCCTGCGCCAGTTGCTTGCCCAGCAGCGCGACCCAGCCGGTGCCGCGTGCCAGCCCGTATTCGGCCGACAGGCTGTCGCCCAACACCAGCAGGGTGCGCGCCGGCGTTGCTCGGGTGGTCGCTGGCGGGTTTGCCGATCCCGCGGGCCCCGCGCCCAGCATCGCCACGGCCAGCACGCTACAGTGCAGCAGCACCACTCGTCGCGTCTTGCCACGCGCCAGCATCCATCTCATGAGCGATCCCATCATCGCGGTTGAACATGTCACCCGCTCGGTCACCGATTCCACCGGCACTCTGACGATTCTCCACGACATTGACTTCAGCCTGCAGCGGCGCCAGTCCACGGCCATCGTCGGCGCCTCCGGGTCCGGCAAAAGCACCTTGCTGGCCATCATCGCCGGGCTGGACCACCCCACCAGCGGCACGGTGCGCATTGATGGCCAGGACCTGTTTGCGCTGGACGAGGACGAACGTGCCGGTCTGCGTGCGCGCAAGCTGGGCTTTGTGTTCCAGAGCTTCCAGTTATTGGCGCACCTGAGCGCGCTCGAGAACGTCATGCTGCCGCTGGAGTTGCTGGGCCGCACCGATGCCCGCGAGCGTGCCGCCACCATGCTGCAGCGGGTGGGCCTGGGTGAGCGGCTCAAGCACTACCCACGCACCTTGTCGGGTGGCGAGCAGCAGCGGGTGGCGCTGGCGCGGGCTTTCGTGGTCGAGCCCGAGGTGCTGCTGGCCGATGAGCCCACCGGCAGCCTGGACCACGCCACCGGCGAGCGGGTGATGGCGCTGATGTTCGATATGAACCGTGAGACCGGTACGACGCTGGTGCTGGTGACCCACGACCGGGCCATCGCGGCCCGCTGTGACCGGCAGTTGCTGATCGAGGCGGGCCAGTTGATCGTCCCGGGCGTGCCGTTGACGCCGGGTTTGCCGGCCGCGCCGTGACGCACAGGGTCGGCGGGCCGGCGCGTACCGCGCCGGGCCGGCGGCGGCAGGCTGTCAGCGGGCTGGCGGCTGTGGTGATGGCGCTGTTGCTGCTGACCGCCGCCGGCTGGCACGGCGGCCTGGCCGCCCAGCCCCTGCCTCAAGTCCGCCTGGCCCCAGGCGGCGTGGCGGTACTGGACCTGGGGCCGGCGGCCGAGGCACCGCAGGTGCGCCAGGCCGGCGTGCCGGTGATGGTCACCGGCAGCCCGGCGGGCTGGACGGCGGTGGTGGGCATCGCACTGGACGCCAAGCCGGGTGACGTGCCGCTTCAGGTCAAGGCCGCTTCAGGCACCGAATCGACGCTGTCGTTCCACATCGGCCCGTTCCGCTACGCCGAGCAGCGCCTGACCGTGGCGCCAGGCCAGGTCGATCTGTCGGCCGAAAACCTGGCACGTCACCAGCGCGAGCGTGAGCACCAGGCCGGCATGATCGCCACCTTCAGCGAGCCCGCGCCTGCAGCCTTGCGGATGCAGGCGCCGGTAGCCGGTCCGCGCTCAGGATCGTTTGGCCTGCGCCGCATCTTCAACGGCCAGCCGCGCGCGCCGCACAGCGGCATGGACATCGCTGCGGCCAGCGGCACGCCGGTGCGTGCGCCGCTGGCCGGCCGGGTGATCGATACCGGCGACTACTTCTTCAACGGTCGGACAGTCTGGATCGACCACGGCGCCGGCTTGCTGTCGATGGTCTGCCACCTCAGCGCCGTCGAGGTGGCGGTGGGTGACCGGCTGGCCGCCGGCCAGGCCGTGGGCGCGGTGGGCGCCACCGGCCGGGCGACCGGGCCGCACCTGCACTGGTCGCTCAGCCTGAACCGGGTGATGGTGGACCCGGCCTTGTTCCTGGCCGCCGACCCGGCCAGATAGCCGCGCACAGCCCATGAAAAAAGGCGCCACCCGGCGCCCTCTCGTTGGCAGCAGGCCGCCATGACGGGCGACTGCTGCCGGCTACCGCCGCATCACTGCGCGAACTTGTAATCCGTCTTGGCCGCCTTGCGCATGTCGTCCTGGAACTTCTGCAGCTTGGTCTGGGCCAGGCGTTGTTGAATCTGCGGCTTGACCGACTCGAAGTCCGGGAACTGCGCCTCGCGGGTGTCGTCCAGGCGGATGATGTGCCAGCCGAACTGCGACTTGACCGGGGTTTCGGTCATCTCGCCCTTTTTCAGCTTGGCCATCGCGCCACCAAACTCGGGCACATAGGACTCGGGCTTGGCAAAGTCGAGGTCGCCGCCATTGGCGCCCGAGCCCGGGTCCTTGCTCTTGGTCTTGGCCAGGTCCTCGAACTTGGCGCCGCCTTTGATCTGCGCGATCAAGGCCTTGGCTTCTTCTTCGCCCTCGACCAGGATGTGGCTGGCGCGGTACTCGGTGCCGGTGGATTGAGCCTTGAACTTTTCGTACTCGGCCTTGGCTTCGGCGTCGGTGACCGGGTTCTTCTTCTTGAAGTCCTCGAAGAGTTCGCGGATCAGGATGCTCTGGCGCGCCAGCTCCATCTGCGCCTTGTAGTCGGCCTGGCCGGCGATGCCGCGCTTCTCGGCCTCTTGCGCAAAGATCTCGCGCCGCACCACTTCGTCCTTGGCCATGCCCTGCATCTCGGGCGTGACTTGCTGGCCGGCACGCTGGGCCTGCTGCAGCAGCAGGTCGAGCCTGGCCTTGGGCACGGCCTTGCCGTTGACGATGGCGAGGTTTTGGGCCGATGCGGCCAGCGGCAGCAACAGGGTCACGGCGATCGCCACGGCGGACGCACGGGCGGCAAGTGTCAAACGGGTCATGGGCGGGTCGATCTTCAGGGGGTGGGAGTAATGGGCACACCCGGCGAGCGGGTGGCAAGAAAATACAGCTGAAATGACGGTGCGGACAGGTGGGGTTCGGGCTGCCGGATCAGGCGGGATCAGGGCCTTGCGCCTCGATCGCCAGCGCGTGAATGCCCTGGGGGATCACTTCGCGCAGGGCATCATACACAAGCCGATGGCGCGCCACCCGGCTCAAGCCGGTCATGCAATCGGCGACGATGTAGACCCTGAAATGCGAGCCTTCGCCAGCGCCCGCATGGCCGGCGTGCAGGTGGCTTTCGTTGACCACGTCCAGGCGTTGCAACGGGGCGGTTTGTAGTGGCGCCAGTGCGGCGCGCAGCGTGGCGTCGATGATTTGGGCTGAAACACCTGCACTCATGTCATTCCTTGGCCTGCGCGTGATCACCTTCGGGCAGGTGGCGGCTGATGTAGAGGCCCTGGCCCAGCGTGAACAGCAGCATCAGGCCGATGCCGCCAAACAGCTTGAAGTTGACCCAGGTGCTGGTGCTGAAGTTGTAGGCCACCCAAAGGTTGATCACCCCCATCGCGGCAAAAAACACCACCCAGGCCAGGCCCAGGCGCTTCCAGACGGCATCGGGCAGCTGCATCTGCTCGCCGATCATCAGCTTGAGCAGGTTCTTGCCCAGCAGCGTCTGGCTGATCAGGAAGGACAAGCCCATCGCCCAGTACAGGCCGGTGGGCTTCCATTTGATGAAGGTCTCGCTGTGCAACCACACCGTCAGCCCGCCCAGTACAACGACCAGCGCCAGACTGATCCACAGCATCAGGTCGACCTTTTTGCCACGGGCCTTGAGCCAGGCCACCTGGGCCAGCGAGGCGATCACCACCACCACGGTGGCCAGCATCACCGGCGCTTCGGTCAGGCCCACGGTGCCGCCGGCAACCATCCAGCCCAGGTGCTCGGTGGCAAACGCAGCGGCCCACTCCTTGTGGGACTCGGTGTATTTGAAGGTGCCGAAAAACAGCAGAATCGGCAAGAAGTCGAGCAGCAGTTTCATGCGGTGGGCAGTGTAGCGGTCGCTGTCTGGGCAGCGTTAGGCGGACGTGAGGCTTGTCACGGTCGGCGCCATGGGCGTTTTGGTTCAGGCGGCAGGCTCGGCTTTGGGCACAAAGTCAATCGCTGCCGAGTTGATACAAAAACGCTCGCCGGTGGGCTCGGGGCCGTCCTCGAAGACGTGGCCCAGGTGGGTGCCGCAGGCAGCGCAGCGCACCTCCACCCGGCGCATGCCCAGCGTGTCGTCCACCAGCCGTTCAATCCGGCCGGGCTCGATCTCCTTCCACCAGCTCGGCCAGCCGCAGCCGGCGTCGAACTTGGCGGCGCTCTCGAACAGCGCCTGGCCACAGCCCACGCAGCGGTAGGCGCCGTCCGACCAGTGGTCCCAGAACTGGCCGGTGAACGGCCGCTCGGTGGCGGCTTGGCGCGCCACCTGGTACTGCATGGGGTCAAGCTGGGTGCGCCAATCGGCGTCGCTCTTCCTCACCGGGTAGCGGTCGTCGTCGTGGCCGTGGGGTTCTGTTGCAGCGGTCGCGGACATGGGGTTTTTGCCAAAGAGGTTCATGACGAGCAGGACACTTCCAGTTGGTGGGCCCAATCGGGCGGCAGGGCGGCGTAGGCGGCCGGGGCGTCGGGATGTTCGCCGTACGGGCTGGTCAATACTTTCAGCAGGCGGTGAACCTCGCTGAAATCACCGGCCTGGGCGGATTGGATCGCCGATTCGGCCAGGTGGTTGCGCAGCACGAACTTGGGGTTGACGCGGTCCATCCGGGCTGCCCGCTCGGTGTCCACGCTGGCTTCCAAGCGCAGGCGCAGGGTGTAGCGATCTGCCCAGGCCTTGAACTTGGCGCGGTCTATGAACTGGTCTTGCAACGCAGTGTTGTCAGTGGCCGCGGCGCTGGAAAACCGGCTCAAGGCCCGCATCGTGATCGTGTAATCGGCCCGATCCTGCGCCATCAGGCGCAGCAGGTCGTCGAACAGGTCGGCATCACCGGGTTGGTCCACCGTCAGGCCCAGTTTGGCGCGCAAGCGGGCCTGCAAGGTCTCGGCAAACACCGTCTTGTAGGGCTCCATCGCGGTCTTCAGCGCATCGATAGCGTCGCCGCCGCCACAGTTGGCGGCGGTCACCAGCGGCTGCAGGCCCTGCGCCAGCGCGTGCAGGTTCCAGAACGCGACATTGGGCTGGCGCGAAAAAGCGTAGCGGCCCTGGTGGTCACTGTGGTTGCAAATGTGGGCCGGATCGAACGCATCGAGAAAGCCAAACGGGCCGTAGTCGATGGTCAAACCCAGGATCGACATGTTGTCGGTGTTCATCACACCGTGACAAAAGCCGACGGCCTGCCAATCGGCCAACATCACCGCGGTGCGGCGTGATACGGCCTCCAGCAGCGCCAGGGCCCGGTTGGGTGCGTTCTGGCAGTCAGGATAAAAACGCTCAACCACCGCGTCGACCAGGGCCTGCAACGCAGCGGTGTCGCCGGCGGTATGGGCAAAGTGCTCGAAGTGGCCGAAGCGGATGAAGCTGGGGGCGACGCGGCTGACCACCGCTGCGGTCTCCATCAACTCGCGCCGCACCGGCGCCGATGAGCCGACGATGGCCAGCGCCCGGGTGGTGGGGATGCCGAGTGCGGCCATCGCCTCGGAGCACAAGAACTCGCGGATCGACGAGCGCAGCACCGCGCGGCCGTCGCCCATGCGGGAGTA
>JBBRZR010000064.1:0-15595 GCA_038236495.1 Burkholderiales bacterium
GCCGGCGCCCGCCAGATCACCGTGCGCCTGCTGGCCGGCGGCGTGCGCAGCATCAGTGTCGAGGACGACGGCTGCGGCATCCCGCCCGAGCAGCTGGCGCTGGCCCTGCAACGCCACGCCACCAGCAAGATCGGCAACCTGCAAGATCTGGAATCGGTGGCCACGATGGGCTTTCGGGGCGAGGCGCTGGCCGCGATCGCCTCGATCGCCGACCTCAGCATCACCAGCCGCACCGACGGCGCCGGGTTTGCGTCCCGGCTGGACGCCCGCACCGGCGAGTTGCAGGCGGCGGCGCGGGCGCAAGGCACCAGCGTCGAGGTGCGCGAGCTGTTTTTCTCGACCCCGGCGCGCCGCAAGTTCTTGAAGACCGACGCCACCGAGCTGGCGCACTGCCTGGAGGCCGTGCGGCGCCATGCGCTGGCCCGACCCGAGGTGGGTTTTGCCGTCTGGCACGAGGGCAAGCTGGTGGAGCAATGGCGCGGCGCCGACACCGCCCAGCGCCTGGCCGACGTGCTGGGGTCGGGCTTCATCGCGCAGAGCCGCGAACTGGCGCCACCTTCGCTACTGTTGTCGGGTGGCGGCATGGGTGGCGGCATGGGTGGCGGCATGGGTGGCGCGGTCCGGGTCTGGGGCCGTATCGGCCTGCCCGACGCGGCCCGCGCCCGCGCCGACCAGCAGTACGCCTACGTCAACGGCCGCTATGTGCGCGACCGGCTGATCGGCCATGGTGCACGCTCGGCTTATGAGGACGTGCTGCACGGCAACCGCCAGCCCAGTTGGGTGCTGTTTATCGAGATCGACCCGGCGCGGGTCGATGTCAACGTGCACCCGACCAAGATCGAGGTGCGGTTTCGAGACGGCCGCGAGGTGCACCAGGCCGTGCGGCATGCGGTAGAGGCGGCATTGGCCTTGTCCCGGGCGCCCGCCGCAGGCGCAGCGCCGGTCGGTCTGGCAGACAACACGGCGGACCCGTTCGGGCCGGGTGAAGACCCGGCCTCGGCCCGCTTTGGCCAGGGCGGTAGCGGCGGCCTGGGGCGGCCGGCCGGCGGCGCCTACAGCGGCGGGATGCCCACCGGCCACGGCGGCCAGACCGTGCTGGGCCTGCAGGACCTGGCGGCGCTCTACGCCCAGGAGCCCGCACCGCACTGGCCAACCGCGTCAGCCCGCCCGCCACGGGCCGGCGATGCGGCCCCTGCCGCCGGGTCGGCCGCGGAGTCGCTTGCCGGCCCCGCAGCCGCCCCAGCCGCCCCGGCCACAGCCGCCATCGCTGCCCAGGCCTGGCCATTGGGCCGTGCCCTCGCACAGTTGGCCGGCGCCTACATCCTGGCCGAAAACGCCCAGGGCCTGGTGGTGGTGGACATGCACGCAGCGCATGAGCGCATCGTCTACGAGCGCCTCAAGTCCGCCCAGGCCGCCCAGGCCCCATTGCGCGACGACGGCAGCGCGGCGCCCATGGCGTCGCAGCCCTTGCTGATCCCGGCCACCTTTGCCGCCACGCCCACTGAAGTGGCCACTGCCGAGACCCAGGCCGACGCACTGGCCGCGCTGGGCCTGGACGTGGCGCCGCTGTCGCCCGGCGTGCTGGCGGTGCGCGCCATGCCCGCCGCGCTGCCGGGCGCCGACCCGGTGGCGCTGGCCCGCGCCGTGCTGGCCGACCTGGGCGACGTGGACGCCACGCGTGTGGTGCAGCGCGCCCGCGACGAACTGCTGGCCACCATGGCCTGCCACGGCGCGGTGCGCGCCAACCGCCTGCTGACGCTGCCGGAGATGAACGCCCTGCTGCGCGACATGGAGCGCACCGAGCGCGCCGACCAATGCAACCACGGCCGGCCGACCTGGCGCCAGGTCACGGTCAAGGCGCTCGACAGCCTGTTCTTGCGCGGCCGCTGACCGGCGGGCGGCAGCTGAAATCGCATTTGGGCCACCTGGCCCGAGAAATGCATGCGCTTTCAAAGCACCGCCCTGGCCCCACTACACTGCCCCGTACGCATCCGTGAGCCGCCAATGAACCGCAATCCCCCGCCTCGCATCAAGGCCATAGCTGCAGCGAACGCAGACGATGGTGCCATGACGATCGAGCGGGTGGCGCAAGAGGCAGGGGTCTCGCCCAGCACGGTGTCGCGCATTCTCAATGGCACGGCGGTGGTCAGTGGTGCCAAAAAGCAGGCCGTGGACGATGCCATCGCCAAACTGGGCTTTGTGCCCAACCCGATGGCACGTGGCCTGGCGGGCGGCCGCACGCTGAGCATCGGCGTGGTCACGCAGGCCATCGACAGCCCGTTTTACGGCGCGGCGCTGCGCGGCATCGAGGACGAACTGGACCCGGCGGGCTACAGCCCGCTGTTTGTCAGTGGCCACTGGAACGCGGTGTCCGAGGCGCGCTGCATTGATGTACTGCGCTCACGCAGGGTCGACGGCATCGTCGTGCTGACCGGTCGCCTGACCGATGACGCCCTGATCGCTTGTGCCCAGAAGATGCCGGTGGTGGTGACCGGCCGCACGCTGGCCGCACCGGGCCTGTTTTCACTCAACTTCGACAACTTCGAAGGCGGCCGCCTGGCCACCCGCCACCTGATCGACCTGGGGCACCAGCGCATCGCCTTCATCGCCGGCGACCAGGAACACCCGGACGCCAATGAGCGCCTGAGGGGTTACCGCGCTGCGCTGGCGTCCGCCGGCATCCAATTCGACCCGGCGCTGGTGGTGCCTGGCGAGTACCACGAGGTCAGCGGCCTGTTGGCGGTGGACCGCTTGCTGGAGCGCCAGCAGCGCTTCACCGCGATCTTCTCGGCCAACGACCAGATGGCCTTCGGCGCTGCGCTGGGCTTGCAGCGGCGATCGTTGCGGGTGCCAGAGGATGTCTCGCTGGTGGGCTTTGACGACCTGCCGACTTCGGTCTATGCCATTCCGCCGCTCAGCACAGTGCACCAGCCCGCCTACGAACTGGGGCGCCTGGTGGCGTCGGCGATGCTGCAACTGCTGGCGGGCAAGACCCCGTCGGTCGAGATGCCGGCACCCCGCCTGATCGCACGCGAGTCGAGCCGGCGCCTGCGCGGCTGACAGCGGCGCAGGCGGCCGCATCAGCCTTGGGCTGGCTATGGCGGGGCCCCGCCCCCCGCACTTTCCCTCAATTGACACCCGCAACCCACGCCACCTATAGTTTGAAAGCGCTTTCAAGACCTGGGGTCTGAGGCTTCGGCTCAGCCCTTCACCCACCGGGGTGACGGTAGACCTGAGCGCGGGTGGACCCGGAGATACGGATGAGGGCAGGCACAACAGGCAGGGGATGGGCATACGCTGGCGCAGCAGGGGCGGCGTTGGCGCTGTTGCTGACCGCAGCAGGCGCACAGGCGCAGCAGACCCTGACCATCGCCGCCTTTCCCGCGGTTGACGAGATCGTGCGGGCCGCCATCCCGGCCTGGAAAATGCTGCACCCCAGCGTCGACATCAAGGTGGTCAGCCGCCAGTTCAACGACCACCACACCGCGATGACCACCGCGCTGTCCACCGCGTCTTACCTGCCCGACGTGATGGCGCTGGAGGTGGGCTACGTCGGGCGCTTCGCGCAGGGTGGCGGCCTGGAGGACCTGGCCCAGCCGCCGTACAACATCGGCCGGTTCCAGTCCCGCTACGTGCCCTATGCCTATGCCCAGGCCACCAGCCGCAGCGGCCGGGTGGTGGCAGCGCCCACCGACATCGGTCCGGGCACCCTGCTCTACCGCCAGGACATCCTGGCCAAGGCCGGTGTCAGCGAGGCCGAGTTGACCCGGTCCTGGGACAGCTTTGTGGCGGCCGGCGCCCGCATCAAGGCCACCACCGGCGCCTACCTGATGGCCCATGCCCGCGACATGAAGGACATCGTGATTCGCACCGGCATCCAGCCCGGTGAGGGCCTGTACTTCGACAGCCAGTCCCGGGTGCTGGTGACCTCGCCACGCTTTGTGCGGGCCTTTGCGCTGGCGCGCCAGGTGCGCCAACAAAAGCTGGACGCCAAGGTCAGTGCCTGGTCGAACGAGTGGTCCGAAGGCTTCAAGCGCGGCACCATCGCCACCCAGCTGACCGGCGCCTGGCTGGCCGGCCACCTGAACAACTGGCTGGCGCCCACAACCCGGGGCCTGTGGCACGCCGCGCCACTGCCCGAGGGCGCTTTTGCGGCCTACGGCGGCACCTTCTTCGCCATTGCCCGCGGCGCGCCGCCCGCCAACAAGCTGCTGGCCTGGCAGTTCATCCAGATGCTGACGCTGGACCGGGCGCTGCAACTCAGCGCGTTCAAGTCGCAAGACGCGTTTCCGGCCCTGCTGGAGGCCTATGACGACCCGTTCTTCGAGCAGCCGATTGCCTTTCTGGGTGGCCAGGCGGCGCGGGTGGGCTGGCGCGCGTCGGCCCGGCGCATCAGCGCGGTGGACGTGCACAAACAAGACGCCTTTGCGTCCGAGGTGATCGACACCGAGCTGGACAAGGTGCTGGACCGCGGCAAGGACATCGCTGTGGCTTTGGCCGACGCGCAGCGCCTGCTGCAGCGGCGGGCCACGCGCTGAAGGCGCTCAACAATGAAACTGCCCAACACCCTGCGCCTGTCCCCCACCTGGGCGCCATATGTTTTTCTCAGCCCGTTTGTGCTGCTGTTCGGCGTGTTCGGCGTGTTCCCGCTGGTGTTTTCGCTCTACCTCGCCTTCCAGTCCTGGGAGCCGACCAGCGGGCTGGGCGCGATGCAATTTGTCGGTCTGGACAACGTGCTGTTTGCGCTGCAGGACGAGTGGTTCTGGAAGTCGCTGAAAAACACCGCCTGGCTGGCGCTGGCCTCGGGTGTGCCGCAGCACCTGGTCGCGATCCCGCTGGCCTGCTTTATCCACGCGTCGTTCAAGCGCCTGCGCAACGGCGTGGTCGGGGCGTACTTCATGCCCTACATCACGTCCACCGTGGCCATCGCCATCCTGTTCTCGTCGCTGTTTTCCACCGACTTCGGTCTGATCAACGTCGGCCTGCAGGCTATTGCCCAAGTGCCGGTGCTGGGCGGGCTGGTGCCCAAGGACGCGATCGACTGGCTGGGCGACCCCGACCACATCAAGCCGGCGGTGGCGGTGATCGTGTTCTGGCGCTATGTCGGCTTCAACGTGGTGCTGTACCTGGCCGCGCTGCAAACCATCCCCAAGGACATCTACGAGGCCGCCACGATGGACGGCGCTGGCCGGCTGCAGCAGTTTTTCTTCATCACGCTGCCCAGCTTGAAGCCGATGATCTTCTTCGGCGTCACGCTCAGCGTGATCGGCGGACTGCAGCTGTTCGAGGAGCCGTTCATCCTGACCGGCGGACGCGGCGGCTCGGACCAATCGGGCATGACCACCGCCATCTACCTCTACCGCATGGCGTTTGACTTCAATGACTTCGGCGCGGCCAGCGCGATGTCGTGGCTGCTGTTCATCGGGGTGGCGGCGCTGACCTGGATAACCCACCGCGCCTTCCGGCCCAACGCGGGGGCTGCCTGATGCGCCCACACCTGCACCTGCCACGGACCGCGCGCCGATGAAAACCGACCAGCTCGCACCCTGGGCCGCCTACGCGGTGGTGGGCACAGGCGCACTGATCATGCTGGCGCCGTTTTATTTCATGTTTGTGTTTGCCACGCACTCGCGCACCGAAATCTTCAGCCTGCCGCCGCCGATGTTCTTCGGCGACGACTTCTTCAACAACCTGAAGATACTGACCGAGCGTTTGCCGTTCTGGCGCAACCTGGGCTGGAGCGTGTACGTGGCCCTGCTGTCCACCGGGCTCACGCTGTTGTTCTGCTCGATGGGCGGCTACGCCTTTGCGCTGTTCGACTTCAAGTACAAAAACGCGCTGTTCGGCCTGGTGATGGGCACGATGCTGCTGCCGTCCTTCATGAACATGATCCCCACCTTCATGATCATGGACATGCTGGGCTGGATAGACCAGCCGCGGGCGCTCTACATCCCCGGCGCGGCGAATGCCTTCGGCATCTTCCTGATGCGCCAGTTTGTCAGCACGTCCATCCCCAAAGACCTGGTCGAAGCCGCCCGCATGGACGGCTGCAGCGAGCTGGGCATCTACTGGCGCATCGTGCTGCCGCTGCTCAAGCCCGCACTCGGCACGCTGGGGCTGATCACCTTCATCGCCAGCTGGAACAACTTCATCGGGCCGCTGATCGTGATGCGCTCGCCCGACATGTACACCCTGCCGCTGGCGCTGCGCAGCCTGCAAAGCCCCGTCAACACCGAATGGGGCGCCTTGATGACCGGCGCGGCCATCGCCACGCTGCCGCTGGTGCTGCTGTTCATCGTGTCGTCCCGGCAACTGATCTCGGGCCTGACCGCTGGCGCGGTGAAGTGATGCAGCGCCAGCGACCGTCCACGCCCTACGCGCTCACCCCAAGCCTTGAACCCAGCGACCCCATGAGCCTCCTGCTACCCGCCGACCTGGCCCTGCACTTCCCCACCGACTTTGTCTGGGGGGTGGCGACCAGCGCCTTCCAGATCGAAGGCGCCGCCGCAGTGGACGGCAAAGGGCCGTCGATCTGGGACCGCTTTTGCCGCCAACCCGGCGCCATCGCCGACCACAGCAACGGCGACGTCGCCTGCCAGCACTACCAGCGCTGGGCTGAAGACCTGGACCTGGTGGCCGGGCTGGGGGTGGATGCCTACCGGTTCTCGGTGTCCTGGCCGCGGGTGCGGCCGGGCGGCGCGGGCGCCTGGAACGCCAAGGGCCTGGACTTCTACGAGCGCCTGGTCGACGGCCTGCTGGAGCGCGACATCGCGCCCTACCTGACGCTCAACCACTGGGACCTGCCAGACGAGTTGCAGGCCCGGGGTGGCTGGGCCCACCGCGACACGGTGCATCACTTTGTCGACTACGCGCAAGGCATTGCCGCGCGCCTGGGCGACCGGGTGGCCGCGATCACCACCCACAACGAGCCCTGGGTGATGGCCACGCTGGGCCACGAGACCGGCATCTTTGCGCCCGGCATCCGGGACCGGGGCGTGGCGATGCAGGCCGCGCACCACCTGCTGCTCAGCCACGGCCTGGCATTGCAGGCCCTGCGCGCGCAGGGCTGCAGCGCGGACCTGGGCCTGGTGCTGAACCTGTCGCCCGTGCAGGCGGCCAGCAGCGCGCCCGAAGACCATGCCGCAGCCCGGCTGGAGGATGGTCGCTTGTTGCGCTGGTACATGGACCCACTGTTCGGCGCCGAATACCCTTCCGATGTGCTGGCTCACCTGGGCGCTGACGCACCCCGCACCGAAGCGGGAGACCTGCAGGCCATCAGCACGGCGATGGACTTTCTCGGCGTCAACTACTACTCGCGTGCCGTGGTCAGCGCCGCCGGGCCCTGGGACGTGCGCCTGGGCGGGCACGAGATCACCGACATGGGCTGGGAGGTCTACCCCGAAGGCCTGACCGACCTGCTGCTGCGCCTGCACCGCGACTACCCGGTGCCGCCGCTGTACGTGACCGAAAACGGCGGCGCCTTCAAGGACAGCCTGGCCGACGGCCGGGTGCACGATACCGACCGCACCCGCTACATCGCCGAGCACATCGGCGCCGTGGCTGCGGCAATGCGCCAGGGTGTGCGCATGGGTGGCTACATGGTCTGGAGCCTGCTGGACAACTTCGAGTGGGCCTCGGGCTACGAGAAGCGCTTCGGCATCGTGCATGTCGACTACGCCACCCAAGCCCGCACGCCCAAGGACAGCGCGCTGTGGTACCGGGACTTTTTGCAGCACCAGCGCGCCACGCAGGGGCGGCCCGTCGTGGCCACGACCGGGGCTTGAGATGGGCCAGGTGTCGCTCAAGGGCATACACAAACGCTACGGCCCGGTGGACGTCATCCGGGGCATCGACCTGGACGTGCAAGACGGCGAGTTCCTGGTCTTTGTCGGCCCGTCGGGTTGCGGCAAGAGCACCACCTTGCGCATGATCGCCGGGCTGGAGAGCATCAGCGCGGGTGAGCTGCTGATCGACGGCCAGCGCGCCAATGACCTGCGCCCCGCCGACCGGGGTGCGGCGATGGTGTTCCAGAGCTATGCGCTGTACCCCCACATGACCGTGGCACAGAACATGGGCTTTTCGCTCAAGATGGCCGGTGTGGCGCGGGCCCAGCGCGACGAGCAAGTCGACCGCACCGCCGAGGTGCTGCGCATCACCGAGCTGCTGGGCCGCTACCCCAAAGAACTGTCGGGCGGCCAGCGCCAGCGCGTGGCCATAGGCCGCGCCATCGTGCGCAAGCCCAAGGTGTTCTTGTTTGACGAGCCGCTGTCCAATCTGGACGCCGCGCTGCGGGTGAACATGCGCATCGAGCTGAGCCGGCTGCACAAGGAACTGGGCACGACGATGATCTACGTCACCCACGACCAGGTCGAGGCCATGACCATGGGCGACCGCATCGCCGTCTTCAACCAGGGTGTGGTCGAGCAGCTGGGCGCGCCGCTGGCGCTGTACAACCGCCCGGCCAACACCTTCGTGGCCACCTTCCTGGGGGCGCCGCGCATCAACCTGATCGACCGGCCGGCCGATGGCGCTAGCGCGCCGCACCGGCAGTTGTGGGACCAGCTGACGCTGCAGGCGCCGGCCCGTGCACAGCACGTGGGCCTGCGGCCCGAACACCTGCACGTGGTGCCGGCGGGTCAGGGCGTGCCGGCCGCGGTGGTGCTGGCCGAGCACCTGGGCGATGCATCCGTCCTGCACCTGCAGGTGGACGGCGTGGCCGAACTGCTCAACGCCAAGGTGGCGGCCAGCCAGGCCGGCGTGCACGCCGCGGCCAGGGTCAGTCTGCAAGCCGATGCAGCCTGGGCCCTGGTGTTCGACGCAGCGGGGAGGCTGCTGACATGACCGATCTGAAAAAACCGGCGGCCAAGAAGCCGCGCTGGAAGCTGGTGTGGCGCGACGAGTTCGACGGCGACAGCGTCGACACCAGCAAGTGGGACTTCGACATCGGCAACGGGTTTTACGACTACAAGAACCAGGCCTGGATCCCCGGCTGGGGCAACGAAGAATTGCAGTACTACACCCACGAGCCCGAGAACATTGCGGTGCGCGACAGCTGCCTGCATATCCGCGCCGTCAAAGCGCCGCTGCACGGCTGCGGCTACACCTCGGCACGGCTGAAGACGAAAAAGCGCGACGGCACGGTGCTGTTTGCCCAGTGCTTCGGGCGCATCGAGTTCCGCGCCAAAGTGCCCTGGGGCAAGGGCCTGTGGCCCGCGCTGTGGATGCTGCCGGTGGACGACACCTACGGTGGCTGGGCCGCCAGCGGCGAAATCGACCTGATGGAGATCGCCGGCGAGAAGCCGCACGAGGTGCTCAACAGCATCCATTTCGGCAGCACCTACCCCAAGCGGTCGCTCATCACCACCGTGCACGCACTGCCCCAGGGCAGCCTGGTGTCCGATTGGCACACCTACGCCGTGGAGTGGGAGCCGGGCGAGATCCGCTTCTATGTCGACGGCGCGCAAACCTGCACCTACGACCACTGGTGGAGCTGCAGCAAGCTCGAGGACGGCGCGGGTGTCGAGCCCCAAGACGCAGCCGACCTGTACCCCTGGCCGGCGCCCTTCGACCAGCCTTTTTACCTGGTGATGAACGTCGCCGTGGGTGGCAACTTCCCCGGCGCGCCCAACGAGCAAACCCGGTTCCCAGCCGAACTGGTGGTCGATTACGTGCGCGTCTACGACAAGGTGGGCGGCTACGGCGCCGCCAAGCCCATCGGCGCTGGCGAGTTCCCCTGGCAAAAGCAGGCCGCGCCGGCACCCAAGCGCGTTACCAAGCGCGTTACCAAGCGCATTACCAAGCGCGATACCAAGCCCGATACCAAGCCCGACAGCAAGCCACCCCGCAAGGCATCCCGCAAGACACCCACGAAGTCTGCTGCCAAGCTCGCCTCCAAGACCCGCGCCAAGCCGCGCTGAGAAAGTCCACCATGTCCCGACCCGGATCTTTTCCCAACAGCGTGACGTCACAGACCGTGACACACAGCCTGACGCAAACGCACGCGCAGGGTGAGCACCTGCAGCCGCCGCAGCAGGGGCAGTCCGGCGCCCAGCCCGCTACCGGCGCGCCGCAGTCTGGCCGTTGGGCAACAACCGGGCCCGAGGTCTGGACCAGCGAAACCCGTGAGGTGCTGGCCACCGAGTTCAGCGCCACGCTGCAGCGCGGCGTGCACGGCCTGTGCTTCAGCCCCTACCTCGAAGGGCAGCAGCCGGGCGACGCCATCGGCGAGGCGCAAATCCGCGAGCGCCTGAAGATCATGCGCCCGCATGCAAGCTGGATCCGCAGCTTCTCCTGCACCGACGGCCATGAGCAGACACCGCGCATCGCGCACGAGCTGGGACTGAAGACCTTGGTCGGGGCCTGGCTGGGCACCGATGCCAAGATCAACGAGGCTGAATTGCAGGGCGCAATCGAGGTGGCACGCGCGGGCCATGCCGACATCGTCGCTGTCGGCAACGAGGTGCTGCTGCGTGAGGACATGAGCGAGGACGAATTGTTGCGCTGCATCCAGCGCGTCAAGGACGCGTTGCCGGGCGTTCCGGTGGGTTATGTCGACGCCTACTTCCTGTTCGAAAAGCACCCGCGCATCACCGCCGCCTGCGACGTGGTGATGACCAACTGCTACCCGTTCTGGGAGGGCTGCCCGCGCGAGCAGGCGCTGGCCTACATGCAGACCATGGTGGCGCGCACGCGTGCGGCGGCCCCGGGCAAGCGGGTGCTGATCAGCGAGACCGGCTGGCCCGACCAGGGCAGCGCCTTCCAGGGCTCGGTACCGTCACGCGAGGGGGCGATGCAGTACTTCGTCGATTGCAACCGCTGGGCCGAGCAGGACGGCATTGATCTGTTTTACTTCTCCGCCTTCGACGAAGCCTGGAAGGTGGGCACCGAGGGCGACGTCGGTGCCTACTGGGGGCTGTGGGACAAGGACGGCGCGCCGAAGTTCGGATGAGCAGCATGCAGAACCTGCCGAACCCGCTGAAGCTGCCCCAGGGCAACGCCATCTGCTACTCGGGCTACCGCGATGGGCAGAACCCCGGCGAGCAGACCTACCCCTCGCTGGCTGAGATCCGTGAAGACCTGGCGATCCTGCGCCGCCACTGGCCGTTGCTGCGCCTGTACGACTGCAGCCTGCACGCCGAACGGGTGCTGCAGGTCATCGCGCAAGACGCCCTGCCCTTCCAGGTCATGCTGGGCGCCTACCTCGGGGCCGAGATGAACAACTTCGGTTGCCCCTGGGGGGCCACCTACACCGAAGCGCAGCTCGAAGCCAGCCGGGCCGAAAACGTCGCAGAAATCAACCGGCTCATCGCCCTGGCCAACCGTTACCCCGGTATCGTGTTCTCGGTGGCGGTGGGCAACGAGGCCACTGTCGACTGGACCGACCACTTCGTGCCGGTGCCCACGATGATCGACTACGTGCGCCGGGTGAAGGCCGCGGTGCAGCAGCCCGTCACCTTCTGCGAGAACTACGTGCCCTGGCAGCACAAGCTGCGCGACCTGGTGCCCGAGCTCGACTTCATCTCGGTGCACACCTACCCGGTGTGGGAGTACAAGCACATCCACGAGGCGCTGGACTACACCAAGGACAACGTGGCCAGCGTGGCGCGGCTGTATCCCGACAAGCCCCTCGTCATCACCGAAGCCGGCTGGTGCACCAACAGCAATGGCCGCGGCATGCACGCCGAGCACGCGGTGCAGGCCCTGCAGGCCACTTACTACGCCGACCTGATGGCCTGGACCCAGGCCGAAGGCCTGCTGTGCTTTGTGTTCGAGGCTTTCGACGAAAACTGGAAGGGCTCGCCCGACCCGCTGGAGCCCGAGAAGCATTGGGGCCTGTTCACCGCCGACCGCAAGCCCAAGCTGGTGATGCAAGCGCTGTTTGGCGACCTTGACCCCGATCTGGCGCCGATCGCAACAGAAAGCACCCCATGACCGCAGCCCCTTCCGCCGCCGCCCACAAGGTCCCCTTCAGCCAGAAGGTCGCCTTCGGGCTGGGCATGCTGGCCAACCAGATGTTCCCGGCGGCACTGGGCATCTTCATGGTGGTGCTGGTGCAGGACATGGGCTTCCCGACCTGGATGTGGGGCATCCTGTTCTTCCTGCCGCGGGCGTACGACGCGATCCTCGACCCGATCATGGGTTTCATTTCCGACAACACCCGGTCGAAGTGGGGCCGGCGCCGGCAGTACGTGCTCATTGGCGCGGTCATGATGGGTGTCGGCTTCGTGGCGATGTGGCAGCTCTACCGCACGGACGGGTTGAGCTACAACTTCCTCTACTTCCTGTTCTGGTCGCTCGTATTCTTCACCGGGCTGACGGTGTTCAGCATCCCGTACGTGGCCATGGGCTACGAGATGAGCGATGACTTCCACGAGCGCACCAGCATCATGGCGGTGGCGCAGTGGATCGGCCAATGGGCCTGGGTCATCGCGCCGTGGTTCTGGGTCGTGATGTACGACCCGAAGTGGTTTGCCAGCGCCGACTCGGCCGCCCGCACGCTGTCGGTCTGGGTGGGTGTGGTCTGCATGCTGCTGGCCATGGTGCCGGCCTTGTTCATCCCCAGCCGCTCGACCCAAGACGACACCCACCTGACCCCGTTGACGCTGGCCAACGTGGGCGTCGGCATGCGGGAGATGTTCGCCGGCTTCAAAGAGGCCTTTGCGTGCGTGCCCTTTCGCAAGCTGTGCTTCTCGACCTTCCTGATCTTCAACGCCTTCAACACGGTGGCGGCGTTTTCGTTTTTCATCGTCGTCTACCACCTGTTCAAGGGCAACACCGCCGCGGCCGGCATCTGGCCCACGCTGTTTGGCAGCGTGGGCGCGCTGGTCACCACCTTTGCCGTGATCCCCACTGTGGCCTGGATGTCGAAGCGGGTTGGCAAGAAGGTCGCCTTCATGATCTCGCAGGGCATCTCGCTCATCGGCTATGTGCTGCTGTGGTTCCTGATGGTGCCCGGCAAGCCCTGGATGTTCATGTTTGCACTGCCCTTTTTCTCGTTTGGCATCGGCGGCCTGTTCACGCTGATGATGTCGATGACGGCGGACGTGTGCGACCTGGACGAACTGGCCACCGGCAAGCGGCGCGAGGGCATCTTCGGCGCGATTTACTGGTGGATGGTGAAGCTGGGCTTTGCGGTCGCGGGTCTGCTCAGCGGCGCCATCATGTCGCTGGTCCGGTTCACGCCCGGTGCCGCTGTGCAGCCCGACGGCGCGGTGGACGGCCTGCGGCTGTTTTATTCCGCCGTGCCCATCGTCGGCACCTTGCTGGCGCTGTGGATCATGCGCGACTACGACCTGGACGAAAAGCGTGCGCTCGAGGTGCATGCCGAGCTTCAGCGCCGCAAGCAGCCTGCCGCCCCGGCGCCGTCGCAGGCTTCGGGCGGGCGGTCTTCGCTGACGGCACGTGGCGTGGATCTGGCAGCCCTCAGCGGCTCGGGTGTCTCACGTACCGCTGGCCTTGCGCCAGTGCCGCTCGGCCAGCTGTATGCGCAGGTGCTGGCGTCTGGCCTGCACGGTTTGTGCTTCAGCCCTTACGTCGAGGGCCAGCGCACCGGCGATCTGCTGACCGAGGCGCAGATCAGCCGCCGCATTGACCTCGTCGCTCCCAGCACGCAGTGGGTGCGGTCGTTCTCATGCACCGAAGGCCATGAGCAGATCCCCAGACTGGCCCGCGCCAAGGGGCTGAAGACCATGGTCGGCGCCTGGATCGGTACCGACCGGGCGCGCAATGAGCGCGAGATCCAGGCCCTGGTGGCGCTGGCCCAAGCTGGCATGGTGGACATTGCGACCGTGGGCAACGAGGTGCTGCTGCGCAACGAGCTGCCGGAGGCGGAGCTGCTGGGCTACGTTCGGCGGGTCAAGGCCCTGCTGCCGGCCCATGTGCCGGTGGGCTGTGTGGAAGCCTATGGTGAGCTGCTGGACAGGCCAGCGCTGATCGCAGCCTGCGACGTGTTGCTGCCCAACTGCTACCCGTTCTGGGAAGGCACCAACATCACCCAGGCGCAGCAGCAATTGCAGCAGATGTTTGCGCTGGTGCAGCAGGCCGCCGGCGGCAAACGCATCATCGTGACCGAGACCGGCTGGCCCGGCCAGGGCCAGACCGTCTCGGCCGCCGTGCCGTCGCCCGAAAACGCGATGCGCTACTTCATCGATACGCAGGACTGGGCGCGCCGCGAGGGTGTCGAGTTGTTTTACTTCTCCTCGTTCGATGAGCCCTGGAAGCTCGGGGAGGAGGGGGCGGTGGGGGCACAGTGGGGTTTGTGGGACAAGGACGAGCGGCTCAAGTACCGGGCGCACGACGCATGATGGCCAGGCTCACCCGGTCCGTTGTCGCGCGAGGGGTGGCGCTGGCGTTGCTGGCGGCGCTGGCATCCCTGGCGGGTTGCGGCGGTGGCGGCGGCGCGGCAACTGACACGGCGCCAGCCCTGCCGGCGCCGGCGGCGCCGGCAGCGTCGTCAGCCACAGCGCCTGGCGTACCGGCCGGCCATGTGCTGGTGTGGTCCGACGAGTTCGACCAGCCCGGCCTGCCCGACCCGGCAAAGTGGGCCTATGACACCGAGCGCAACCGGGCCGGCTGGTACAACGCCGAGCTGCAGTACTACGCGGCCAACCGGGCCGAAAACGCCGAGGTGCGCGACGGCCGACTGCGCATCACCGCCCGGCTTGAATCCCTGAGCGGCGCGGCCGACTGGGGCGGCCAGCGCTACACCTCGGCACGCTTGATCACCCGCGGCAAGGCCGACTGGACCTACGGATTTTTCGAGATCCGCGCCAAGCTGCCCTGTGGCCAGGGCACCTGGCCGGCCCTCTGGACACTGGGCAGCGGCGGGCGCTGGCCCCAGGATGGCGAGATTGACATCATGGAACAAGTGGGCAGCAACCCGAGCCGGGTCTTCGGCACCGTGCACACCCAGGCGGGCAGCGGCGGCAACAGCACGGGCGGCGCCACCCAGGTGACGGACGCCTGCACCGCCTTCCACAACTACCAGATGACCTGGACCGCCGAGGCCATCGAGTTTGGTGTCGACGGCGTCAACTACTTCCGTTACGCCAACCCCAGGAGCGGCAACGCCGCCTGGCCGTTCACCGCACCGCAGTTCCTGTTGCTCAACATCGCCATCGGCGGTGACCTGGGCGGCGCAGTCGACAACCGCATCTTTCCGGTGGTGCTGGAGATCGAACACGTGCGGGTGTACCAGGTGCCGCGCTAGCAACAGCCCACGCCAAGCCGCGCCGGGTACCTGAGGCCGGCAAGGCGCAGATGCCCGGGCAAACGCTGCAAAGCGTCATCAGCATGGCGCCTAGCTCACCGGCCGGGCGCTGCGCCGGCATGAAGCGATCGCGGCCGCGGCGGCGAGGTTCGACGCTGCACCAGCGCACGACCTCGGCCGACCCGGGGGGCCCCGCTTGTCGAAGCCAGAAACCCTTGCGCCGCAGTGCCTGCACCGGCGGCGGCTGGCATCGGCATAGGGGGCAGTCATAGCGGACTGCGCCCCTGCCACACCACCCGGCATGCGGGTCCGCACCGGGCGGTTCGAGAGCTTGAGGTCATGAGAGTCTGGGTACGCCCAGGCGGTCGAAGTGGCGAATAGTCAGCA
>JBBRZR010000065.1:0-15253 GCA_038236495.1 Burkholderiales bacterium
AAGGCGCTGAACCGCACCTACGACATCCAGGGCCTGCAAACGGCGCTGCGGATGGCACTCGACATTGACCACACGATCGAGTCGCACGGCTCGCCCGACAAGCGTGCTTTCATGGACATTGCCCGCGAGCGCGGCATGCGTGAGGCCATCGCCTGGCGCGACGCCCGCTTTGCCAAGGCGCAGGGCGAATGACCATCACCCGGCGGCCCCCGGCCTTGTGGGCCGTAGCAGCCTGCTGGCCCTGCGGCTGACCGCGAGTCGCCCCGCCGCGCCTGCCGCCGACCTGCTTTATGGTTTCAACCCTCCACCATCACCCACCCACCCACCCACCCACCCACCCACCAAGGACATCCATGTTTCGTGCCCTCTACCTGACGCAAGACGCCGACAAGCGAACCCACGCCGAGATCCGTGATCTCGACGACAGCGAATTGCCGGCATTTGCGGCCCGGGGCGTGACAGTCAAGGTCGCGTACTCCACGATCAACTACAAAGACGGCCTGGCCATCACCGGCAAGTCGCCGGTCGTCCGGAAATGGCCGATGGTGCCGGGCATCGACTTTGCCGGCACCGTCAGCGCCAGCGATGACCCGCGCTGGCAGGCTGGCGACGAGGTGATCCTGAACGGCTGGGGTGTCGGCGAAGCCCATTGGGGCGGCTTGGCGCAGCAAGCGCGCGCCGACGGCAACTGGCTGGTCCGCCGGCCCGACGCGATCACCGCGCTGGACGCGATGGCCATCGGCACGGCGGGCTACACCGCCATGCTGTGCGTGCTTGCTTTGGAGCAGCGCGGTGTCCGGCCCGGCGACGGCGAGGTGCTGGTGACCGGGGCCAGCGGCGGTGTCGGCTCGGTCTCGGTATCACTGCTCTCCCAGCTCGGCTACCGCGTCGTGGCCTCCACCGGCAAGGCCGCCGAGGCAGCCTACCTGAGCTCACTCGGCGCGGCCGAAATCATCGACCGCGCCACGCTGTCCGCACCCGGCAAACCGCTGCAGAAAGAGCGCTGGGCTGCGGTCATCGATTCGGTGGGCTCACACACCCTGGCCAACGCCTGCGCCAGCACCCGCTATGGCGGCACGGTGGCGGCCTGCGGGTTGGCCCAGGGCATGGATTTTCCGTCCAGCGTGGCGCCATTCATCTTGCGCAGCGTCGCGCTGATCGGCGTGGACAGTGTGATGGCACCCCAGGCCCTGCGGGAGCAGGCGTGGTCACGCTTGGCGACCGACCTCGACCGGGCCAAGCTGGCGTCGATCGCACGCTGCGTGACGCTGGCCGAAGCGCTGGACATCGCACCCCAGATCCTCGCGGGTACGGTGCGCGGCCGGCTGGTGGTCGATGTCAATCGGTAGATCAACAAGCCAGGGACAGTGCAGGCTGCCCTGCCACCAGACAAGCCACCGCGCTGTGTCAGCTCAAACGCCCGGCCTATCACCCCGGCATGGCGCCGTCAGACCGGGCCCAGCTGCACCAGCCGCTTGCCGATGGCCTCGCCCCGCATCATGCCGATCAGCGCGGCCGGGGCGTTTTCAAGGCCTTGCACGATGTCCTCGTGGAACACCAACTCACCGCTGCGCAGCCAGGGCGCCACACGCGCCTGGTAGGCCGCCAGCTTGTGCAGATGGTCGTAAATGATGAAGCCGGTCATCGTGATGCGTTTGGCCAGCACCGCCTGCAAGCCCTTGATGCCGGCATCGCCCACGGCGTTGTAGGCCGAAATCATGCCGCAGACCGGAAAGCGTGCCGCCACATTGGCATGGCGCAGCGCGGCCTCCAGCGTGCTGCCGCCGACGTTGTCGAAGTAGACGTCGATGCCGCCCGGGCAATGGGTGCGCAGCGCCTCGTCGAGGTCGGTGGTCTTGTAGTTGAAGGCCGCGTCGAAACCGCAGCGCTCGCGCAGGTAGGCCAGCTTGTCATCGCTGCCGGCCGAGCCGACCACCCGGGCACCGGCCCGCTTGGCAAACTGCCCCGCCAATTGGCCCACCGCGCCAGCGGCCGATGAGATGTAGACCGTGTCACCCGGCGCCGGCCGGCCGAGTTCGATGGCGCCCACCCAGGCCGTCAGCCCCGGCATGCCCAGCGCCGACACCGCCAGGCTGATGCGGCCCAGCGCCGGGTCAATCTTGTGCAGGCCCTCGCCGCGTGGTGCCACGCTGCGCTGGGCCCAGTCGAGAAAGCCCCAGACAAACTCGCCAACGGCAAAGCGGGCGTTGTGGGACGCGATGACCCGCGCCACCACGCGCGACACGATGGCCTGGCCAACCACAAAGCCCGGCGCGTAGGACGGCCCGGCGTTCATGCGGCCGCGCAGGTAGGGGTCGGTGGACAGGTAGACCGCTTCGAGCAGCACGTCCTCGGGGCCGCAGTGGGGCTCGGCGCAGGGCTCGACCGCAAAGCAGCTCTCGTCCACCCAGCCCACCGGCCGCTTTGCCAGCACGATGCGCCGGTTGCGGGCCGCGATGCTCAAGGCTTGACCACTGTGGCAAACACCTTTTGCACCACGGTCCAGCGGCCATCGGTCTTGAGCAGGTTGAGGTAGTCGGTGAAGTAGCGCGGCGGGATCTGGCAGCGCACTTTGACAAACGCAGTGGTCGGGCCGGACTGGTCGATCAGCAAGATCTCATCGTCACGCGCCAGGCCCCGGGCCTTGGGCGCAGGCCGTTCGCGCAACGCCTTCAGCCACTGCGCCAGCGGCAGCACGGTGACCTGGCCAGCTTGCTCGAAGGTCAGCGCGGCGGCCTCGTGAAAGATGCTGGCAAGCTTGTCGGCATCGCCGTCATAGAGCCCGTCGAAGTAGGTCTGGATAGTCTGCTCGATGGCTGCACGCTCGTCATGGTCCATGGGGGTCTCCTCAGTTTGGCAACATCCTAAAGCAGCACTCAGGCGGCTGCGGCGAATACCCGGTCCAGCTCGGCCATCCAGCCGGCCTTGGTCTCGGCGGAGGCAAAACTGGCCTCGAAGCTGTTGTGCATCAGCTGCCAGGCCTGGCGCACACCCAACTGCGGCAGCGCGTCGAAGGTGGCGATGAAGTTGTCGTTGAGGTAGCCGCCAAAGTACGCCGGGTCGTCGCTGTTGACAGTGGCGCACAGGCCGGCGTCCAGCAGCGCTGGCAGCGGGTGCGCGGCCATCGTCGAATAAACGCAAAGCTTGACGTTGGACAGCGGACAAACGGTGAGCGGCATGCGCGACGCCGCCAGCCGCGCCACCAGCGCCGGGCTCTCGACGCAGCGCACGCCGTGGTCGATGCGCTCGACCTTGAGCACATCGAGTGCGCTCTCGATGTAGGCCGGCGGGCCTTCTTCGCCGGCATGGGCCACCAGGTGCAGGCCGAGCGCCCGGGCACGGGCAAACACCTGGGCAAACTTCTCGGGCGGATGGCCCCGCTCGCTGCTGTCCAGGCCGACGCCGATCAGGTGCTGGCGGTACGGCAATGCCGCTTGCAGCGTGGCCAGCGCGGCTTCTTCAGACAAATGGCGCAGGAAGCACAAGATCAGCGACGCGTCGATGCCGTACTGGCTGCGGGCATCGGCACAGGCGCGTGCCAGGCCGTTGATCACATGGGCCATCGGTACACCCCGGTCGGTGTGGGTTTGCGGGTCAAAAAACAGCTCGGCATGCACCACGTTGTCAGCTGCAGCGCGTGCAAAGTAGGCCATCGCCATCGCGTGGAAGTCGTGCTCTTGCAGCAGCACGCTGGCGCCGGCGTAGTAGATGTCGAGAAAGCTCTGCAAGTCGCTGAAGGCATAGGCCGCCCGCAGCGCCTCCACGTTGGGGTAGGCCAGCGTGATGCCGTTGCGCTGGGCCAGCGCAAAGATCAGCTCGGGCTCGAGCGAGCCCTCGATGTGGATGTGCAACTCGGCCTTGGGCGCCTTGCGCAGCAGCTCGGGCAGGCGACTGCGGGGGATGCGGTCGAGCGTGGCTTTGAAGTCGGGGGTGAGATAAGCGGTCATGGTCAGCAGGTTCCGAAAGTGATGCCGCGCTCGCGCAGGTAGCGGCGGTAGGCGGTGGCGCTGCGGTCGGCGGCGCTGTGCAGTTCACGCACCGGGGGGTGGTCGCTGATCGGCAGGCCCTTTGGCCGCTGCGACTCCAGCACCGGCTGGTCCTGGGTGAAGATGGTGTGCTGAAACGCTTGCAGCTTGGCGTCGGGCGACTCAAAGTCATTCATCGCCAGCCGAAACCAGACCTGGCTGGTCTCGGGCGTGAGCGGGCAGATGAACAGCGCGATGGATTCGCGAAAGTCGGCCAGCGCCACGCTGCTGGTTTCGGGGATCTTGGTCAAGATGGCCGTGTACGGGGCATTGACCTCGTAGGTGTACTCCACGTCGGCACCGCCCTCGGCATGCACGCTGGACCGGGGCTGCCAGGCTTTGCAGCCAGTGGCCAGCAGGCCGGTGGGCCTGGCCACCACGGTGTAGTCGGCAATGCCGGTGTGCTCGCGGCTGCCCAGCCAGTGCTCGTGCACAAAGCCGAAGTGCGCCATGTCCAGGAAGTTCTCGACGATGCGTGGCGCGCTGGTGGCGACAAGGTAGGGGCCGCAGTTGACTTTGCGCAGCCGGGCGTCTTGCTCGGCGGCAAAGGCGGGGATGGCGGCGGAGCCGGCATCGGCATCGGCAGCGGCCGGTTGCAAACACACCCACAGCAGTCCGTAACGCTCGGCCACGGCGTAAACCGTGGCGCGGTGGCTGGCCGGCGGCACAAAGCCGGGCAACGCCGGCACGCTGACCACCTGGCCACCCGCGCCGAAGCGCCAGCCGTGGTAAGCGCATTCCAGCTGCGCGCCGTCCGGCCCGGCCCGCACGCAGCCCAAGGACAGGCTGGCGCCGCGGTGCGGGCAGCGGTCGTCCCAGGCCTGCGCTGTGCCGTCAGTGCCGCGCCACAGCACCAGGCGCTGGCCCAGCAAGGTCACGGCCAACGGCGGGGCGCCCAGGTCCGCAACCAGGGCCACCGGGTGCCAGTAGGTTTGCTCGATCATCGCGACCCTTGATAGTCTTTGGTCTTGCAGTAAGCCCGGCGATGCACACACCCGGCAACATGAAAACGAGCCGTTCAGGTACCCCCGAACGGCTCGCCAGTCAGCCGGCCCGGGTCTGGACCCGGACCAAAGCGATCACTTGCCGGCGGGCGGCTTGCCCTCAACACCCTTCAAGAAGAAGTTGACCTTGCTGTTCCAGGCGTCGTCGGACACCACGTCCTTGGCCAGCACTTCCTTGCCGGTGTTGTCCACCAGCGGGCCTTTGAACACTGCGACCGTGCCGTCCTTGATGCCGGCCTTGGCGGTCTCGACCAGCTTCTTGACGTCATCGGGCACCGCGTCGGAGATCTTGACGAAGTCGTTCATGCCCTCCTTGGTGCCCCACTTGGTGTCTGCGGTGGCCCAGGTCTTGTTCATCACGTCGTTGACGACCTTCTCGTAGTACGGCGCCCAGTTCAGCACCGCCGAGCCCAGGTGCGCCTTGGGCGCGTAGGCGCTCATGTCGCTGTCCCAGCCAAAGGCGTACTTGCCGGCCTTCTCAGCCGCTTGCAACACGGCCGACGAGTCGGTGTTTTGCAACAGCACGTCCGCACCGCCGTTGAGCAGCGTGGTGGCGGCTTCGGTCTCCTTCGGCGGGTCAAACCAGCTGCTGACCCAGACGACCTTGAGCTTGGCCTTGGGGTTGACGCTCTGCGCGCCCAGCAAGTAGGCGTTCAGGTTGCGCATCACCTCGGGGATCGGGAACGAGCCGACAAAACCCAGGGTGTTGCTCTTGGTCATCTTGCCGGCCACGATGCCCGCCAGGTAGGCGTCTTCGTAGAAGCGGCCTTCATAGACCCGCAGATTGGGCGCAGTCTTGTAGCCGGTGGCGTGTTCGAAGTAGACCTCCGGATGGTCTTTGGCGACCTTTTCCATCGCGTCACCGTAGCCGAAGCTGGTGGCGAAGATCACCTTGTTGCCCTGGGCCACCAGGTCACGGATCACACGCTCGGCGTCCGGGCCCTCAGGCACCTTCTCGACAAAGCTGGTCTTGATCTTGTCGCCGAACTTGGCCTCGATCGCCTTGCGGCCGGTGTCGTGGGCAAAGGTCCAGCCGGCGTCGCCGACCGGGCCGACATAGATGAAGCCCAGCTTGAGCGGCTCGGCCTTGGCCACCGCTGCGGACGCGGCGGGGGCGGCTGCAGCGGGTGCAGCTTCTTCTTTTTTGCCACAGCCGGCGAGCAGCGCAGCGCTGCTCACAGTGGCCAGGGCGGCCAGCTGCAGCAGCAGGCGTTTGGATCGGACAGTCATCGGGACTCCTACTGGGTTTTTAAAGTCGGGTTTTGATGTCACAACGCTCGAGCTTGAGCGGCCTCTTGAACAGGTTCGGGCCCCGGCCGCAAAACGGCCCAGGCCCCCGACCTATCCGCCGGGGAAAAACGGTTTGCCAAGCGACGCTGGCATGTTAGCCCGCAGCCAGATCGGGTTGCGCGAGATCAGCACCAGCACCACCACGGTGGCCACATACGGCAGCATGCTCAAGAACTGGCTGGGCACGTCCACGCCCATGCCTTGCAGGTGCAACTGCAGCATGGTCACGCCGCCGAATAGATAAGCACCCAGCAAGATCCGGGCCGGCCGCCAGGTGGCAAACACCGTCAGCGCCAACGCGATCCAGCCGCGGCCTGCCACCATGCCCTCGACCCACAACGGGGTGTAGACGGTAGACAAGTAAGCACCCGCCACGCCGCACAGCGCCCCACCGGCCAGCACCGCAGCCAGCCGCAGCAAGCGCACCTTGTAGCCCAACGCATGCGCGGATTCGGGCGACTCACCCACCGCCCGCAGCACCAGACCAAGCCGGGTGCGGTAAAAAAACCAGGCCACCACCGCAACGGCAATCACCGTCAGGTAGACCACCGGGTGCTGGCGGAACAGTGCCGGGCCCAAAAACGGGATATCGCCCAACAGCGGGATCGCGTGGCTGACCGGCGCGCTCAGCTTCTGGCCGACGTAGGGCACGCCGACGAAGGCTGAAAACCCACCGCCAAACAGGCTGACCGCCAGGCCGGTGGCGTACTGGTTGGCGTTGATCCAGATCACCAGCCAGCCAAAGATGGCCGCCAGCAGTGCTGCCGCGCAGGCCCCTGCGCCCAGCGCCAGCACCGTACTGCCGGTGTGGAACGACACCGCAAAGCCGGTGACCGCGCCCACCAGCAGCATGCCCTCGGCACCCAGGTTGAGCACGCCCACCTTCTCATTGATCAGCAGGCCCAGGCCGGCGATGGCCAGCGGCGTGCCCGACGCCAGCATCGCCGCGATCAGCAGTGCGGTCTCGGTCATGCGGTGGCTCCCGCAGCCTGGGCGGCCTTGGCACCGGGCCTGGGCGCTGCCGGCACCCAGCGCAGCCGGTAGGTGATCAAGGTGTCGCAGGCCAGCAGCGAAAACAGCAACACGCCCTGGAACACCCCGCTCAGTGCCGATGGCAAGCCCACCCGTGACTGCGCCAGCTCACCGCCAATCAAGAACATCGACAGCAGCACACTGCCAAACACACAGCCCAGCGGATGCAGCCGGCCGACAAAGGCCACGATGATGGCGGTGAAGCCGTAGTTGTTGGAGACATACGGCGTCAGCTGGCCCATCGGGCCGGCCACCTCAAACGCCCCCGCCACACCGGCCAGCGCGCCCGACGTCAACAGCGAGGTCCACAGCGCCGATCGGGTTGAAAACCCGGCGTAGCGTGCCGCCGCCGGCGCCAAGCCGCCGACCTGCAGTGCAAAGCCCAGGTAAAAGCGCGACATGAACAACCACATGCCAACCGCCGCCAGCAGCGCCACTGCAAAACCCCAGTGCAGCCGCATGCCGGTGATGATGCGCGGGATGGCCGCACCGTCGGCAAAGCTCACGCTTTGCGGAAAGTTGAAGCCCTTGGGGTCTTTCCAAGGCCCGAACACCAGCCAGTTCAGCAGCAGGTTGGCGACATAGACCAGCATCAGACTGACCAGGATCTCGTTGGCGTTGAAGCGGTCGCGCAACAGCGCGACGATCGACGCCCAGGCGGCACCGCCCAGCGCACCGGCGATGATCGCCAGCGGCAAAAACACCCAGCGGCTGATGCCCAGGTTGGCATCGGTCACCCACAGCGCCAGCCCACCCGCGACCATCGCGCCAGCCAGGTACTGGCCCTCGGCACCGATGTTCCAGACGTTGCTGCGAAAGCACAGCGCCAGCCCCAGCGAGCACAGGATCAGCGGTGTGGCCTTGAGCCCCAGCTCGGTGATCGAGCGCAGGCCGTTGAAGGGCTCGATCAAAAACACCGTCAGGCTGCGCACCGGGTCTTTGCCCAGCAGGGTGAACAGCAGGGTGGCCACCGCAATGGTGATCAACAGCGACAGCACCGGCGAGGCCCAGGCAAAAAACCGGGACGGTGCGGGACGGGCTTCAAGCCGCAGCATGGTGAACCTCCGTGTTTTGATGGGCTGACGCAGACCCGCCGGACGCGTCGGGTTGGGGTCGATTGCCCGGCCACAGCCCCGACATCCACTCGCCGATCATCGCCACCGAGGCCTGGTCCACCGGCACACTGGGCGACAGCCGGCCCTGGGCGATGACCATCAGCCGGTCGCTGATCTCGAACAGCTCGTCCAGCTCTTCACTGACCACCAGCAGCGCGCAGCCCTCGTCGCGCAATTTGAGCAGCGCACCGCGGATTTGCGCCGCCGCGCCCACGTCCACGCCCCAGGTGGGCTGCGAGACGATCAGCAGCTTGGGCTTGGCATCGATCTCGCGGCCGACGATGAACTTTTGCAAATTGCCACCCGACAAGCTCTTGGCCAGTGCACCCGGGCCGCCGGCCTTGACGTTGTAGCGTTTGATCAGGTCTTCTGCCAAACGGCGCACTGCGGCGGTGTTGATCCAGCCGCTGCGCGAGACCGCCTCGGTGCGGGTCAGCAAGGTGTTCATCGCCAGGCTCATGGTCGGCACGGCGCCGCGGCCCAGGCGCTCTTCGGGCACAAAGTGCAGGCCGCCGTGGCGTCGCCTGCGGGGTGAGGCGGCGGCGATGTCCTGGCCAAACAAAGTGATCGAGCCGGGCGCGGCACGGGTGTCTTCGCCTGAGAGCGCAGCCATCAGCTCTTGCTGGCCGTTGCCCGAGACGCCGGCCACGCCGACGATCTCGCCGGCACGCACCTCCAGCGCCAAATCGTTGAGCGTCATGCCAAACGGGTTGAGCTTGGCCAGTGACAAACCCCGCACCGCCAGCGCCACCGCGCCGGGCTGGGCCGGGCGGTGCGCCAGCTCGGGCGGCTCGCTGCCGATCATCAATTTGGACAGGCTGGTATTGGTCTCTTGGGTCGGGTCCACCTCACCCGTCACCTTGCCGCCGCGCAACACCGTGCAGTGGTGGCACAGCGCCCGGATTTCGTCGAGCTTGTGGCTGATGTAGAGGATGGCGCAGCCCTGGGCTGCCAACTGGCGCAAGGTGACAAAGAGTTTTTCAACCGCCTGCGGCGTCAGCACCGAGGTCGGCTCGTCCAGGATCAGCAGCTGGGGTTGGGTCAACAAGGCGCGCACGATCTCGACCCGCTGGCGCTCACCGACGGACAGCGTGTGCACCGGGCGCAGCGGGTCCAGCGGCAGGCCGTACTCGGCCGAGACCACGCGGATGCGGGCCGTGACCTCGGCCAGGGTCATGGCCTTGTCCAGCCCGAGCCAGACGTTTTCAGCCGCCGTCAGGGTGTCGAACAGCGAGAAGTGCTGGAACACCATCGCAATGCCCAGGCCACGCGCCACCTGCGGGTTGGCGATCTGCACCTCGCGGCCATTCCAGTAGATGCTGCCCTCGTCGGGCCGCACCGCGCCGTAGATGATCTTCATCAGCGTGCTTTTGCCGGCGCCGTTTTCACCCAGCACGGCGTGGATCTGGCCGGGCTTGACGCAGAGTGACACCTTGTCGTTGGCGCGTACTGCGGGGTACTGCTTGCTGATGCCGGCGAGTTCGAGTCTGAGCATGGGGTCCTCTTGGTGTTGTCAGTGCAGCAGCGGGAAAGAGCAGCAGGTCAGGGCCGCCGGCTGCGGCAAACGCCGCCGACCCAGGCCTCGACCAGGTTGCGTTCATCGCCCAGGGTGACCCAGGCAAACAAGCGTTCATGCAACCCGTGGGCCAGGCTGTCGCGGCGTTGCGCTACCGCACCCACCGCGCGGTCCCAAACGCAGACGTCGGCCATCAGTCCGGGCTCCAGCATGCCGATCTCGCTGCCCAGCCGCAACGCCTGCGCCGCGCCCCGGGTGGCGGCATGCAGCAGCGCCCAAGCGGTGAGGCGGTTGCCGGCCATCGCCTGCACCTTGTAGCCGTCGGCCATCGTGCGCAGCATCGACAAGGAGGTGCCGCCGCCCACGTCCGACGCCAGGCTGACGTTCACCCCGGCCGCAGCCGCCTGCTGCCAGCCAAACAGGCCGCTGCCCAGAAACAGGTTGGACGAGGGGCAAAAAGCAATCTGCGCGCCGCTGTCGTGCAGCAGCGCCCGGTCGGTGTCATCGAGCCAGATGCCGTGGGCCAGCACGGCACGTTCGTTAAGCAAGCCATGGCGGGCATAGACATCGAGGTAACTGCGGGCCTCGGGGAAGAGTTCGGCGGTCCAGGCCACCTCGGCGCGGTTTTCGGCGACGTGGGTCTGCATGTACAGCCCCGGATGGTCGGCCAGCAACTGGCCGGCCATCGCCAGTTGCGCGGTGCTGCTGGTGGCGGCAAAACGGGGTGTCACCGCATAGGCCAGCCGGCCGCGGCCATGCCAGCGCTCGATCAAGGCGTTGCAATCGATGCGGGCCTGGTCCACGTCGTCACGCAGGTTGTCGGGTGCGTGGCGGTCCATCAGCACCTTGCCAGCAATCAAACGCATGCCACGCTGCTGGGCAGCGGCAAACAGCGCGTCGGTGCTGGTGACATGCACGGTGGGGAACACCACCGCCGCCGTGCTGCCATGCGCCAGCAGCGCATCCAGAAACAGGTCGGCAGCGGCCTGGGCAAACGCCGGGTCAGCATGGCGTGCCTCGGCCGGGAAGGTGTAGGTGTTGAGCCAGTCCAGCAGCTCGGTGCCCCAGGATGCGATCACATCGACCTGCGGGCTGTGCACATGGGTGTCGATGAAGCCCGGCAGCAGCAAGCGGCCGCTGTGGTCGAGCTTCAACCAATCGTCGCCGGGGGCTTCAGGCTGCACCGCTGCTGTGCGGCCGCCGGTGTCTATCAAAAGCCAGTGCGCGGGGCGCCAGCGCACGGCGGGGCTGTAGCGGTCGCTCAGGCCCGGGTCGCCAGTGAAGTCCAGCAGGTCGGCCAGGATGGCCGTCTGGACGGGCAGGCGATCACTCATGCCCGCCCCTCAACCAGCTCAGGCGCCACGTCACGCACCTGTTCACGCAACCAGCGCACCACTGTCGAGGCGTGGGTCGGCTCACCCCGGCGCTGGCAACAGGGCAGGGTCGGAAACTCCATCGCTAAATGGCTGCGGTAGTCGCCATCACGGGTCAGCGGCCGCAGGTCCAGCGTGACACCCGGCGCCTGGCTGCGCACCCGCGCCACCAGCTCGGGCAGGAAAAGCCGGTCGAGGTAGTCGCTGGCGGCGATGCGGAAATACTGCGCCGCCAGCGCCGGCACAAAACCCTGCGCCGCAGCGTGGCCGCCAAACAGCGCCTGCGCGCCTTGCAACACCTCGCCTGCTGGCGGCAGCAAGCCCAGCGCCACGGCGGTGGCCGCCATGCCATTGCCGGCGTGCATCCGCAGCGGGTCACCGATCAGACCACGCAGGCGCTTCAACGGGCCGGACAGTGCAGGCTGGGTGGTGCGCAGCTTCAGGGCGGCGCGCAAAACACTGCGCTCGGTGATCACGGTATGGAATGCCCGGATGAGTGAGGGTTCGATCTTGTCGAATGCCGAAGCGACTGTGATACGCCCACGCCGATAGCGGGTATCTCTCAAAATGTATAGCACTGCGCCGCGCAGCGGCTACCTTACGGGTATGTCCCAGGCACTCCATCCCAGCCCAGACCCGGTGCAACCCGCCCGGCCGATCCGCTTTTTTCACCGCGGCGAAATCGTCTCGGTGCAAGGGCTGGACTCGACCACCTCGGTGCTGAGCTGGCTGCGTGAGCACGCCCACTGCAGCGGCACCAAAGAGGGCTGCAACGAGGGCGACTGCGGCGCCTGCACAGTCCTGGTTGGTGAGTTGCAGCCCGGCGGCGCGGTCCGCTTCAAACCGATCAACAGCTGCATCCAGTTTTTGCCCACGCTCGACGGCAAGGCGCTGCTGACGGTCGAAGACCTGGGCGGCAGCCACCCGGCGCAGCAAGCCATGGTGGCCTGCCACGGCTCGCAGTGCGGTTTTTGCACGCCTGGCTTTGTGGTGTCGCTGGCCGCCACGCTGGACCGCCATGGCGCGGCCGGCACCACCGCCACCCGCCAGCAGATCGCCGACGATTTGTCAGGCAACCTGTGCCGCTGCACCGGCTACCGGCCCATCCTGGACGCTGGCCAGCAGATGTTTGGCCTGCCTCGGCCAATGCTGGACAGCCCGGCGATGCGTTCGGCGCTGGCTGCGCTGCAGGCCGACCCGCCGCTGCACTACGCCGCCGCCACGCCCTTGCATGCACCGCGCACGCTGACCGATCTGGCGGCTTTGCGCCTGGCCAAACCCAAGGCTCAGCTGCTGGCCGGCAGCACCGACATCGGGCTGTGGGTCAACAAGCAGTTTCGCGACCTGGGCGAGTTGATCTACTTGGGCGAGGTGGCCGAGCTCAAGGCGATCACGACCCCCCTCGCCGGATCAGCGGCAGGCGAGGTGCTGGAGATCGGCGCTGGCGCGTCGCTCGAAGCGGCCTGGGCCGCACTCGCCGCCCATTGGCCTGCCGCCCGGCAAATGGGCCAGCGCTTTGCGTCGCTGCCGATCCGCGAGGCCGGCACGCTGGGCGGCAACATCGCCAACGGCTCGCCCATCGGCGACGGCGCGCCGGTGCTGATCGCCCTGGGCGCGGCCATCGTGCTGCGCCGGGGTGAGGCGCAGCGCGTGATGCCACTGCAGGATTTCTACCTCGACTACATGAAAAACCAGCTGCAGCCCGGCGAGTTTGTGCAGGCGCTGCGGGTGCCCCTGCCGCAGCCCACCGACCAGTTGCGGGTCTACAAACTGAGCAAGCGCTTCGACTGCGACATCTCGGGCCTGTCGGCCGGGCTGTGGTTGCAACTGTCGGGTGACAAGGTGCAGGCGGTGCGTTTTGCCTTCGGCGGCCTGGCGGGCACCGTCAAACGCGCCGCCGGGGCCGAGGCCGCCGTGCTGGGCCAGCCCTGGACCGAGGCCACGGTGCAGGCCGCGATGACCGCGCTGGACGACGACTTCCAGCCGTTGTCCGACGTGCGCGCGTCCGCCAGCTACCGCCGCCGCGCCGCCCGCAACCTGTTGGTGCGGCTGTGGCTGGAGACCCGGCTGGACGCGCCGCTGCAGGCCGCTGAAACCTCAGTCTGGAGCCTGTGATGAACGCCCCTCGCGAAGCCCTGGCTCCAGCCGTGACCGCAGTGCAGCTCGGCGCACAGCTCGGCGCACAGCTCGGCGCCCAAGTCGGCATCAGCCGCCCGCACGAATCGGCCCACTTGCACGTGGCCGGCGCTGCGCCCTACATCGATGACCTGCCCGAGCTCCAAGGCACCCTGCATGCCGCGCTCGGCCTGTCGCCAGTGGCCCACGGCCGCTTGCTGGCCATCGACCTAGCCCTGCTGCGCGCCCAGCCCGGCGTGGTGGCGGTCTACACCGCGACCGACATCCCCGGCCCCAATGACTGCGGCCCGATCGTGCACGACGAACCGATCCTGGCCGAGGCTGAGTTGCGCCACGTCGGCCAGCCGGTGTTTGCGGTGATCGCCACCAGCCGCGACGCCGCCCGCCGCGCTGCCGCACTGGCGCCGAAAGCGATCCAGTTCGAAGCCCTGCCCGCCGTGCTGAGCGCACTGGACGCCCATGCCCGCCAGCAGTACGTGGTGCCGCCGATGCAGCTGGCGCGCGGCGACGCCAAGGCCGCGCTGGTGGCCGCGCCGCAGCGCTTCCAGGGCCAGTTCTCCCTCGGCGGCCAGGAGCAGTTCTACCTGGAAGGGCAGATCAGCTACGCCATCCCGCAAGAAGACGGCGGCCTGCTGGTGCATTGCAGCACCCAGCACCCCAGCGAGATGCAGCACCTGGTGGCGCACGCGCTGCAGCTGGCGTCGCACCGGGTGCAGGTGACCTGCCGGCGCATGGGCGGCGGCTTTGGCGGCAAGGAGAGCCAGAGCGCGCTGTTTGCCTGCATCGCCGCGCTGGCAGCACAGCGCTTGCAGCGTCCCGTCAAGCTGCGGCCCGACCGCGACGATGACATGCTGATCACCGGGCGGCGCCACGGCTTCGACTACGAATGGGACGTGGGCCACGACGCGCAAGGCCGCATCCTGGGCGTGACGGTGCAGATGGTGGCCAACGCCGGCCACTCGGCCGACCTGTCGCCGCCGGTGATGACCCGCGCGCTGTGCCATTTTGATAACGCCTACTGGCTGCCCGACGTGGCGATGCAAGGCTTTTGTGCCCGCACCAACACCCAGAGCAACACCGCCTTCCGTGGTTTTGGCGGGCCGCAGGGTGCGCTGGCGATCGAGGTGATCCTCGACAGCGTGGCGCGCCGCCTGGGCCTGGACGCGCTGGCGGTGCGGCGTGCCAACTTCTACGGCATCACGGCCAACAACGTGACGCCCTACGAACAGGTGGTCGAGGACAACATCATCGGCGCGCTGGTGGACCAGCTCGAAGCGCAAGCCGACTACCGCGCCCGGCAGGCCGAAATCAAGGCCTACAACGCCCGCAGCGCCGTGCTCAAGCGCGGGCTGGCGCTGACCCCCGTCAAGTTCGGCATTTCGTTCAACGTCGCGCACTTCAACCAGGCCGGCGCGCTGGTGCATGTCTACGCCGACGGCTCGGTGCTGGTCAACCACGGCGGCACCGAGATGGGCCAGGGCCTGAACACCAAGGTGGCGCAGGTGGTGGCGCACGAGCTGGGTGTGGCCTTTGAGCGGGTGCGGGTCACCGCCACCGACACCCACAAGGTGGCCAACACCTCGGCCACTGCCGCGTCCACCGGCACTGATTTGAACGGCAAGGCCGCGCAGGATGCGGCGCGTCAGATCCGTGAGCGGATGGCGGTGTTTTTTGCCGGCAAACATGGGGTGGACGCCGCTGCGGTGCGCTTCGAGAACGGCCAAGTCAGCAGCGGACGCGCCGCTAAGGGCCAGGCCAGCGC